>JBPOIS010000187.1:0-32226 GCA_052034295.1 Pseudomonadota bacterium
CGCCAGCAATCAGCTCGGCCCCGCTGTTCATGTCGCCGATCAGCACCACGTCGCTGTCTTCGGCCACCAGCTGCTGGCCGGTGCGCAGCATGTCCTGATGCACCACGGTCCTGCCACTGCCGGGAGCGGCCGGGACCGGGGTGACCGGTGCCGCGGGGGCTGCTGGCGTGGTGGCGCTGACCGGCTGAACCCGCTGCATCGGCCGGTCGCCGGACAGCACGGCCATGCCCTGGTCGCGGGCCTGTTCTGCCAGCGGACCCTCCATCACGGCCATCACAATCAGGCCATGGCTGCGCAGCAGGTCGAGCAGCGGCGCCAGCGGCTGGGGCACGGTGCTGTCCAGAATCACATTGAGCTGGGGCTGTTCGCCCAGGGCCTGCAGCGCCTGGCGCAGCAGGTCAGGCTGGTCGCTGCTGACCGTCAGGCGGTTGAAATTGACCATCTTGCCCGTCAGGCGGATGACACTCATGGTTGTTTCCTGTAGGGCTTCAGGCCCTTGGCATAAAAAAACGGGGCCTTGGCATCCTAGACCAAAAGCCAAGCCACTGTCATCGCCTGTGTGCGGTTTTTTGCGGCAAAACGGTGCCGTGCGCGGGGTTGCTCAGGCTGACCGGGCTGGGTCTGCATCCCCGTCTTCGGCAAAATGCTGTTTCCACTGCTGGACCGCCACCTGACGGCGCAGCATGTCCAGGGTTTCATACACCAGCGATTCCAGCAGGTATTCCGTGGCCGGGGTCTGCAGCTGGGCCTGGCTGACTTCTGCCGCAATGACGCGGATCAGCGCGTTGGCCTGCTCGCCTTCGGGGGCAGGCGCAGCCATCAGGCCGACCAGCTCGCGGCTCAGGCTCTCGGCAATCTGCTGGCCGATCACCTGCAGCTGGTTTTCCAGCAGTCCGCCGACCACGGGCATCAGCCGCAGCATGCGCCGCAGCTCGGGCACGTCCTGCAGGGCCCGGTGGGTGACTTCGCCGATGGCGGCGGTGATGGCCGGCTGATGGACGCGCAGCTGGGTGGCCAGGTTGATCTGCAGCAGCTGCTCGGTGGCGCTCTGCAGCTCATCGCGGTGGCGCTCGATCAGCTGGCGGATCAGGTCATGACTGCCCTGTGACTGGCGGATTTCCCGCTCCACGCCATTGAGCACGTTGATGACGATACGGTCCGAGATCTCTTCGAGCACGATATCGTAATAGACCCGCAGCTGACGCAGCCAGGCGGCTGGCATCACCGGACAGCCCATGCGGTACAGGCGATAGCCAATCGCCACCGCCCGCAGCAGTCGCAGGGCACGCAAGGCCGGGATGCAGCCGAGCACCTCATACCAGTGCACAAAGGGGAAAAAAAACCAGCGCGGATAGGTGTGCTGCACAATGGCCAGCAGCCAGCGCAGGATGATTTCCCCAAGCAGAAAGGCCGTGAACCATTCGTCCAGGTTGCGGAACGGCTGGTGCCAGTGCTGGCGATAATGCAGCAGTTCCCCGCTGAGCCCGGCTTGACTGGCCACGGTGCTGGCCATGTGGGTCATCAACAACAGGTCCAGGCCGATGCCCAGCACATTCAGGCCGATCAGGCCCAGCATGACGATGTCATAGGCCAGGCCCAGATGCTGGGTGCGCGAAACGCCGGACTGCTTCGGCTCAGGAAAGTGCTGGACGTTCACGGCAGGGGCCCTCAGGCTGACAGCGGGGCAGGGTGCTGGTCGGGGTCCACACCGAATTTTTCCAGCATATCACGGATTTTCTGGTCTTTTTCGGCCCAGAGGGTGTTGACCCAGTCGGTGATTTTTTCACGGTAGGCCAGGTCGTTTTCATAGTCGCCGCCCAGCAGCCCGGCGGGCACGGGCACGTGGCGCATGTCCACCCCGATACGGCGCACCCGGCCCATCCAGAAGTCACTGTAGCCCGGCACCCCATCGGGATAGACGATGGTCATGTCGATCACCCCATCGACCTGCGGGCCGAGAATGTTCAGCGCCAGACCGATGCCGCCGGCCTTGGGCTTGAGCAGGTGGGTGTAGGGGGACTGCTGCTGGGCGTGCTTTTGTGCGGTGAACCGGGTGCCTTCCAGATAGTTGAGCAGGGTGTAGGGCTTCTGGGTGAGTTTTTCACAGGAGCGCCGGGCTTCATCAAAATCCTGCTGGCGCAGGGCAGGATTTTTGGCAATCTGCGCCTTGCTGTGCCGCTTCATCATCGGAAAGCCAAGGATCTTGAACGACAGGCCCAGAAAGGGAATGAACACCAGCTCCCATTTGGTGAAAAACCGCGTCAGCGGCATCCGGTACAGGCCAATGTACTGCATGACGGTGGTGTCCACCCAGCTCTGGTGGTTGCAGGTCAGCAGGTACTGGCCGTCCATTTTCAGGTCTTCGGGCAGGGTCAGGTGCCACTCGATGTTGGGCAGGGCGTGCTCAATCAGCCAGCTGTTCACCGCCAGCCAGCGGTTGGTGATGGCAATCGCCGCATCGTCAAAGGGTTTGGCCGGGGCCAGCGCCCCCAGCAACCCGACAGCCAGCATGGGGGTCCCGAACGTGACCGTACTGGTGGTCATGGCCAAACCGATCACGGTGCCGCGCAGGTAGTCGGCAAGGGTGCGTTTGGAATCAGGACGTGCCATGGGTCAAAACTCCCTGACAGAGGGTGGAATGGAGGGAAATCTTAGGCATAGCCAGCCCGTGGTGCAATTGTGGCTGCAGAATTCACAACAATTCGCACCTTGCCGGGTCAGGATACAGATTGTCGCCACAAAGGATCAGCACTGTAAGCAAAACCGGCAGTTTTTAACAAAAACAGCATGGTAGCCGGTTCTGCCCTGGGCGCATCATGGGTCGACAACAGAGGGCTTGAGGCCCGATTTTTTCTGGAGAAATTTTATGCGCGCTTTGATGATCACCACCCTGTCTGCCGGGCTGATTCTGGGCGGTTGTACCACGGACCCGTACACCGGCCAGCAAACCATGAACAAGGCGGCCATTGGTGGCCTGCTGGGTGCTGCGGCTGGTGCAGCCGTGGACAAGAACCACCGTGGCCGTGGTGCAGCGATCGGTGCCGTGCTGGGTGGCGGTGTGGGCCTGTACATGGACCAGCAGGAGAAAAAACTGCGTGAACAGATGCAGGGCACTGGCGTTGAAGTCCAGCGCAACCAGCAGACCGGCGCGGTAGACCTGATCATGCCGGGCAACATCACCTTTGCCACCGACAGCGCCGTGATTGCCTCCAGCTTCACCGGCACCCTGAACCAGCTGGCCTCGACCCTGAGCCAGTATGACAAGACCACCATCACCGTGCGTGGCTACACCGACAACACCGGCAGCGCCGCCTACAACCAGCGCCTGTCGCAGGACCGCGCCAACAGCGTGGCCAACTACCTGATCCGCAGCGGTGTTCCGGCGGGCCGCGTCCAGTCGGTGGGCTATGGCATGAGCAGCCCGGTGGCCTCCAACGCCACCCCGGAAGGCCGTGCCCAGAACCGTCGTGTCGAAATCAGCATCAACCCGCCGGCCAGCGTCTGATCCGGCAGGCCATGCGCAGACCGGTCCCTTGGGGCCGGTTTTTTTATATCCAGACCGTCTGGGCAGACGGCCAGACTTGTGAGGGGCGGCAAGCTCTGACACAATGCAGCAGGAATGAAAAAAGGAAGTACCCGACAGGCACAGACCTGTCCGGGACATCACCCAGGCTGAGGATGCCATGCGCGCGATCATTTGCACGAGTTTGTTGACCACCCTGGCCCTGAGTGGCTGCAGCACCATGCACAGCCTGCAGGGCAAGATGACCCGCTTCAAGGATCAGTTGCCGCTGGTGGGCCACGGCGGCGCCGTGTCTGACCCCAGGGTCAATGCAAAACCGACCCTGACGCCGATCGACATCAAGACACCAGAAAAATTCAGCGAACGCCTCAAGCCGCATGGGTTTTCACTGGGCAGCTGGATCATGCGCCCGGACAACCCCAAATTCATCCGCAGCGACGGCCCGCTGTTCCAGCCGGTCCCGGCCCTGGACCGCAAAAATGTGGCCGTGGTGTATTTTTATCGCCCGGACAGCGTGTGGAACCGTCAGGAAATTCTGGCGCCGAGCTTTTTTCTCAACAAGCAGCGCCTGCCCAGCCTGATCAACAACCATTATTACTGGCTGGAGCTGCCCGCCGGGGAATACCGGCTGGTGACGCGCCGGCCCATCGGCAACATTTATTTCCAGAAAGGCCACACGCTGGACTTCAAGGTTGATGCCGGACAGACCTACTACCTGCGCTACGATGAAGAAAACACCCGGCCCAGGCCGGACGATTCGCTGGGGCTGATTGGTGCTGGACCCTTCCAGCAGGTGACCCGCAGCATTGCCCTGGAAGACCTGCGCCTGGCCACCCTGAACACGCCGGGCTACAGCTTCGTGGCCAATCCGGACCCGGCCCGTGACCTGGACCTGCCGACCTTCAACGGCCAGCCCAAACAGCCGGTGGAATCGGCGCGGGTGGTGGAAAAGCAAAAAGTCATCGTGGGCCTGCCGCTGAAGCTGTGGAATCCGCTGACCTGGTGAGACCGCTCTGACGGCTGGCAGGCCCATCGTGGCCTGCCGGTGACCAAAAACCATGTTGTACCACATCACAGGGCCCCGTTCATGGCTTCTCCCCTCAAGCAACGCCTGCAGCACTCCCGGCCCCGGCTGTCCGAGCCACACGCCATCCGCCTGCACCGCGCCATCAGCTGGCTGGATGCGGCAGAGCGCTATCAGGAGGATGCCGATGTCAGTTTCATCAGCCTGTGGATTGCCTTTAACAGCTGTTATGCGATCGAGGGGCTGGCCGGGCAGCTGGCCGAGCGCGAGAGCTTCCGGCTGTTCATCCAGCAGCTGAACCGGGCCGATGTCCATCGCAGCCTGTATGAGCGCCTGTGGGCACGCTACTCGCAGTTCATCCGCACCCTGATCGACAACCAGTATGTGTATGGACCCTTCTGGGAGGCACAGCGTGAGTCAAACCTGGACTGGGCGCGTGGCTTTGCCGCCAGCAAGCGCCGCGCGCATCAGGCGCTGGTGGATCAGGACATGCCCAGTCTGCTGATGGTGGTGCTGGACCGGCTGTACGTGCTGCGCAACCAGCTGATGCATGGCGGCGCGACCTATGCCAGCAGCGTCAACCGCCAGCAGGTGCAGGATGGCCAGCGTTTCATGCAGGATTTTGTGCCGCTGATGGTGGCGCTGATGCTGGACAACCCCCAGCTGGACTGGGGGCCGGTGCACTATCCGGTGGTGGCCTGAGGCATCTGCTGCCCCGGACCCTTCAGGCGTTCAGGGGGTGGCGGTCGCCGGGTCCAGCGTGTTGCGGTCGGCCTGGGCGGCGACTTCCCGAACCGATGCGGCCAGATCCGCATACAGGACCGGCATCACCGACCGCATGAGCTGCTGCACGAATTCGGGGGTCTTTTTCAGCATGGACTGGCCCTCGGGGGTGGTGTAGAAGCGGCTGGCGGCCTGCAGTTCTTCTTCATTGAAGACCTGCGCCACCGCCTGCTCGAGCAGTCCCGCCAGCTTGTGGGGGTCTTGGCGGCTTCTGAACCGCTTGAGGATTTCTTCACTGGCGGCACGGATGGCCTGTTGTTTTTCTGGATCAGGTTCGAACTGGGCAATCAGCGGCTGCAGGTCCGTGGGCTGGTTGAGGGTCTGGGTCATCATGGCTTCGGCATGGGTCAGCGCGATGTAGCGCTTCACGGTGTCCGGTCTGGCCGGGGTGGCGTGGCTGCTGGCGCAGGCGGCCAGACACAGCAGGGCGGTGCACAACCGTTTCATGGCTTGGATTCTTCCCTGGGCAAATGAAAAAACACCCTTGCACCGTCCGGCAGTGCAAGGGAGAGGGGATTATTTGCTGGCGTCCACGACCGGGATCTTGCCGATTTTTTCCTGCCAGATGCGCGGCGCAATCGCATGCACCGAGGTGCCGTTCACGTCCACCGCCACCGACACCGGCATGTCTTCAACCACGAACCGGTAGATGGCTTCCATGCCCAGGTCTGCAAAGGCGACCACTTCGGCCTCGCGGATCGCCTTGGAGACCAGATAGGCGGCACCGCCCACGGCCATCAGGTAGGTGGCCTGGTGTTTTTTGATGGATTCCACTGCCGCCGGGCCACGCTCGGCCTTGCCGATCATGCCAAACAGGCCCGTGGCCTCCAGCACCCGGTCGGTGAATTTGTCCATGCGGGTGGCGGTGGTGGGACCGGCGGGGCCGACCACTTCATCGCGCACCGGATCGACCGGACCGACGTAATAGATCATTTTGCCTTTCAGATCAACCGGCAGCGGTTCGCCGCGATCAATCATGTCCACCATGCGCTTGTGGGCGGCATCGCGGCCGGTGTACAGGGTGCCGGACAGCAGCAGGGTATCGCCGGGCTGCCAGCTGTTCATTTCTGCCTGGGTCAGGGTGTCGAGGTTGACCCGTTTGGCCTTGCTGGTGGACCAGGTGACTTCCGGCCAGTCAGACAGCTTCGGGGCAGGCAGGTGGGCTGGGCCGGAGCCATCCAGCACGAAGTGGGCATGGCGGGTGGCGGCGCAGTTGGGGATCATGCCGACGGGCTTGCCGGCCGCGTGGCAGGGGTAGTCGCGGATCTTGATGTCCACCACGGTGGTCAGGCCACCGAGGCCCTGGGCGCCGATGCCCAGCGCATTGACCTTTTCAAAGATTTCGATGCGCAGTTCTTCGATCTGGGTGGACGGGCCGCGCTTGAGCAGCTCGTGCATGTCGATTTCTTCCATGAGGGCTTCCTTGGCCAGCAGCATGGCTTTTTCGGCGGTGCCGCCAATGCCAATGCCCAGCATGCCCGGCGGACACCAGCCCGCGCCCATGGTGGGGACGGTCTTCAGCACCCAGTCGACGATGGAGTCGGATGGGTTCAGCATGGCCAGTTTGGATTTGTTTTCCGAGCCACCGCCCTTGGCGGCCACATCAATTTCCACGGTGTTGCCGGGCACGATGCTGTAGTGAATCACCGCCGGGGTGTTGTCCCCGGTGTTTTTGCGGCCAAAGGCAGGATCGCGCAGGATCGAGGCGCGCAGCACGTTGGTGTTTTCCAGATAGCCCTGGCGCACGCCTTCGTTGATGGCGTCCTCCAGCGGCATGCTGAGGTCAAAGCGCACATCCTGGCCGATTTTGACAAACACGTTGACGATGCCGGTGTCCTGACAGATGGGCCGGTGACCTTCGGCACACATCCGCGAGTTGATCAGGATCTGTGCCATGGCATCCCTGGCGGCCGGGTTTTGCTCGGCTTCATAGGCCCGGTTCACCGCCTGGATGAAGTCCAGCGGGTGGTAATAGCTGATGAATTGCAGGGCGTCCTTGATCGAGACGATCAGGTCATCCTGTTTGATGACGGTCTGGGGCGCAAGGGGCATGATTCGGGCGACTCGCTGGCTGCTCAAAGATGCCCGCTAGTATACGGCTTTTCGGGGGCACATGAGGGGGCTGCCGTGCATCCGGTCCCCGGCACGCTCAGCTGCTGAAAATCCTCGACAGGGGAATCGACAGCTTGGCCGACAGGTATTCGTCCGACTGCACCAGCTGCGGGCCAATCACCTGAACCCAGGTGTCGTCGGCCAGCACCTTGCCCAGGTCCTCACGGCGCGGCAGGGGAAATGGCAGCTGTTTGTAGAATTGCCAGAAATCCACCTGATCGAGGTTTTTGGACAGCACATAGCCGCCCGCTTCGGTCTTGCGGATGATGTTCTGGGTGTGCAGCACCTCGGCATATTCCGGCCAGTGGTCCACCTCGGTGCGCCCCAGCACGCTCATGGCTTCGGTGTCAATCACCTCAGCGCCGATCTGGTGGCGTTCATGAAACAGCTTCAGCACATCCAGAATCGCCAGCACCGGGTGACGCGGCAAATGATCCGCCGAATGAAACACCGTCAGGGCATAGGTGATTTCCACACCCAGCAGCACCAGATTCCAGGTCAGGTAAATCCACAGCAAAAAAATCGGCAGGGCCGCAAACGCCCCATAAACCTGGTTGTAGCTGGTGAAATTGGCCATCAAAAACCCGAAGCTGTACTTCAGCAGCCCAAACAGCAGCGTCACCACCACCGCTGCAATCGCCGATTCGCGCAGCGGGACCTTGCAATTGGGGATCAGCCAGTACACAAAGGTAAATCCCGCCACGGTCAGCAGCACCGAGGCCAGCCGCAGCCAGATGCTCCAGTCGATGGCATAGCCATTGAAATTCTGGTTCAAAAACTCAATCGACGTCAGCGCTGAAGACAGCACCAGCGCACTACCCAGCAGGATCGGCCCCAGCGAAATGATCGCCCAGTAGCGCAAAAACGCCACCAGCCCGGTGCGCGGCCGCTTCACCCGCCAGATCTGGTTGAAGGACTGTTCAATGGTGGTCAGCATCAGCAGCGCGGTGATGAACAGGAACAGCACCCCCAGCGCCGTCAGGTTGGAGGATTTGTCAGCAAATTCACTGAGGTACTCGCTGACCTGTACGCTCGACTGCGGCAGCAGGTTGCGGTAAATCACACTCTGGATCTCGGCCCGGGCTGGGGCCAGCGCCGGAATCGACGACACAATGACCAGAAACACGGTGAGGATTGGCACCAGCGACAGCATGGTGGTGTAGGTCAGTGACCCGGCCTTGTCGCGGCACTGGTCGGTTTCGAAGCGCTTCACCAGAAACACCAGAAACTTGAACCAGACCGACTGCCGGAATGGCAGGCGCGACAACAGCGAATTCAGCATGGCATGCTCCAGCCCACGCGGGGGGCGCAGGGCGTGTTAGACTGACCGACAATCAAAAGGCTGGCTTTTACGCTACCACAGCCATGGCCGCCGCGCGCGTACAGCTTTTGCGGTGGTTTGTGGTGGGTTGGTTTGAGGGCCACCATTGCAGCAGGAGCCTGGCGCATGAATGAACCGTACGTGTTGGTGCTGTACGCAAGCAAGTATGGCACCACCCGGGAATTGGCCCTGACCGTGGCCGAAGGGGTGGAGCAGGCCGGTGTGGCGGTGCGGGTGCGCACTGTACCGGAGGTGCAGGTGGTCACCCAGGTGGCGGCCCCGCCCATTCCGCCGGAGGGCGAGCTGTACTGCAGTGCCGGGGACCTGCGCGACTGTGCCGGGCTGGCGCTGGGCAGTCCGACCCGGTTCGGCAACATGGCCGCCAGCCTGAAGTTCTTTCTGGACCAGACCACCGCCAGCTGGCTGGCGGGCGACCTGCAGGGCAAGCCAGCCTGTGTGTTTGCCAGCACCGGCACCCAGCATGGGGGTCAGGAAAGCACCCTGCTGTCGATGATGATCCCGCTACTGCACCATGGCATGCTGCTGATGGGGCTGCCGTATTCGCTGCCGCAGCTGAGCAGCACCCCACGGGGCGGCACGCCATATGGGGCCACCCGGGTCACCGGGGTGGCCCACGACCAGCCGCTGCACCCGGATGAACGGGCACTGGCGCTGGCACAGGGCCGGAGGCTGGCTGGGCTGGTGCAGCGGCTGGCCACCACGGGAGGGCCGTCCTGATGGCGCTGCCGGGGGCATCCTGGCCACTGGTGCGGCTGCAGCACTGGCTGCGCTGGAGCGCGGTGGGGTGGCTGGTGTGGTTTTTGCTGATCAGTCCGTGGCTGAGCGCGGTGCAGGTGGTCCAGGCCCATGTGCTGGCCTGGCTGGGCGGCTTGCCGGGGCTGCTGCTGCTGCCGGTGCTGTGGCGGGGCCGCGATGGCCGACTGCTGATTTTTGCCGGGCTGATCCTGCTGCTGTACCTCGGCCATGCGGTGCTGGGGTACTTTCAGGCCGAGCCGCTGCGGACCACCGTGGAGCTGGTGCTGGTGGTCAATCTGCTGTACTGGACCGGCTGGGTGATTGAGCGGCTGCCCCGCCTGCAGGCGCAGGATCGGGCTGGGCTCAACGGGGATGGTACGCCCTGAGCAGGATGTCATAGGTCATGCTGTCGTCCTTCTGGGTGACCCGAACTGGCAGGTAGTCGAGTTTGGGGGCCATCCAGAACGAGGTCGAGCGCGCCGGGTCTTCGTGGATGCGGTCCACCCGCACGGTGTCAAAGCTGCCCGCAGGCGTGCGGATGGTGGCGTTGCCGCGCAGCACGAAACGGACCGGGTCTTCGCTTTTGTCATCACTGAGCCAGTAGCGGTCACGCAGGCCGCCGTTTTTCAGGTCCTCACGCAGCTGCAGCTCCAGATTCAGGGTGTCCAGCGTGCCCGCATGGGTGCTGTACTGGCTGGTTTTGCCGTTGCGGCGCACCTGCGCCTGTCCACCCTGAAACTGGATTTCACTGGATTTGCTGAGACCAAGGATGCGGTAGTCCATCTGGTGGCGCTGTGACTGTACCTGATGGCCCGCCAGACTGAACCAGCTGGTCTCGGTGGCGGTGGCCACCACGGGGATTCTGGCCCGGAACTGATAGGTCCACTGGCCACTGGCGGCCTGACTGAGCACCCGGCTGGCCGAGCCGTTGAACTTGCTGCCGATCGAAAACTGATAGTCGGCCTGATAGGGTTGCACCGCCTGGGCCTCCGGCAGCAGCAGGGTCAAGGCCAGACCCAGCACTGCCGCACCACGATAAAAAGAATGGGACATGCGAACCTCGGTGAATGCCCCGCCAGAATGCCCGCGCGCACAGTGCGGCAGGCAGCAGGGGGGTATGCATTAATATCGCGCCGCATCACGGGTTTTCAAAGGCTTATTCTGTGAAAAAACGGCATAAAAATTGATTTGTCAGCGTCAGGGGGTTCAGGCAAACTGGCGCGCATTTTCAGGACATTGGGGGCTTTCATGGCCAACACCAGTCAGGATGTGCTGTTCCTGCTGCTGGGTGCAGTGATGATTCTGTCCATGCACGCCGGCTTTGCCTTTCTGGAGCTGGGCACCGTGCGGGCCAAGAACCAGGTCAATGCGCTGGGCAAGATACTCGGCGACTTTGCCGTCTCGGCGGTGGCGTATTTTTTTGTGGGCTATCACCTGGCCTATGGCAAAAACTTTCTGGTCAGTGCCAGCGCCCTGTCCGCCGATCATGGCTACGAGCTGATGAAGTTTTTCTTTTTGCTCACCTTCGCGGCGGCCATTCCGGCGATCATTTCCGGCGGCATCGCCGAGCGGGCCAAATACAAGCCACAGACGGTGGCCACGGTGGTGCTGGTGGCGCTGGTGTACCCGTTCTTTGAGGGCATGGTCTGGAACAACAACCTGGGGTTTCAGGACCTGCTGCAAGGCTGGTTTGGCCAGCCGTTCCATGATTTTGCCGGGTCGGTGGTGGTGCACGCCATGGGCGGCTGGATTGCCCTGCCTGCAGTGCTGCTGCTGGGGCCGCGCCGGGGCCGCTATGGCTCGGATGGCCGGGTGTCGGCCCACCCGCCGTCGTCGATTCCGTTTCTGGCGCTGGGGGCCTGGATCCTGATTGTCGGCTGGTTTGGTTTCAATGTGATGAGTGCCCAGCGCGCCGAGGCCATTTCCGGTCTGGTGGCGGTGAATTCGTTGATGGCCATGGTGGGCGGTACGCTGGCGGCTATGTGGGCCGGCAAAAACGACCCCGGTTTCATGCACAATGGCCCACTGGCCGGTCTGGTGGCGATCTGTGCCGGTTCGGACCTGGTGCACCCGGTGGGGGCGCTGGTGATCGGAGCGATGGCCGGTGCCCTGTTTGTGGTGCTGTTCACCTACACCCAGAACCGCCTGCGCATTGATGATGTGCTCGGGGTGTGGCCGCTGCACGGGGTGTGCGGGGCGTTGGGTGGCATTGCGGCCGGGGTGTTTGGCCAGACCTGGCTGGGGGGGCTGGGCGGGGTATCGCTGGGGGCGCAGCTGGCTGGCACGCTGGTCGGCGTCACCGTGGCGCTGTGCGGCGGGCTGGCGGTGTACGGCGTGCTGCAGCGCACGGTGGGCCTGCGGCTGGACCCGGAAGAAGAGTATTACGGCGCTGACCTGACCATCCACAAGATCAGTGCCACCTTTGAGAAGGATGCATTCTGAACGCCCCAGACTACAGGCGGTAACGCAAAGCGGCTGCAGCGTTACCACCTGATACGGCGGCGGTACTGAAAAAATCCGTGCTTGTGCCAAGGTATAAGCACGTTTTTTTTGAGTTTTTCAGCCATGGACACCACCGCACAAACCCTGAACACCCTGTTTGACCAGCTTGGCCTGGACAGCAGCGAAGCCGCGATCGAGCAGTTCATCCAGACCCACCGCCTGCCCGCTGAGGTGAAAATCTCCGACGCCGGGTTCTGGAGCGAGGGCCAGCGTGCCTTTCTCAAGGAAGCCTACAAGACCGACAACCACTGGAACCCGATTGTCGATGACCTGAATGCGCTGCTGCACGATTGAAGGGGTTTCGCCCTTGCAGCAAAAAGCCGGCATCAGCCGGCTTTTCTGTTCAGACAGGGCAGGCAGGCTCAGAGCCGCTGCAGGGCCTCCATGCGCTGCTCGATGGTCGGGTGCGAGCGGAACAGTGCGGCCAGGCTAAAGCCCTGCTCCGTACCCGCACTGATGGCAAAGGCCTTCATCTCCGCAGGCATCTGGTCGGGCTGGCCCTGATCCTGTTGCAGCCGCAGCAGCGCAGCAATCATCGCCGGTTTGCCCGCCAGCCGGGCCCCGGCTTCATCGGCACGGTATTCACGGATGCGCGAGAAATACATGACAATGGCCGACGCCGCGATGCCCAGCAGCAGGTCCATGATGAGGCTGGTGACAAAATAGGCAATCCCCGGTGCATCGCCTTCATTGCGGAACACCACCCGGTCGACAAAATTGCCGATGATGCGGGCAAAGAACATCACAAAGGCGTTCACCACCCCCTGGATCAGCGCCAGTGTGACCATGTCGCCATTGGCCACGTGGCCGATCTCATGGGCCAGCACTGCGCGCAGCTCGTCTTCATTCATGCGCTCCAGCAGGCCGGTGGACACCGCCACCAGCGCGGCATTCCTGTTCCAGCCGGTGGCGAAGGCATTGGGCTGGAAGCTGGGAAAGATGCCCACTTCCGGCATCTTGATGCCCGCCTGCTGGGACAGTTGCTGCACCGTCTGCAACAGCCACTGTTCGGCCTGATTCTGCGGCTGCTCAATCACCTGCGTGCCGGTGCTGCGCTTGGCCATCCATTTGGACAAAAACAGCGACACCAGCGAGCCGATCATGCCGTACACGAAGCACAGCACCAGCAGGTTGGTGTAATTGAGTCCTCCGGCGCTGTGGGTGCTGCCCACGCCCAGCAGCGACAGCACCAGCCCGGCAATCAGCACCACAGCAAGGTTGGTCAGCAGGAACAACCCGATCCTCAACATGTCATCAAATCCTCAGCGGTTGGGGGCCTGTCCCACAGCCACGCTGCAGGTTCAGGCTTTCTTAAACCAGATTAAGGATGACTGACGCAAAATCAATGCGCTTTTGGTGAGTCCGGGCCTGCAGGCCGGTCAGCGCGACCCCTGCGACAGCGCATTCAGCGCAGTCTGGGTGTAGCGGTCATCGTCGCTGCCGGGGGTGATCGCCGCCAGGGTGATGGGCCGCTGGCGGGGGGTTGCCGTGGCGTTGCTGTCACGGGCCAGCGTGTCTGCCGGTGCCGGGGCTGGACCGGCACTGCTGCTGTACAGGTTGCGGTAGCGGCTCAGCACCCGGCGCACATAATCGCGGGTCTCGGCAAACGGTGGGATGCCGCCGTAGCGGTCCACGTTGCCTTCGCCCGCGTTGTAGGCCGCCACAGCTTTTTCGAGGTCATTGTTGTAGCGGTTCAGCAAAAAGCGCAGGTAGCGCACCCCGCCGTCGATGTTCTGCGCAGGTTCCCAGGCGTTGCCCACCCCGAAGCGCCGCGCCGTGGCCGGCATCAGCTGCATCAGCCCCTGTGCGCCCACCGGAGAGCGGGCGTTGGGGTTGAAGCCGGATTCGGTGTGCATCATCGCCTTGATCAGGCCCCGGTCCACGCCATGGGTGCTGGCCGCGCTGGCAATCAGCCCGTCATAGGCGTCGCGGTTCTTGCTGTAGGAGGGCAGGACCGAGGATTCGCTGCTGCCCCAGTTGCGGTAGCTGTGCACATTGGTGTCGGGGTAGTAGGTGACCTTCACCTTGGTGGTGTAGTCACTGAACTGCTCGCCGCGTGGTTTTTGGTTGAACACCATGTTGGTGAGCAGCACGTTGCCGTCGCGGTCCTTGAACACGTACATCTTGCCGGCATGGGCTGCGGGCCAGAGCAGCACGGACAGACCAAGCAAGGCAAGGCGGGCACAGGCAGTGGGGTGCATTGGGCATCCTGCTCCATGGGGTGTTTGCAGACAGTTTAACAAAAACCGGCCTGGAACCAAGGTTTCTTTTACAGACCCTGGCAGGGTGATGCTGTTTTGTGTCAACGTGTCAGGCCGATGTCAAGGCGGCCAGATCAAAAAAAAAATTAAACAGGCGAGTGGTTGTAAAAAATAGATCTTTGATTTCATGTATTTTTTTTGATAGATTAAAAAATAATCAATCTGTTGCAAGGCTTGGAAATGGCGGCTTTTACGCTGTCAAGACCACACTTATCCACAGACTTATCCACAGGTTTTGTGGAAAACTTGCTAAGTGTTTGCTGTAGCGCAAAAAGCCAGAGTGCAAGCCACTGGACAAACAATTGCCGGGAAAACCAGCAGTCCGCAACACGGCGGGCAGGGGCGGGTGCGGTCACACGCTGGACGATTCGGCCTGCGGGTGGATTGCCCATCGGCAGCGCGGGCAATTTCGGGTAAAATCACGCCCTTTCCTGTTTTGGCCAATCCTGTCACGGTGTTGTATGACTGACCAGCCCCAGCTGTTTGTGCCGGCCCAGCCCGAGACGCTGCTGCCACCCGCACCCACGACCACCGCCTTCAACCGCCTGCAAAAAAAGCTGCGCCGTCAGGTGGCCCATGCCATCCGTGATTTCAACATGATTGAAGACGGCGACAAGGTGATGGTCTGCCTGTCCGGTGGCAAGGACAGCTACACGCTGCTGGACATCCTGCTGGGCCTGCAGAAGATTGCCCCGATCCAGTTCGAGATCGTTGCGGTGAATCTGGACCAGAAGCAGCCGGGCTTCCCTGAGGACGTGCTGCCCAACTACCTGACCGCCCGTGGTGTGCCGCACTACATCCTCGAAAAGGACACCTACAGCATCGTCAAGCGGCTGACCCCGGAAGGCAAGACCTACTGTTCGGTGTGCTCACGGCTGCGCCGCGGCTCGCTGTATGGCTTTGCCGAGGAAATCGGTGCCACCAAGGTGGCCCTGGGCCACCACCGCGACGACATTCTGGCGACATTCTTTCTCAACCTGTTCCATGGCGGCAGCCTGAAAGCGATGCCCCCCAAGCTCAAGTCTGACGATGGCCGCAACATCCTGATCCGTCCGCTGGCCTATGTCGAAGAAAAAGACATCATCAAATACGCGCGGATGCGGGATTTTCCGATCATCCCCTGCAACCTGTGCGGCAGTCAGGCCAACCTGCAGCGGGCAGTGATCAACGAGCAGCTGCGCCAGTGGGACAAAGAATTTCCCAAGCGGCTGCACAGCATCTTTGGCGCCCTGCAGAACGTTGCCCCGTCACAGCTGGTGGACCGTGAGCTGTTTGATTTTGAAAGTCTGAAGGCCGACCGGCCCGAGCCGCAGCCCGCCGACCCACAGCGGCTGGATGTGCTGAACCTCACCCTGGGCTGAACATCCGCCAACAAAAAAGCCGCACAGCGGGTGCGGCTTTTTGGGTGCAGTGCAGAGGCCATGCGCTGACTTACTGGATGCGTTCCAGCGGACGCAGGGTCAGCTGCTGCAGCGGCAGCAGCACCTCCTGTTGCAGCCGCCAGTCGCCGCCGTTTTCCAGCTCGGCATGGTAGCGGCCACGCGCCTGCAGCAGCGCCGGGGCCTGGGCCTGATAGTGGCCATCCGCCTGCAAGCGCAGGGTGATCTGGATGTCCCTGGCCTGTTTGACCGGGTGAAAAAAGCCCAGCCAGAGCTGTGCAGGCCAGACCACGGGTTTTTCACTGGCAAAGTGCACGTCCACCTGTCCGGACGGACTGACCTGAACCTGTGCGCTCAGGCCGAGCTGTTTGGCCAGGGTGTCGCGGGACAGGTCCTGGCGCAGCGTCTTGCCGTCCATGTACCAGTCGTCGCGCACCATGTCGTCCTGATGGCTGAAGGCCAGCCGCACAAAGCTCAGCGATGCCACCACCGCGATCACGGGCAGCACCAGCACCAGCCACAGGTAGGGGTGGCGGTACCAGGGCTTTTGCGTTGCAGGGTCAGTGGCCATCAGTCGTCTCCACTTTCGGCTTTTTGCAGTTTGCGCAGTTCTGCACTGGTCGGGGCACGGAACACATTGTCCACCGTGGCGGTCAGCGAGGGGTCATCCAGCCCGGTGACGGTGAACAGGATCGGGGTTTCCCCGGCCTTGAACTGGCCCGGCTGGCCAATCACCGCCACGGGCACCTGATAGACTTCGCCCGGGTCGAGGAAAATCTGCTTCTGACGGTTTTCCAGACGCAGCCCCTTCGGCGCGGCCAGCGTCAGCGCATAGGTCTGCTCCTGCTGGGTCTTGTTGCTGATCTTCAGCAGGTAGTCGTTTTCGACCGAGCCATCGGTCTGGATCGAATACAGCTGGTTGCGGTCACGGATGGCCTCAAACTGGATCGGCACCCGCTTGTACAGGGTAAAGGCAAACAGGGCAAACAGCGCCAGCAGGAAGGCGGTGTAACCCAGCACCCTGGGCCGCAGCCAGTGGGTTTTTTCATGGTCAATCAGCTCGCGCTCGGTGGTGTAGCGCACCAGACCGCGTGGGTAGTTCATCTTGTCCATGACGCTGTCACAGGCGTCGATGCAGGCGGCACACTGGATGCAGGCCATCTGCAGGCCATTCCTGATGTCGATGCCGGTGGGGCAGACGTGCACGCACAGGTCGCAGTCGATGCAGTCGCCCTTGTCGGCCGGGTGGGTGCCCTTTTTGCGTGAACCACGCGGTTCACCCCGGTTGAAATCATACGAGACGATCAGGGTGTCGCGGTCAAACATCACGCTCTGGAACCGGCCATACGGGCAGACCTGGATGCAGAACTGTTCGCGCATCCAGCCCGCGTTGCCGTAGGTGGCCAGCGTGAAGATGGTCAGAAACACCAGCATCGAGCTGTTCCAGTCCGGCACCGGCACGCTCAGGCCACCCAGTTGCAGCTGGGTCCAGGCGGTGTACATGCTGTCGGTGGAGGCAAAATAGCTGACAAAACTGGCCGCCGTGATGAAGGCCAGCAGCAGCCACACCGCATGGGTGGCACCCTTGCGCCAGACCTTGTTGAAGCTCAGCGGCTGCTTGTCCAGCTTCAGGCGCGCATTGCGGTCGCCCTGAAACCATTTTTCCACCTGCATGAACAAATGCGTCCACACCGTCTGCGGGCAGGCATAGCCACAGAACACCCGGCCCCCGAACACTGTGACCACAAACAGGGTCAGTGCGGCCATGATGAACACCCAGGACAGCATGAAGAAGTCCTGCGGGGCAAAGGTGGCCCCGAACACAAAAAACTGCCGCTCAGGGATGTTGAACCACAGTGCCTGTCGGCCATCCCAGCGCAGCCACGGCAGGCCCACGAACAGGGCCAGCACCGCGTACATGCTGATCAGGCGGATGTGCTGGAAAAAACCAATCACAAAGCGTGGCTGCGGTTTTTTGCGACTGATCGGCAGGAAGGGATCATGATGCTTGACGGCGTCATCAGGCACCTGTTGCAGGGGAATCTTTGCGCTCATGGGCAGTTCACCATTGACCAGACGAGAGACGAAGTGCCAGCAGCGGGCTGCTGGGTTGTCTTGTTATATTATATATTTTTTTTGAAACTATTGCAGGAAAATCGGTGGTCTCCACAGGGGCGAACCCCTGTGGACCCGGTGGATTATTGATGCGGTGACAGGCTGTAGACATAGGCAGCCAGCAGGTTGATGCGCTGCTCGCCCAGTTGCTGTTCCCACGCCGGCATCTGGCCAGCACGGCCAAACCGCAGGGTCTGGCGGATGGTGGCACGGTCGCCGCCATACAGCCAGATGTTGTCGGTCAGGTTGGCCGAGCCAATCGCCTGGTTGCCCTTGCCGTCAGCACCGTGGCAGGCCACGCAGTTGGCTTTGTAGAGCTTTTCGCCTTCTGCCACCCAACCGGCATTCAGGTTGGTCTGGCCAGACAGCGACAGCACGTATTCGGCCGTGGCTTTTACGCCGTCTTCACCGAGTTTTTCCTGCCAGGCGGGCATGCCACCCTGACGGCCCTTGTGGATGGTTTCCAGGATCTTGTCCGGGGTGCCGCCATACAGCCAGTCGTTGTCGGTCAGGTTCGGGAAGCCCTTGGCGCCCTTGGCCTGCGAGCCGTGGCAGACGGCGCAGTTCTGCAGGAACAGCCGCTGGCCGACCTTCAGTGCGCGTGGGTCTTCAGACAGCTCCAGCACGGTTTTCTGGGCAAAATTCTGGTCATAGCTGGCCAGGAATTTGGCGTTGTTGCGGTCAAAGTCATTCTGCATTTCATTGGCAGAGGTCCAGTTGACCACCGAACCATCCAGACGCTGGATTTTCAGCAGGCCGGGAAAGTTGCCCAGGCCTGGATAGGCCAGGAAGTAGCCAAGGGCAAATACGATGGTCATCCAGAAAAAGATCAGCCACCAGCGCGGCATGGGCTTGTCAAATTCACGGATGCCGTCATAAACGTGGCCAGTGGTGCCATCTTCTTCCAGATGGGGCCGCAGGCGCAGGACGAAGACCAGCAGTGCGGTCACACTGGCCCAGCAGGCCAGCGACAACACGGTGATCCACATGCTCCAGAACGTGGTCATGGTTGTTTCTCTCTTGAAGGTGGTGTGCGATCCGGAGCCTGGTGCTGCGGATCGGTGTCAATCGCGATCCGTGCATCGTCCTCGAAGCGTTTGCGGTTTCTGGGGTTATAGGCCCACCAGCTGACACCCGCAAATGCAATCATGGCCAGTACCGTGGCAATCGACTGCCAGACTCCGATGCTCATCAGCGTTGACCCCGCATGGCCACGCCCAGCTGTTGCAGGTAGGCCACGACGGCATCCAGTTCAGTACGACCCTGCACCTGATCGGGTGCAGCAGCAATTTCGGCTTCGGTGTACGGTACCCCGAAGCGGTCGCGGAACAGGCGCATCTTGGCCTGGATGTCTGAACTGTCCAGCGTGTTCTTGGCCAGCCACGGGTAGCTGGGCATCACCGATTCCGGCACCACATCACGCGGGTTGATCAGGTGGACCTTCTGCCACTCATCCGAGTACTTCTTGCCGACACGGGCCAGATCGGGTCCGGTGCGTTTGGAACCCCACAGGAACGGGTGGTCCCAGACCGATTCGCCGGCACGCGAGTAGGCCCCATAACGCTCGGTTTCGGCCCGCAGTGGGCGCACCATCTGGGTGTGGCAGACGTGGCAGCCTTCACGAATGTAGATGTCACGGCCTTCCAGTTCCAGCGCGGTCCAGGGCTTGAGGCCCTGAACCGGGGTGTTGACGTCCTTTTGATAGATCAGCGGGACAATCTCGACCAGCGTGGCGAAGCTGATGGCGATGACGATGAAGATCAGCAGCAGGCCGGTGTTTTTTTCGACAATTTCATGGGCATTCTGAGCCATGTTCATCAAGCTCCTTAGGCCACAACAGGGGTTTTGGCTTCAACAGCCGGTGCCGGCGAGCGGATAGTCATGTAAGCGTTGTACGCCATGACCAGCATGCCAGCCCAGTACAGCAGTCCGCCAAAGGCGCGGGCCACATAGGGCCAATGCGAGGCCACCACGCTTTCCACAAAGCTGTAGGTCAGGGTGCCGTCCGGGTTGGTGGCGCGCCACATCAGACCCTGGGTGATGCCCGAAATCCACATGGAAACGATGTAGAAAATGATGCCGATGGTGGCCAGCCAGAAGTGCAGGTTGATCAGGCGGGTCGAGTACATCGACTGGCGTTCCCACAGGCGCGGCAGCAGCACGTACACAGAGCCCATGGTGATCATGCCCACCCAGCCCAGTGCGCCGGAGTGCACGTGGCCCACGGTCCAGTCGGTGTTGTGCGACAGGGCGTTGACGGTCTTGATCGACATCATCGGGCCTTCAAAGGTGGACATCGCATAGAACGACAGGGCCACAATCAGGAAGCGGATGATCGGATCGGTGCGCAGGCGGTCCCAGCTGCCCGACATGGTCATGATGCCGTTGATCATGCCGCCCCAGCTCGGTGCAAACAGGATCAGCGAAAACACCATACCCAGCGACTGGGTCCAGTCCGGCAGGGCGGAGTAGTGCAGGTGGTGGCCACCGGCCCACATGTACAGGGCGATCAGGGCCCAGAAATGTACCACCGACAGGCGATAGCTGTACACGGGACGGCCAATCTGCACCGGGATGAAATAGTACATCATGCCCAGGAACGCTGCGGTCAGGTAAAAGCCCACGGCGTTGTGGCCATACCACCACTGCACCATGGCATCGGTGGCACCGGAATACAGCGAGTAGGACTTCATCCACGACAGCGGGATGGCCATGCTGTTCACCACGTGCAGCAGGGCAATGGTGATGATGAACGCACCGAAAAACCAGTTGGCCACATAGATGTGGGAGGTGCGGCGCTTGATCAGCGTGCCAAAGAATACAATGGCATACGACACCCAGACCACCGTGATCAGCAGGTCAATCGGCCACTCCAGCTCGGCGTATTCCTTGGACGAGGTGTAGCCCAGCGGCAGGGAAATGGCTGCCGCCACGATCACCGCCTGCCAGCCCCAGAAAGTGAACCAGGCCAGGTACGGCGCAAACAGGCGGGTCTGGCAGGTGCGCTGGACGATGTAATAGGACGTGGCAAACAGGCCGCAACCACCGAACGCAAAGATCACCGCATTGGTGTGCAGCGGGCGCAGGCGGCTGAAGGTCAGCCACGGGATGTCAAAATTCAGTGCGGGATAGGCAAGCTGGGAGGCAATAAACACCCCCAGACCCATACCAACAATGCCCCACACAATCGTCATGATGGTGAACAGACGGACCACGTCGGTTTCATAACGAACTGGGGCAATGGCAGAGGCAGATTGGCTCATGCGCAGGCTCCTTGGGCACCAGCGCGCCATAACAACGGTCTGGTGACAGTGCAAACTTAGGAAAAAGACATCCTGTCGCAAGCAGTCTGGTGACCGGAAAAACTCCCAAAAGCCAACCAAATTGCTCAGAAAAGACGTGGTTTTCCTGACTTTTCAAACAAGGACATATTTTAGGGATTTTTTGAAAAACATGCACTCGGATTGTCGAATTATTGAAAAGTTTTTATAGCCTCTTGCTTTTTTAATAAAAATTGCTGATACAACAGACCCACGGCCGCCGGTGGGGGGTTCACATCAGCCTGATGTGACACAGACGGGTGGCTGGGTTGGCGGAAATTTGACCTTCTGCCACACACTAAACGAACGAGGATGCTTTTTTCATGGCTCAATTTCTGACCCCGGCTTGGTTTGACAAAGTAGAAGAACTGACCGCTGCTGCTGGCGACCTGGAAGTGCCGCCCGCACTGGCCAACACCGCACTGAACCTGACCGTGGCTGACACCCCGGCCGGCGCTGTGGACCTGTCGCTGGCCAATGGCCGCATCCAGCGTGGCCGTGCCGACAGCTCCCAGACCACCATCACCCTCGATGCGGACACCCTGCGCAAGGTGTTCCTGGAGTTTGACACCGCAGCAGCCATGCAGGCGTTCATGAGCGGCAAGATCAAGGTGGCAGGCGACATGACCCAGCTGATGGCGCTGCAGACGGCCCGCCCCAGCCAGAAGCAAAAAGACCTGTTCAAGCAGATTCTGGGCATGACCGAGTGACTGTGACCTTGCAGTCACGCCGCATGCTCTAGATCAGGCAGGTCTTCGGACCGGCCTGCGGGACATCCCGAAGCCTGTTGATTGAGGAGCAACGCGATGATGCATGTCAAATCCCTGGGTGTGCTGGTGCTGGCCCTGGCCAGCACCACGGTCTGGGCCAACAGCCCGGCCACACCCCACCATGAACTGCCCCGGGCCAAGGCTCCGGAAGCCACATCCCCTGTTGTCCCGGCCACACCGGCTGCGGAGACGCCGACCATGGCGGCAGTGCCCATGACAGCGGCCGTGCCGCCGCCGGTTGAAGTGCTGGTGGTGCCCACTGACCAGCGCCGGGACCGCCGGGGCTACACCACCCCGCCAGCCGGTGCCGTGGTCCATCAGAAGCACCAACGCAAAACCGTCGATCCCGGACAGGTTGCTGCAGCAAACACCCCGGTCAGATCACCGGCCCACGTACAGCGCAACCGTCCCGCCCTGACGCCCGAGCAGGTGCGCAATGAGGAAATCCAGCGCTTCAATGAAGCGGGGGGAGCCGCCGTGCGCGGTGTTGGTGCGGATCAGCCCCAGAAAACGCACCGACAGCAGCATGCCCAGCACAAAAAACATCACGGGCACCAGTGTGGCCCGGTCAAGTGCGTGATAAACCGAAACAGCTGCCGTTTTCATGGGGGTCAGGACAATGAAGGCTCAAGACCTGAACTCATAGCATAAATGCTGCCCTGTAGCCAGATGTTGCCGCGCACATAATCGCCCACGGCAAAAATATGGTCTGAATCTGCAAACTGGTTCACGGACTGCGCCAGCCGCACCACCAGCGGCTGGTCGGGGTCTTCACGCTGGATCACCACATCGTGCAGCACAAAATCATGTCCCGCATAGCGACAGCGGCTCTGGCCGATGATCTTGCCGGCAATCCACGCCTCATCCTGCTGGCCGGGCTGATCGCCCTGCAGATAAGCGGCCATGTGGCTCAGGTTCACCGTCACCGGCAGCAGGTCTTCCTCACCCTCGGGCTGCCAGTCCTGCAGGCGCTGTTGCAGGGTTTCGTCGTCCAGATCAGGGGCCTCGGCCAGAATCGCATTCAGGCCCCGGTGGTAGCGGATCGCTTCCGGGTCGGTGATTTCCAGCACATCTTCGGAGGAGACTTTTTCCAGCTGGTGCACCAGTCCACCCAGATAGACCTGATAGTCCTGCTGTGCCTGGTACAGCAGGGCGTTCAGCCGGTAGAACGGGTCAAAGGCAAACACCCGCACCCCGGCAACCACCAGCTCCAGCACCGCATCGTCGGTGTCGGGACAGTGGATGATCTGGTGCAGGCGGGCCCGGTACTGGTGCGGACTGTGCACCCAGGGAAAGGCATTGCGCAGGCCCACCGGATGGCCGTTTTTGACCTCAATCAGCTGCACGACCCCCACGGCGCTGCGGTCATCCTGCAGGCACCAGAAGTCTTCTGGCAGCGGCGATTGCGCAGGCCACAGGCCACGGGCCAGACCCGAATGGTCCACCGCCTGCTGCAACAGCGGCGGCACCTGATCCGGTGCGGTCAGGCCAAAGGACATCCAGTGCTGGGCGTGACTGCCCATCAGGTCACAGGGCACCGTCTGCACCGGCACAGGCTGGGTGTGGGGGGTAACAGCAGTCATAAGCCATCCAGCAACACAGAACATTGCCTATAGCATGGGTGTCGGCTGGCAAAAATCAACCACTGCCGGGGCAGAACCGGAAAAATTGGTGCACTGTGCCACTGCATTGACCGGGGGCTGTGGTTAAATGGCGGGGCGCCGGGGCCTTGCGCCCCTGGGTCAGCGGTGCCGTGCGCCGGAGCGCCAGGCCAGTGGGTGGGTCCTGAACGGGCCGGTTTTTTCAGGAAAAAAAGGAAGCAGCAATGAATCTGGACAACGCGGTGGTGCTGGTGACTGGAGGCGGGTCAGGACTGGGGGCCGCCACGGCAGAGGCCCTGCTGGCCAAGGGGGCGCGGGTGATGGTGATGGACCTGCGTGAGGTGCCTGCGCGTGAGCGGCTGCTCAGCTGTGCGGTGGATGTGACCGACGAAGCCTCGGTGCAACAGGCCATCCGCCGGGTGATGGCCGAGTGGGGGCGCATTGATGGCTGCGTGAACTGCGCTGGCATCGGCGTTGCCAGCAAGACCGTGGGCAAGCAGGGCGCCCACGCGCTGGACCTGTTCCGCCGGGTGATCGACATCAACCTGATCGGCAGCTTCAACGTGCTGCGGCTGGCCGTCGAACAGATGCAGCACAACACCCCGAATGCCGATGGCGAGCGGGGCCTGATCATCAACACCGCCTCGGTGGCTGCGTTTGATGGCCAGGTGGGACAGGCGGCCTATTCTGCCTCCAAGGCCGGCATCGTCGGCATGACCCTGCCGATTGCCCGGGATCTGGCCAGTGTCGGCATCCGCGTGAACACCATTGCCCCGGGGATTTTCAACACCCCGATGATGCAGGCACTGCCTGATCAGGTCAAAGCCCCGCTGATCGAGATGACCCAGTTCCCCAAGCGGCTGGGACACCCGTCTGAATACGCCCAGCTGGTGGTGCACCTGTTTGAAAATGCCTTCCTGAATGGCGAGACCATCCGTCTGGATGGCGCCATCCGCATGCAGCCGCGCTGAGGGGGTCCGATGCCTGTTGACGCGGCACCGCTGCTGACCATCTGGGTGGACGCGGACGCCTGTCCGCGCCTGCTGCGCGATCTGCTGATCAAGACTTCGGACCGCCACCGCCTGCCGCTGGTGTTCGTGGCCAATCAGCCGCTGGGCATTGCGCCATCCGGGCTGATCCGGGCGCTGCAGGTGGAGTCCGGTGCGGATCGGGCCGACGCCGAGATCATTGCGCGCTGTCAGCCGGGGGATCTGGTGGTGTCGCAGGACATTCCGCTGGCGGCGCAGGCGGTGGAAAAGGGCGCGGTGGTGATCAGCCCGCGGGCTGAACTGCTGGATGCGTCCACGGTGCGCGCACGCCTGCACCTGCGTGATTACATGGACATGCTGCGCGGCAGCGGGGTGCAGACCGGCGGCGCGAGACCGATGACCGCCAACGACCGCAAGCAGTTTGCCGATCTGCTGGAAAAAACCGTCCAGCGGCTGCAGCGTCAGGCCCGGCTGCGGCCGGGACGCTGAATTTCTGGCGTTTTTTGACAAAAACCACACAGCATGCCGCAGCCAATCCGGTCACCCTAGGCGCGGCCAGTGCGGGCCGGATTCACTCGATGTTGCTGGGCAGGTTCAGCGAGCCGAGCGACAGCTCGTCGTTGCGCTTCTGGTTGATGCTTTCGGCCAGTTTGGTGCGGTCACTCGGGTGCAGGCTGATGAAGTAGGCCCCGGTGCGGAAGCCTTCCAGGTCTTCGTCCTCGCTGTACACCACCCGGGCCGTGGCCGCCAGGTGAAAGGTGTTGCTCGGATGGCTGAGGGTCAGGTGCACGTGCTGGCCGGGCATGATGCGTTCGCGCGCGTAGAACGACAGGCCGCTTTCAGAGATATTGACCCGGGTCGGCGTCGGCAGCATCGATTCCACCATGGCATCGTACAGGGCACCAGTGATCAGGTTGAGCTTTTGATTGATCAGGTCCAGCATCTGCATGATCTGTGGCTGGGTGCTGCGCAGCCCAAACGACAGCTCGCTGCTGACCGCATCCAGCTGGTCAAGTTCGGCCAGCAGCAGGAAGTAGCGCGGCAGCACGAAGCCCGGATCGTAGGGGTCTTTCAGGGCTTCATCGCGGGTGATGATCTGGTAGTTTAGGCGCATGCTGGCGTTGATGCGGGAAAGTAGGCGGCGTTCACCAGCTGGAATGTCCTGCATTGACATCATTTTTTTCCTGTCCTCGGATGGATCGTATGTTCAAACCGATCGCACTGTTCGTGGGGTGGCGCTACACCCGCGCGCAGCGGAGCAACCACTTTATATCCTTTATCGCCCTGGTGTCCATGATTGGGCTGACCCTGGGGGTGGCGGTCCTGATCACGGTACTGTCAGTCATGAACGGCTTTGACCGGGAGCTGCGTGGCCGGATTCTCGGCATGATACCGCAGGCCAGTGTGTCAGCGAACGAAATTTTGCCGGATTGGCCGTTGCTCGTCGACCAAGCACGCAAACAGCCGCATGTGCTGGCAGCCGCCCCGTTTACCCAGGTGCAGGGCATGATCACGGCGGGGGGGCAGGTGTCCGGGGTGATGGTCACCGGCATCGAACCGCGCTATGAAAAAACTGTGTCGATCATCAATCAGCACATGCAGTCCGGCTCACTGGATGCGTTGCAGAGTGGCGGGTTTGGCATGGTGGTCGGCAAGGGGCTGGCCGATGGGCTGGGCCTGCAGGTGGGTGACCGGGTCACGCTGGTGCTGCCGGAGGCATCGGCCTCGGCGGCGGGGGTGGTGCCCCGGTTCAAGCGCTTCACCATTGTGGGGATTTTTTCCATCGGTGCCGATGTGGATTCCATGCTGGCCTACATTGCCCTGAATGATGCGGCGCGCCTGTTGCGCCTGCCCGATGGGGCGCAGGGGGTGCGCATGAAGCTGGATGATATTTTTGCAGCCCCGCAGGTGGCGCGGGATCTGGCCCGGCAGATGCCGGCCACGCTGTACGCCAGCGACTGGACCCAGACCCATGGCAATCTGTTTTCGGCGATCCAGATGGAAAAGGCCATGGTGTCGCTGTTGCTGTTTTTGATTGTGCTGGTGGCTGCGTTCAACATCGTGTCCAGCCTGGTGATGATGGTCACCGACAAACAGGCCGACATCGCCATCCTGCGCACGCTGGGCATGTCGCCGCGCACCATCACCCACGTGTTCATGGTGCAGGGGGTGTTGATCGGCATGGTCGGCACGGTGCTGGGGGCAGTGCTGGGGATTGCAGCGGCGCTGGGCATCAGCGATCTGGTGGGCTGGATCAATCGGCTGTTTGGGCTGCATTTGTTTGATGCCTATTTTGTCAATTATCTGCCCTCACAGCTGCGCTGGCAGGATGTGGTGCTGGTGGTGGGGGTGTCATTTTTGATCAGTTTTCTGGCGACCATTTATCCGGCCCGACGTGCCGCCAGGGTTCAGCCGGCGGAGGCGCTGCGCTATGAATGACATTCAGGATGTGGTGCTGGACGCGCACCAATTGGTGAAGCGCTTCCACGAAGGCAGTCATGACATCACCATCCTGCAGGGCATCGACCTGCAGGTGGGCCGGGGGGAGTTTGTGTCGATTGTCGGCAGCAGCGGTTCCGGCAAAAGCACCCTGCTGCATCTGCTCGGCGGGCTGGAGGTGCCCAGCAGCGGGACGGTGCGGTTGCTGGGAGAGCCGTTCAGCCAGATGGATGAAACCCGGCGTGGGGAGCTGCGCAACCAGTATCTGGGCTTTGTGTACCAGTTTCACCATTTGCTGCCGGAGTTTGATGCGCTGGAAAACGTCGCCATGCCGCTGCTGATCCGCCGCAGCACCACGGTGGCGCAGGCGCGCAGCCGTGCCGATGAACTGCTGCGCCAGGTCGGGCTGGGGCACCGGCAGCGCCACCGTCCGGGGGAGCTGTCCGGTGGCGAGCGCCAGCGGGTGGCGATTGCGCGGGCGCTGGCCACGTCACCCCGGCTGGTGCTGGCCGATGAGCCGACCGGCAATCTGGACCGGCGCACGGCAGAGGCGGTGATGGGCCTGCTCAGTGAGCTGCGCCAGCAGCATCAGATGGCCCTGCTGGTGGTCACCCACGATGAGCGGCTGGCGGCGGCGGCGGACCGGCAACTGGTGATGCAGGATGGGCGCTGGGTCCAGGGCTCAGGGGGCTGAGTCCGGCGGGATGCCGGCAGGCGGTTGTTGACGCAGGGCACAGCGCTGGCGCCACTGGTGGCGGATGTGCCAGCGCCAGCCCACATGCACCAGTGCCCAGCCCAGCCCAGCGAGCAGGACCGCTTCGAGCAGCAGCCCCACCAGCAGCACCAGCACCGTGGGGCCATGCGACTGGTGGGCAAACGGGCTGGGGCCTTCACGCATGATCCAGTGCACCAGCTGGGTGAACATCTGGCTGACTTCACTGGCGGCCAGCATCGGCACGTCAAACAACTGCGCCCCCAGCCAGTAGGCACTGAGCAGGATCGGCAGCATGGTCAGTGGGTTGGACAGCCAGCACAGCATCACCGACAGCGGCAGGTTGCAGCGCAGGCCGATGGCCCCGGCCGCCGCAAAAAAGGACTGCAGCGGCACCGGCATCAGTGAGCAAAACAGCCCCCAAGCCATTGCCCGGGCGATGCTGCGCCGGTTAATGTACCAGAGGCGTGGGTCCGCCAGCTTGGGGCCCAGTCGTCCCAGACCCGGCAGACGGGCGATTTGCTCAGGATCAGGCAGGTAGCGCTGCACCAGATGCTTGGGCATGGTCAGACACTATTTTTTTTAAAATCAATCCACCAGAACAGTGCAGTTGCCATCATGCTTCAGCCCAGGTTGCGCAGAGTGTTTTCAGTATACCGCCATTGGCCCAAAAAGGCAGACCCGGCACTGTGGTGGTGCTGTTGCCGTCTGGCTGCACGGGTCTGGGTGCCATGCTGAACCGTGTGTTGCTGGGGACACTGCTGGGGCTGAGCCTGCTGGCCTATGGGCAGGCGGAGGCGCTGCTGGGGCTGGGTGGCGTGTTGCTGGGCAGCCAGCTGGGCTGGGTCTGGGTCGGCCTGGGGCGCCGTCTGGCTGCGCTGGGGGCGGCGGTGCTGGCCGGACTGGCCGTGGCGGTGCTGGTGTTGGCGGTGCATGCAATCCTGCGTCCGGACCGGGCTGTCGCCCGGCAAACCGCAGAAGTGCAGGTGCGCCTGCAGGGGCTGTCGGCGGGCACTGGGGCACGCTGGGGGCAGGCGGCGCAGGTCATTGAGGGTCCGTCGGGCTGGCAGGGCCGTGCGGTGTGGCTGGAATTGCCCTTTGCAGCCGCTGCTGACTGGCAGCAGCAGGTGGCACGCTGGCAGCCGGGCGCGCTGTGCCGACTGGTGCTGCAGGGTGGTCCGGTGTATGCCCCGGCCAATCCGGGCACCTTTGACCGGGAGCGCTGGCTGCGGGCCCAGGGCATCACGGTACAGGGACAGGTGCGCGCCGGGCAGTGCCGGGAGCCGCAGGCCCTGACGGCCCTGGAGCGGCTGGACCGCTGGCGCGGGCAGCTGCGTGAACACTTTGGCCATTTTTCCAGCCCGGCCCGTGGGGTGCTGCTGGGCTTGCTGACCGGCGACCGGGCGCTGATCGATCCCGCGCTGCGTGACCGTTACCAGCAGATGGGCATCAGCCATTTGCTGGCGATTTCCGGGCCGCATGTGCTGTTGCTGGCGGGTGTGCTGACTGCGCTGCTGACCCGGCTGCTGGATTTTTTTCCCCACCTGTATCTGCGACAGGAGCGGCGGCGCTGGCAGTTGCCGCTGTGGATGGCGCTGGTGGTCGGTTATGCGTTACTGGCCGGCTGGGACATTCCGGCCCAGCGCAGTGCCCTGATGGCGGTGCTGGCCGGTACGGCGCTGTGGCTGCGGCAACACTGGCCGCGCCGCACCGTGGTGCTGGCGGTGGCGGTGCTGATGGCGGTCGGGTCCCCGGAGGCGCTGTGGTCGGCGGCGTTCTGGCTGTCGTTCGGGGCGCTGGTGGTGGTGCTGGGCTGGAGTGCCCAGCAGGCGGGGGTGGTGCCGGGCCAGCGCTGGTCCACCCGGCTGGCGGACTGGGGGCGCGCGCTGTGGCGCAGTCAGGTGGCCATGACCATGCTGCTGCTGCCGCTGGTGCTGGTGTTTTTTGGCCAGTTTTCACTGCCGGGGCTGCTGGTGAATCTGTTGGCCATCCCGCTGCTGGGCACCGTGGTGCTGCTGCTGAACCTGTTTGGCCTGTTGCTGTGGACGTGCTGGCCGCGTGCTGCCGATGCCGTCTGGGCGCTGGCGCTGCAGGTGCTGGACGGGTTTCATGCAGGGCTGGATGGGGTCGCACAGGGGTTGTCCGCGCTGCACTGGCCCTTGCTCTGGCCGGTCAGCCTGACCCCGCTGGCGCTCCTGGCGCTGGCAGCGGCGGTGGGTCTGTGGCTGTGTCCACGCGGTGTGGTGTCGCGCGGCTGGGTGATCCCGCTGGGGGTGCTGGCGCTGGCCGATGCGCCGGTGGCCACAGGGCAGCTGCGCCTGACGGTGCTGGATGTGCCGCAGGCGCAGGGTCTGGTGGTGCAGACCGCCCGCTATGCCCTGTTGCTGGATGGCGGCGCGGCCAGCGCCCCGAATGCAGCGGGGGCGGGACGTACCGCCCAGGTGTTGCAGGCGCTGGGGGTAAGGCGTCTGGACCGCATCCTGCTCAGTATCCCGGACCCGCGCTGGAGCGGTGAGGGGCTGGGGCTGGCGGCCCAGCAGGGCATCCCGTGGTGGACGGGCCAGACCCATTGGCCCGCAGGCTCACCCGCGCAGGGCTGTCAGGCCGGTCAGCGCTGGCAGTGGGATGGGGTGGCGTTTGCGGTGCTGGCCCCGTTTGCGCAGGACTGGCAGGGGGTGGGTGTGCTGGACCGGGTTTGCGTGTGGCGCATGGACAGCCCACCGGACCGCACCGGCCAGCGTCGCCGGGTGCTGGTGCTGGGGGCCGCCGGTACCCTGACCCAGCAGGTGCTGCTGCTCACCTGTGCCGATCTGCAGGCCGATGTGCTGGTCAGCGGCGGGCAGCCGGTCCTGCCCGAACTGCTGGCGTGGGTGGGCGCCACGCACTGGATCCGCTTGCAGGCCCCACAGGCCTTTGCCCGTGGCCAGCGTCAGGGCCGGGGGGCGGCCATGCTGGCCGATGAGGCGCTGCGGCCTGACCTGCATGGCAGCCTGACCGTACAGGTGTCGCCGCAGCAGATTCAGCTCGCGGCACGCCGCGCCGACTGGCCATGGCTGCTGTACCCGGTCTTGCTGGAGCATGCCCGCAATCCCTTCACCGGGGCGGTGCTCTGGGCCGACTGATGGGTTGGGTCCGGTGCGCAACAGGACCCGGGCCGGCGGCCAGGACAAAGCCTCCATAGACAAATGCCCGCCCTTCATGCATGGTGTGGGGCCTATCGGTTTGTGTTTTTTTGGGAACCCTGAGCCTCATGTCCAGCTGGCCACCTTCACCCCCTCCCGTTGAACCCTCTCCTTCCCGCCAGAGCAGTCTGGGTGACCGTGAATGGCAGGTGCTGGAAAAAGTCCTGCTTGCCTCGGTGGAGGAGCAGCGCCGCGCCCGGCGCTGGAGCATTTTTTTCAGACTGATCACCCTGGGCTATGTGCTGCTGCTGGCGGTGGCGCTGTCACGGGGCTGCAGCAGTGCAGCGGACCCGAAATCTGCCATGGGCCGGGCCGAGCCGCATCTGGCGGTGATCAAGATCGACGGCGAAATCGGCGGCAACCGGGGCACCAGCAGTGCCGATGTGATCGAAGCCCTGCACGACGCCTTTGAGAGCAAACAAAGCCGCGCCATCGTGCTGGACATCAATTCCCCCGGCGGCTCGCCGGTGCAGTCTGATGATATCTGGACCGCCATCCGCGACCTGAAGGCTGAGCACAAGGACAAAAAAGTCTATGCCGTGATCGGTGATCTCGGTGCGTCCGGGGCCTACTACATCGCCTCGGCGGCGGATGAAATCTGGGTCAACCGTTCCAGTCTGGTCGGCTCCATCGGGGTGATCATGCCCAACTATGGCGTCACCGAGCTGGCCAAAAAACTCGGCATCGAAGACCGGACCATGACCGCCGGTGAGCACAAGGCCATCCTCAGCTTCACCAAGCCGCTGGATCCCTATGAAAAAGCCCACGTGCAGGGCGTGCTCGACAATGTGCACCAGCACTTCATTGCCGCCGTGCGGCAGGGGCGCGGCAAGCGCCTGAAGGAAAATCAGGACACCTTTTCCGGGCTGTTCTGGAGCGGTGAACAGGCGGTCAGCCTCGGACTGGCCGACCAGTTCGGCGGGGTGGAGCAGCTGTCGAAAAAACTCAACCTCGACAACGAGGTGGACTACACCATCAGCGACAACCCGTTTGACAGCCTGCTGGGCCGCATGGGCAGCACATTTGGCCGTGCAGCGGGCACGGCACTGAAGCAGGAACTGGGCGCAGACAGCCAGACGGCAGCGCTGAAATGAGTGCCCTGTTCAGCCAGCGCGATCCGTCGCGCCCCCTGATTCATTTTGCCCATGCCAATGGCATTCCCTCGCGGGTGTACACGCCGCTGCTGGCCGATCTACAGCGCGACCATGATGTGGTGACGCTGCCGGAAATCGGCACCGACCCGCGCTATCCGGTCACCAACCACTGGCCGCGTCTGGTCGATCAGCTGATTGACAGCGTGGCGTCGCAGTCCGACGGCGAGCCGGTGATCGGGCTGGGGCATTCACTGGGCAGCCTGCTGACGCTGATGGCCGCGTACCGCAGGCCTGAGCTGTTCCGGCAGGTGATCATGCTCGACCCGCCACTGATCACCGGGCC
>JBPOIS010000214.1:0-16910 GCA_052034295.1 Pseudomonadota bacterium
TTGACTGGCCCCACAGAAAAACTGCGCCAGACCCTCAGTGCGGTGATGCCGGCAGCCCCAGCCAGCAGCACGCCCCCGACCGGAGCACCCTGACCATGGCCTCCCCATCCAGCCCGCTGGCCCGGCAACAGGGAGTGGCCCTGCTGACCATCCTGTTGCTGGTGGTGGTGGCCACCGTGCTGGCCTCGAGCATGCTCAGCCATCAGCAGCGGCTGGTGCGTCAGGCCGGGGTGCTGCTGACCCAGGATCAGGCCCTGCAGTATGTGCTGGGCGGGGAGGGCTTCCTGCGCGCCCTGCTGGTGCAGGACCAGCAGGTCAGTGCCGAGACCGACAGCCTCAACGAAGTCTGGGCGCAGCCATCGCCGCCGTATCCGGTGGGCGGGGGCTTTGTCCAGGGGCAGTTAAAGGATGAATCGGGCTGCTTCAACCTGAACAGCCTGTACCACGATGGCGCTGCCGACCCGGTGGCCCAGCAGATTCTGGGCCGCCTGCTCAAATCCGCAGGGATCGACAGCAGTGCCAGCGATGCGGTGCTGGACTGGCAGGACCCGGACGACCAGACCGCAGGGACCGGTGGGGCCGAAAACAGCTTTTATGCCGGGCAACAGCCCCCCCGAACCGCTGCCAATCAGCCCTTCGTCAGCGTGTCCGAGCTGCAGGCGGTTCGGGGCTTTGAAGAGGCCAAAGCCTATCAGAAGCTGCTGCCGCTGCTGTGCGCCCTGCCGGCGCGGGCCCCGCTGAATGTCAACACCGCCCCGGCGGAAGTGCTGGCCGCCCTGGATGAAGCCACCGATGCCGCCGCCATTGCCCGCTGGGTGTCTGAGCGCGATCAGGGCAAAAGCCTGGTGCGCGACCTCAGCAACCTGTGGGGCATGGCCGGGTTCAGCAACATCCCGCCGGGTCGCCAGAAGCTGCTGGCCCCGCTGCTGGGCATCAAAAGCCTGTACTACCGGGCCGAGATCCGTGCCAGCTTTGATGGGCGCAGCCTGAACCTGAGCAGTCACCTGTTCCGCAAGGACGATCAGGTCAGTGTGTACCGGCGCAGTTATTTGCCGCTGCCTCCAGCACAAAAAAACACCCCGGTCGGCACGGCTGCAGCAACCGGGACCAGTGGGCCGGTGTAGCCTGCTATACTGTGGCAGCAGGCCAGCTGATGGGGAAAAATGATGCGGATTCGCAAGCTGTTTCGGTTTGAAAATGCCCATGTGGTGCGCAACTGCACCTCGGACCGCTGCCGCCGGTCGATCCATGGGCACAGCTATCAGGTCGAGCTGATCTTGGAGGCCCACCGGCTGGACCATGGCCAGATGGTGTATGATTTTGGCCTGCTCAAAGGGGTGATCCGCGACCTGTTTGACAGCTTTGACCATGCCATCTGCTTCTGGGATCAGGATGATCCGGCCTACATTGCCGCCTGCCAGCAGTTCAGTGCGCGCTGGATCAGCCTGCCAGTTTCACCCTCCGCCGAGCAGTTTTCACGGGTTTTTTTCTTCCTCGCCGATCAGGTGCTGCGCCAGACCGACACCCGCAACGCCGAAGGCGATGTGCAGGTGCATTCGGTGATTGTCCACGAGACCGTGACCGGCTATGCGCAGTGCTTCCGTGAGGACGTGGAAAACGCCCAGATGGGCGAACTGTCCTTGCAGGGCATCGTTTTTTCGCCGCAGGTGCAGGCCGAATGGAGCGTGCCGGACCTGTATGCCACGCTGTGCAGTGGCCAGCGTTTCATCAATCCCGAGCCGCTGCGGCAGGTGGCGGTGCTGGAGGACTAATGCCGGTCCAGGAGGGTGAGGGGCGTGCGCTGTGTCAAAAAATAGCCTAAGCGAAAAAACATGCTGACCTGTCCGGTTTTTCTGGATCAGCTGGCGCAGTGGCTGCAGCCGCAGCAACTGGCCGGCCGCTCGGTGCACACCCTGAAGGCCTACCGCCGCGACGTGACCCAGTGGCTGGGGTTTTTGCAGCGTGAGCAACTGGACTGGCCTGCGGTGGATGCGCTGGTGCTAGGTCGATATGCCGGGCAGCGCATCGAGCAGGATGGCCTGTCCCCCAGCAGCCTGCAGCGTGAGCTGTCGGCGATCCGGCATTTTGGTGACTGGCTGGTGGCCCAGGGGCTGTGCACGCAAAACCCGGCCCGGAACTTCCGCATCCAGCGCCCGCCACGCCCGCTGCCCGCCATGGCCGATCCCGAGCTGCTGAGCCAATTGCTGGATCAGCCTGCGCCGGACATCCCCGAAGCGCAGCGCCTGTGGCGGCGTGACCGGGCCATGCTGGAACTGCTGTACAGCAGTGGGCTGCGGGTGGCTGAACTGACCGGGCTGGATGTGCAGGATCTGGACTGGGGCCGCGCCCGGATCACCGTGACCGGCAAGGGCAACAAAACCCGCATCGTCCCGGTGGGCCAAAAAGCCCTGCAGGCCCTGCGCGACTGGCTGCCCGAGCGTGCGCTGTGGCAGGAGGGTGACGAGCCTGCGCTGTTCCTCAGCGAGCGGCTGGGCCAGCGCCTCAGCACCCGCACGGTGGAGCGGCGCATCAAGGTGCAGGCCCAGCGGGCGGGGATTGCCCAGGATTTTTACCCGCACCTGCTGCGCCACTGTTTTGCCTCCCACGTGCTGGCGTCCAGCGGCGATCTGCGCGCGGTGCAGGAGCTGCTTGGCCATGCCAACATCAGCACCACGCAGATCTACACCCATCTGGATTATGCGCAACTGGCGCGCACCTACGACCAGGCCCACCCACGTGCCCAGCGGCGCAAATCGTCGCATTAAGCGTCCGTGGCCGCCACCGGGGCCGGAATGATTCATTTTTTCAGCAAAACAGCCGCACAAAACTGACGCAAAGCTGAAGAGATGCGTCTATAATGGCGCCCGTTTAGGCCCAGACCCACCCAACCAAAGGTCTTTGGGGTGTTCATTTACCGCTTAAAAGCCGAGGATTTCCATGAAGGCTCTTGTTGCTGTCAAGCGTGTGGTCGATTACAACGTCAAGGTCCGTGTCAAGCCGGACAACAGCGGCGTGGATCTGACCAACGTCAAAATGTCCATCAACCCATTTTGTGAAATCGCCGTTGAAGAAGCGGTCCGCCTGAAAGAAAAAGGCGTGGTCACTGAAATTGTGGTGGTTTCGGTGGGCCCTGCAGCCGCTCAGGAGCAGATCCGTTCCGCCATGGCGCTGGGTGCAGACCGTGGCATCCTGGTGCAGACCGATGACGCTGTGGGTCCGCTGGCCGTGGCCAAGATCCTCAAGGGCATCGTTGACGCCGAGCAGCCGCAGATCATCCTGCTGGGCAAACAGGCCATTGACGACGACAACAACCAGACCGGCCAGATGCTGGCAGCGCTGATGGGGGTTGGCCAGGGCACCTTTGCCTCGGAAGTGGCTGTGGATGGCAGCACCCTGAAGGTTACCCGCGAAATCGACGGCGGCCTGCAGACTGTGGCCCTGCCGCTGCCGGCCATTGTCACCACCGACCTGCGCCTGAACGAGCCGCGCTATGCCGCGCTGCCGAACATCATGAAGGCCCGCAAAAAGCCGCTGGACACCAAGACTCCGGCTGACTATGGCGTGGACACCACCCCGAAGGTCAAGACCCTGAAAGTCACCCCGCCTGCCGAGCGCAAGCCGGGCATCAAGGTCAAGAGCGTGGACGAGCTGGTCGACAAGCTCAAAAACGAAGCCAAGGTCATCTAAGCCGGTTTTTGTAGGAAAAAGATATGAGCATTCTGGTTTACGCCGAACACGACAATGCCAGCCTGAAGCCGGCAACCCTGAACGTCATCACTGCTGCCCAGCAGATCGGTGGCGACATCACCGTACTGGTCGCCGGCAGCGGCTGTGCTGCTGTGGCCCAGGCGGCTGCCCAGGTTGCGGGCGTCAGCAAGGTCCTGCTGGCTGACAACGCTGCCTATGCCCACCAACTGGCCGAAAACGTCAGCCTGCTGGTCGCTGGCCTCGGCAAGCACTACAGCCACATCCTGGCAGCAGCCACCACCAACGGCAAAAACTTCATGCCGCGTGTGGCCGCCCTGCTGGACGTGGGCATGATGTCGGATGTCACCAAAGTGGTCAGCGCCGACACCTTTGAGCGCCCGATCTATGCCGGCAACGCCATTGCCACCGTGCAGACCGGCGAAGCCATCAAGGTCATCACCGTGCGCACCACCGGCTTTGATGCCGCAGCGGCCACCGGCGGTTCTGCCGCTGTGGAATCGGTTGCTGACGTGACCGATGCGGGCAAGTCCAGCTTCGTCGGTGAAGAGCTGGCCAAGTCGGATCGTCCTGAGCTGACCGCGGCCCGCATCGTGGTGTCGGGTGGCCGTGGCATGGGCAACGGTGAAAACTTCACCAAAGTGCTGGCGCCGCTGGTCGACAAACTGGGCGCGGCCATGGGTGCCTCGCGTGCCGCCGTGGACGCCGGCTTTGTGCCCAACGACCTGCAGGTCGGCCAGACCGGCAAGATCGTTGCCCCGGACCTGTATGTGGCCGTCGGCATCTCCGGCGCCATCCAGCACCTGGCGGGCATGAAAGACTCCAAGGTCATTGTGGCCATCAACAAGGACCCGGAAGCCCCGATCGCCCAGGTGGCGGACTACTTCCTCGAAGCCGACCTGTTCAGCGCTGTGCCTGAGCTGGAAAGCAAGGTCTGAGCCAGCGGCACCCGGCCTGCCGGGTGCTGATCGGACAGATCGTGCCGGTGGCCCTGCGCCACCGGCTTTTTTTTGCCCAGGCCAGCATGCGCCAGTCGCCCCTGCGCGGCGGGGTTGTGTCGTTCCGGCATTCCTGACAGGATGCAGGCTGCAAGGCACTGAAAAAAATGGAGCGTGTGGACCATGCTGAAACAACTGATGTCGGCCCTCGGGGTACAGGGCGCGACCATCGACACGCGGATTTTTGATAGCAACACCCAGGGCGGGGCCTGGCTGGAAGGCGAAATCCGCGTTGAAGCCGGTGAAAGCGATCAGGTCATCAACCAGATTGCCCTGCAGCTGAAAACCATCGCCGAAGTGGAAGCGGGCGACCATGAATTCAGCCAGCCACTGGTGCTGCAGACGTGGCCGGTGACCACGGGGTTCCGTCTGGCCGCACGCCAGCGTTTTGCCATTCCATTCCGGATTCAGCTGCCGTATGAAACCCCGGTGACCCAGGTGGCCTGCCGCCGCAACAGCGCCCGGGTCTGGCTGCACACCCATCTGGATGTGGACTGGGGCGCGGATGCCAGGGACCGTGACGAATTGCGGGTCCATCCCACCCCGGTGATGCAGGCGTTTTTTCAGGCCATGCAGCACTGTGGTCTGGTGCTGGGCAGCGTGGATGTGGAGCGTGGACAGCTGCGGGCACCGGGTTTTTGCTCGACGCTGGGCTGCTATCAGGAATTTGAGTTTGTGCCGCAGGCGTTTGGCCGCCTGAACGAGATTGAAGTGTCCTTTGTTCCGGAAGCCCACTGCACCCACGTGATGCTGGAGCTGGACCGGAAGTTCCGTGGCGACCAGCTGCGAGCGTTTACCCTGCCCAACACCAATACCGATGTGGCGGCGCTGGTGCAACAGCTACGCCAGTGGCTTTGATTCCCGGAGTTTTGATGATTACCCTGCATTACCTGCAAAATTCACGTTCCCAGCGTCTGGCCTGGCTGCTCGAAGAGCTCGGCCAGCCCTATACCCTGAAGCGCTATGAGCGCAATCCGCGCACCCAGCTGGCCCCGGCGGCCCTGAAGGCCCTCCACCCGCTGGGCAAAGCCCCGGTGCTGACCGATGGGGCACTGGTGCTGGCAGAGTCGGGCGCCATCGTCGAGTACCTGATCGACTGCTATGGGGCCGGGCGATTCAAGCCGGAGGGCCAGCAGGCACAGGCCCTGTGCGATTACCGTTTCTGGCTGCACTTTGCGGAAGGCTCGATGATGCCGCAGCTGGTGTTTGGGCTGGTGCTGAGTACTGCCCGGGCCAAAACCCCACGGCTGGTGCGGCCCGTGGTGACTGCGGTCGAGCAGGGCATCCAGAAACAATTCATCCAGCCCACCCTGCAGGCCCAGTTGGCACTGGTCGAGCAGACGCTGGGCCGTCAGCCCTGGCTGGTGGCTGGCCCAGAACCCAGTGGCGCCGATGTGATGATGAGCTTTCCGCTGGAGGCACTGGCGGCCCGGAAGTTGCTGGACGGTTATCCACGCATTCAGGACTGGGTGCGCCGGGTGCATGCGCGGCCGGCCTATCAGGCAGCCCTGCAAAAATCCGGCGAGTATGACTATGCCTGATGGCTGCTGTGGGCCTGACCAGACAGTCAGGCCCCTGCGGGCCTAGAATTCGGCAAAGCGCACCGGATGCGGGCGCACATAGCCATCCAGATAGACCTGATTGCCCAGCAGGGCCACCCGCCCGGCGGCGATCCAGCCGATGATGCGTGGGTACAGCTCGTGCTCCAGCACATGCACCCGGTCGGCCAGTGAAGCAGCAGTGTCATGCACCGACACCTCCAGCACCGACTGGGCAATCACGGCACCGGCATCCAGCTCCGGGGTGACAAAGTGCACCGAACAGCCATGCAGGCGGTCACCGCTGTCCAGCACGCGCTGGTGGGTGTGTAGCCCCTTGTAGGCCGGGAGCAGGGAGGGGTGGATGTTGATGATCTGGCCACTGAAGCGCTGGACAAACTCGGCCCCCAGCACCCGCATGAAGCCCGCCAGGACGATCAGGTCCGGCTGCCACTGCTGCAGCACCTCCAGCAGGGCCTGCTCAAAGGCAGGCCGGCCCGCATACTGGCGATGGTCAATCACCTGGCTGCGCACGCCCAGCGCGGCAGCGCGCTGCAGCACCCCGGCACCGGGCCGGTTGCAGATCAGGCCGGTCAGCTGGCCCTGAATACGCCCGGCGGCAATCGCCTCGGCAATGACCTGAAAGTTGCTGCCAGCGCCGGACGCCAGCACCACCATGCGCATCAAGACAGGATCACCCGTAGGCGGTCATCGGCGTCCAGGGTCGATTCCGCAGCCGCTTCAATCCGGCCCATCACCCAGGCCTGTTCACCCAGGGCGGTCAGCTGCTGCAAGGCCGCATCGGCCTGATCGGCCCCCACCACCAGGACCATGCCCACGCCGCAGTTGAAGGTGCGGTACATTTCCCAGCGCTCGACATTGCCCTGTTGCTGCAGCCACTGGAACAGCACCGGCCATTGCCAAGACGATTCATCGATGCGGGCGCGCAGGCCATCCGGCAGCACACGCGGCAGGTTGCCGGGCAAGCCGCCGCCGGTGATGTGGGCCATGGCGTGCAGGTCGATGGTTTTCAGCAGTTCCAGCACCGGTTTGACATAGATGCGGGTGGGCACCATGACCCTGTCGGCCACCGACTGTCCTTCCAGTTCGCTGTTCAGGTCGATGCCGCGCACGTCGATGATCTTGCGGATCAGTGAATAGCCGTTGGAGTGGGCCCCGCTGGAGGCCAGACCGATCAGCACGTCACCGGCCTGTACCTTGCTGCCATCAATGATCTTGCTGGCTTCCACCACGCCGACACAAAAACCGGCCAGGTCGTAGTCGTCGCCTTCGTACATGCCCGGCATCTCGGCGGTTTCACCACCCACCAGCGCACAGCCTGCCTGCAGGCAGCCTTCGCCGATGCCGGTGATGACCTGCGCGGCGGTGTCCACGGACAGGTGGCCGGTGGCGTAATAGTCGAGGAAAAACAGCGGCTCGGCCCCACACACCAGCAGGTCATTGACGCACATGGCGACCAGGTCGATGCCGATTTTTTCGTGGCGGTTCAGGTCCAGCGCCAGCCGCAGCTTGGTGCCCACGCCATCGGTGCCGGACACCAGCACTGGTTCCCGATAGCCAGCCGGGATGCGGCACAGCGCCCCGAATCCGCCCAGACCCCCCATCACTTCAGGGCGGCTGGTGCGCTTGGCCACGCCCTTGATGCGTTCGACCAGGTGGTCGCCCGCTTCGATGTCCACGCCCGCGTCCTTGTAGGACAGGGAGGCAGGAGTAGGGTTGGTCTGTGACATGGTGATCAGGCTCCCAAAAAATGCCTGCGAATTATACCCGTAATGGCGCAAAGTCCTATGGAATTTGCAGTCCAAAATGCGTATGTTGACCAAAACCAGTGCATTTGGTCAGGTTTCACTGACCTGCGTCCGTGGAGACCCCACTTGAACGACCCCGTCTTTCGCCGTCTGGCCATCCTGGCCACCTTTGTGCTGCTGGGCTGGATTCTGTGGTTGTTGCAGCCGGTACTCACGCCATTTTTTGCGGCGTTCCTGCTGGCCTACCTGCTCAATCCGCTGGTGGAGCGGCTGATGGACTGGGGGCGGCTGCCGCGCTGGACCAGTATCCTGCTGGTGTTTGGGGTGATCGGGGCGGCGCTGCTGGCGGTGCTGTGGGTGATGGTACCGCTGATCTGGGACCAGCTGGTGTTTGCCAAGGACCACATTCCCGAGGCCATCCAGTGGATCAACACCGATTTTCGCACCTGGATCCGCGAGACGTTCAACATCAAGACCGACCGGGTCAATCTGGATGAAATGACCAACTGGCTGATTGCCTACCTGCAGCAGACCTTCGGGGTCGCACAGGTGCCAGAGGCGGGGGCACCTGCGGGCACGGCCGTCCCGCCGACCCAGACCAACCTGCTGGCCAGTCTGGCCAAGTCAGGGCTGAGCCTGATCAATGTGGCCGGGCTGCTGGTGCTGGTGCCGATTGTGGCGTTTTATTTTTTGCTGGACTGGCCCGCCATGCTGCAGCGTCTGCATGCGCTGTTGCCGCGCCGCTATCAGGCCGGGGCGCTGGCTCTGGTCGGTGAGTGCCACCAGGTGCTGGGGGCGTTTGTGCGCGGGCAGATGCTGGTGATGTTCCTGCTGGGCTGCATCTATGCGGTGGGCCTGCAGCTGGTGGGCATCAAGGTGGGCATCATCATCGGCATGGTGGCGGGTCTGGCCAGCATCATTCCTTATCTGGGCTTTGCCACCGGGCTGATTGCGGCCGTGGTGGCCTGCCTGTTCCAGTTTGGAATCGACTGGGTGCATCTGGGGCTGGTTGGTGCGGTGTTTTTCATCGGCCAGTTGATGGAGGGCTATGTGCTGCAGCCGTACCTGCTGGGCGACAAGATCGGCCTGTCGCCGGTGGCGGTGATTTTTGCGGTGCTGGCCGGGGCACAGCTGATGGGTTTTGCCGGGATGCTGCTGGCCCTGCCGCTGGCGGCGGTGCTGGCGGTGCTGTTGCGCCGGGGCTATGAAAGCTATGCAGACAGTGTGTTTTACACTTTTGTGCCTGCCCCGGTGGCGTCGCGGCTCGCTACCTCGGACAGCACCGATCCGGCCAGTGAGCTGGCCATGACCCCGGTGTCCCTGGCCCCGGCGGCTGAGCCTGAGTCCAAACCCGGGGCGCAGGCATGACGGGTCAGCTGAGCCTGCCGATTGACCCCAGTGCCGATGCCTGGCTGAGTGATTTTGCCGGGCCGAGCTGGATGAGCCTGATTGATCTGGTGCGCCAGTTGCACACCGGACTGATTGATCGCCTCTACATTCATGCCGGTCCGTACACCGGCAAGACCCACCTGCTGTCGGCCATTTGTGGATCTTTTGTGGAAATGGGCCAGACGGCGATCCAGGTGTCGCTGACCGAGCTGCTCAATGCCCCGACCGAATCCCTGGCGGCGCTGGAGTTTTTTGATCTGGTGGCGCTGGATGATCTGGAGGTGATCCAGGGCAATCCAGCCTGGGAAGAGGCGATTTTTCACCTGATCAATCGCAGCATGCAGGGGGAGGTGAAGCTGATTTTTGCCTCGCGGCTGCCGCCCCAGGGCCTGAGCCTGAAGCTGCCGGATCTGGCGTCACGATTGCTGCAGGCCACGGTGTTCCGCATGCCGGAAACCCTGCAGCAGGCGGACCGGCAGGCGGTACTGGAGGCGGTGCTGGAACGGCGTGGCTGGCAGCTGGATGCACGGATCGTGAATTACCTGCTGGTGCATGGTCCCAGTCGGCCCGGACTGCTGCTGAAGATCCTCGATGAAGTGGGCGAGCGGTTTGAGCGGCAGCGGCGCCGGCCTTCGCCCAGTTTTATCCGCCAGACCCTGCAGTTTATTGAAGAACGTCTGCAGGCCGAGGCCTGAGCAGCAGGCAATGCAGGTTTGCGCTGTCTTGCCGTGACAGTGTATTCTGCTGCCAAAGCGCCACCCCCCGTACTCACACCAATGGACTTGAGTCAGGAAATCCGGGAGTAAGGAAACCATGACCCTAAAAAAAATTGCTGCCATGGCAACATTGCTGTGTGCAGGATACACCCATGCTGCCATCAATGACATTGTGGTCACCACCACCCTGGATGAAGACAAAGACGACAACCAGTGCTCCCTGCGTGAAGCCATCACCCTGATCAACCAGAAGCTGGCCTCCAGTGCAGCAGGCTATCACGGCTGTGGCGGGGCCACCGGGGACAATACCTTCACCACCCGCATTGTGCTGAAGTCCGGCGAGGTCTACACCCTGACCCAGGGCAGCATTGACATCAAGGAAAGCATGACCATCGCCAGCGACCAGACGGCGCTGCTGCCCACCAATGCCGACAAGCCCAACCCGGTCATCACCACCTCACAGGTGCAGCGGCTGTTTGTGGTCGATGATGGCGACAGTGCCAGCACGGCCACCAAGGCGGTGTCGTTTGATGAAGTCGATCTGCGCGGCTGTGGAGCCAGTCATCCGAACGTGAGCAGCTGTACCCAGGACAGCAGCGGCAACGGCGGGATCCTGACCAACAACGAAAACCTGTCTTTCCGCAAATCACGCATCACCGATGGGCGTGCGGTCAATGGCGGTGCCCTGTACATGGCCACCCCCAAGGAAGGCCGGATTTCCCTGGATCAGGTGCTGATGCAGGACAATCAGGCCGAGCAGGGCGGGGCCATCTGGAATGCCTCCACCAACCTGACCATCCTCAACAGCCTGATCCGCAAAAACACCAGTCGTCAGGTGGGCAGCGGCAGCACCGAACCAGGTGTGGTCATCTACGTGTCCCTGCCACCAGAAACCGCCCAGCTGGCGGCATCCCAGAACATCATCGCCAGTACCCTGACCGAAAACACCGGCTATGCGGCCATCCTGCGCGGCGGCATGGGCATCAACTCCAGCACCATCCTCAACAACAGCGTGGGCGGGGTGTACATCAAATCCACCAACCTGGACCCCAAAGGCAAGCCCCTCACCCCAGCGTCGCTGGCCAACAGCCTGATCGCCGGGAATGGCAGCGCGGCAGCCCCGCGCGACTGTGGGTTTGACGGCACCGAAGCCACGCAGGGCAATTCCTACCTGAACAATCTGGTGTTCATGGGCGGCTGTGATCAGCACCCCAAACTGGTGGACAACACCCGCGCACTGACCAACCTCACCGTGCTGGCCCAGGCCGAAACCAATCCGGATCGCCAGCTTGACCTGCTGACGCTGATTGCCGACGCCAACAAAGACGGCAAATGCGACCTGCCGCCTGCCCGTGGCCTGCTGTGCCCGCTGGAGAAGCGCAACGAGGACTTTGTCGAGTATTACCGGCCCCGCCTGCTGATCAGCTATCAGAAACTGTCGGATTCCCCGCTGGTCAACAAGGGCAATGAAACCCTGAGCAGTGATTTCAAGTTCACCGGCTGCAGCGGCAATGACCAGCGTGGCAAGCAGCGTGTGCTGTGCGACATCGGGGCCATCGAGCTCAAGCTGGCCGAAACCGACAGCAACAGCAAGACCAACTTTGCCGACATGCTGTATGGCCAGGGCACCGCGCGCATTGACCTTTCTGGACGCAGCAGCCAGAACAAGAGCGAGGACGTGCTGGGGGATGGGGAGCTGATCCCGGCAGACCAGTGCAGCACGGTCTATCCAGGCGCAGCCGTGCCGACCGGCGGCTGGCTCAATGGCTGTGTGCAGTACATCACGGCACCGCAGAAGGGCAGCCTGTACATCGACAACCTCACCAATGAACTGGTGTACAGCCCGAACGGACTCTGGCATGGCGAAGACCGGTTTTCCTACAACATCACCACCACCACCACCCGGTTTGCCGAAGCCCTCAACGACCAGAGCATCACCGTGTTCACCCGGATTTCCCAGGCACCGGACAGCCATTTTCCCAGCTACAAAGCCAACATGGGCAGTGGCGCTGCGGGAATCTGGAGTGTGCTGGGGCTGATGGGACTGGCGTGGATGCGCCGGCGTGCAGGCAAGGGAGAATAAAAAAATGACGATGCGTTATAACCTGTTGTGTGCCAGCCTGCTGCTGTGGATGGGGCAGGCACAGGCCGTGACCCTCAAGGTCACCACCACCGCCGATGAAAATGGCGAAAACCCCACCGCCTGCTCCCTGCGTGAAGCGGTCAAGGCCTCATCCACCAAGCAGGCGTTTGGGGGCTGTCCAGCCGGTGAGCGCTACATCACCGACCAGATCCAGCTTGAAGGCAAGACCTACACCCTGACCCAGGGCCCTCTGGAGCCCACCTATGCCGTGACCATTCTCGGGGCACTGAGCACCAGTTCCGGGCTGCAGGAACCGTTTGACAACACCTATCCGGGACGGCTGCCGCTGACCACCATCATTGAGGCGCAAAACAGCCGGATTTTTGACACAGCAGGCCGCCGGGCACCGCTGACCCTGAGGGCGCTGATCCTGCGCAATGGCCGGGCTGCCGGCCATGGTGGGGCGATTCTGGCCGGTGGACAGATCGAGCTGGAACGGGTGAACTTTGAAAACAACCAGGCCAGCGGCGCGGGTGGGGCCATCTTCCTGGCCGGTACAGGCTCCTCGCTGAAGGCAGTTCAGGTCAACATCACCGGCAGCCATGCCGGGGCGCAGCAGCCTGCTGTACTGGGCATGAGCTGTTTTGATGACCTGCAGTACACCACCCGGACCCTGGATCTGGAACAGCTGTCGATGACCGGCAACGGCGACAGCCAGGCCAGCGCCATTCTGGATTACTGTGGGGCCAGCACCGCCAGCCTGACTGCGGTCACCTTGGGCCAGAACACGGTGGGGACCGCAACCGGCAACGCCATCGTGCGCATGCTCAATGGTCCGGCCAGCCAGCGCCGCGTGGCACCGGCCAGCGCGCTGACCCTGACCTCGGTCACGCTGGTGAACAATCAGGGCGCCGCAGGCATTGCCTATGATGATGTGGGCCGCTGGACCATGGCCAACTCGATCCTGGCCTTCAACAATGCACCCCTGCAGTGTGACTACCAGGGCAGCCGTCCGGTGGACCGCATCAACAATTTCAGCCACGCCACCAACTTCCTGGCTGGGACCCCCAACCCGGTGTATGGCACCACGGTGACCGCCTATGCCACCCCGGAATGTGAAATCCCGCAGGCAGTGGGCGTGGACAAAAACATCTATCAGAAGGGTGTGGCAATGGCCGATGTGCTGTTGCCGCTGGCCGACTACAACGGCTTTACCCTCGGCTACCTGCCCAATCCGCAATCCAGCCTGCTGATCGACAAGGGCTTCCTGGGGTCTGGCTGCGGCGCCAAGGACCAGCGCGGTGCGGCACGCAACAGCGGTCAGCGCACCGGTGACAATTACCTCTCCGACATCGCCTGTGATCTGGGCGCGCTGGAGTATCAGCAGCTCACCGCCAACCCGGATTCAGGGGCAGTCAATTCATCCTATCGCACCTCGATGGATAAAAAGCCACCGGAGCTGACTGCTGAAGAAAGGGCCAAACTGACCGAGGATGAAAAAAAGCTGCTGGCCCGCCTGACCGACAGTGTGGCCGACGAAATCGACGTCTACACCAGGCAGTTTTCCTACCGGCGCATTTATGCAGACATCCTCACCAACGACACCCCACAGGAGGATGTCAAGCCGGGCAGCACGCCGGCCAGTGTGATGAACCCGCTGTTCAGGGGTGGTTCGGCCCAGCCGACCGTGTATGTGATCAGTGCGGAGTCACTGGGCACGGCACCGACCGTTTCCGACAACAACTTGCTGCCCAAGACGGCCTTCCAGCCCACCGCCAATGCGGCCGACATCAAGTGCCAGTGGGTCAGCAGTCCCAAGGGCTATTTTGACCGGCTGGCCATCTGGCGCACGGATGGCCGGGTGACCCCGGCAGGGGAGTCAGAGCGCTGCAAATACACCATCAGCTACAATGGCCGCACCACCACCACGGTCATTCAGGCCAGGGTCGCCAACCAGGCCCCGATCGCCAAGGATGACGAGGTGACCCTCAAGTATGGCGCCCTCAGCGTGCCGCTGGACATTCTGGCCAATGACTCGGACGATGGTGATGGTCCGATTGACACCAACAATGACAAGCTGTACGACGATCCAGGCCTGCCAGGGGTCGCGCCGGAGCGCCGTGGCACGTCGATTTTTTATCTGGACCCGCTGCAGGCCGATCCAAAAAAACAGGCCTACATCAAGATCACCCAGCCACCCGCCCTGGGCACCCTGCGGTTCGAGTACGAAGCCGGCTGTCCGGACAACACCTCCAGCACCGAGCAGTCCACCTGCTATGGCGGCAAGCTGGTGTATGTGTCCTCCAACAGCTATTCCAAGTTTAACGATTCGTTCAAATACATGGTGTACGATCGCGACATGCTGCCCTCCAATGAGGCCACTGTGAACATCATCAACACCGCCACCACCACCGACAACAAGCATGCTGGCGGCGGCTCAGCGGGTGTGCCCCTGCTGCTGGCCCTGCTGGGACTGGCGCTGCGCCGCACCCGCGCCCGTACCACTGCGTGAAGGAAACCCCGGGTCCATGAAAAAACTCGCCCTGCTGCTGACCACGCTGGTGCTACAGACCCCGGTCTGGGCCCAGCTGCAGTTGTCCGTGGACGACCGCATCCGCCTGCTGGCCGTCGATGGCAAACCACAGGCGGTCGGCCTGTTCAAGCCCAGCCACCAGACCCTGAAGCTGGAGGACGGTGCCCACACCCTGGAACTGCGCTACGAAGAGCTGTTTGACCGGGGTGCCGACGACCATGAAGTGGTGCGCTCCAGCCCGGCGCGCCTGCAGATTCCGGCTGACCTGCCTGCAGGCCAGTACCGCCTGACCCTGCAGCAGGGGCCTGAAAGTCTGGGCCAGGCCCGCCAGTACCGCAAGGCGCCCCTGTTTGTGCTGAAATCCGGCAGCCAGACGGTGGTGCAGGTCCAGGGTGAAAACCTGCCCGAAGTCGGTCTGGTCGATCGCATCAACCAGACCCTGAGCGGTGCAGTCAACGCTGAAGCCCGCGAGGCCAGACCGGAAGACACCCGCATGGGGCTGTTCCAGCAATTGTGGAACGCCGCCACCCCGGCAGAACGGCAGGCCATGCTGGACTGGGCCAGACAGCACCCCTGACCGGGTACAGGACCCTGTAAAAACCGGCTTCCGGGCCGGTTTTTTTGATTTAAAAAGACACGGCGTTCTGGTCGGCCATGGGATGCAGGGTGGGGCAGTCCGGACGGCTCTGGCCCCTGAAACGCCACGCCAGCCCCGAGTGTCATACTGCCACGGGACATCCTGCGCCGGTTGCCTGCGCACAGGTCACAATGGCTTCGGCTGGGTTCAGCCTGCGGTTGATTTCAGCAAAATACGGTTGCACCAGGCGTGTGGTGCCGATGGGCGCTGGGCGAGGGCAATGCCTTGAATCCCCAGAGCCCACCCAAAAAAACACGATGTTTCACCCCACAGGACCCGTGGGGGCCGCACACGGATCAGCGCGGCACCCTGTTGGGTCTGCACAGGCTGTCCACACCAGCGGATCTAGGAGCTGTCATCAAATGACTTGAGATCATTTGCTGATATCTTCATCCTGGCGGGATGAGCAAGCGCTATGCTCTAGATACGATTGAACAAGGATCAATGGAGTGATGAGCAAGCGCTATGTTCTAGATACGATTGAACAAGGATCAATGGAGTGATGCAGGATGGCCTCGCAACAATGCCCGTTTTGCACTTTGCCAGCCACACGGATTGTGCATCGCAACCGGAGTGGCGTGGTGATTCGTGATGGTTTTCCAGTCTCAGCAGGGCATAGCCTGATCATTCCACACCGGCACATCGGGTCTTTTTTTGAGCTGACAACGTCTGAGCGTGATGATTTACTCGCCTTACTGGATTGGGCAAAACAGCAATTGACCGAAGAGTTGTCACCTGATGGCTGGAACATCGGAATCAACGATGGTGCAGCTGCGGGTCAAACAGTGCCACATTTGCACATTCACCTCATTCCACGGTTTCATGGTGACATGCCAGATCCGCGTGGTGGTGTGCGTTGGGTGATTGCAGACAAAGCGGACTACTGGAGCAAAAAAACTTGATGATTGGCACGAATTGCCCCACTCCCAGTGCTCAAGAGCAATTGCAGTTTTTACAGCGCATCCAGCAGTTGCTGAATGATTCGAGCTTCACCTCGACCTATAAATTTGCCTTGTTGCTGGCGATCACCGAGTTGTCGGTTGAGATGGGGCAGGACAGTGGTGAGAGCTTGGCGATCCCGATTCGTACACTGGCAGAAAAAACCATTGAGCTGTACTGGCAGCAGACTTTGCCGTATCTGCCTGAACAGGCCGATCAAGGCATTTTTTGGCAAAACACCAGTAAACAGGCCGCTATCATTAACAGTGTGTTAGCGTTACGAGCAGCGGGGTGTCGCACCTTAGCCCAAGCCAGAATGCACCCCCAGTGGAGCCAGACGGTACGGCAGGTCGGCGATACCCTTAAAAGGATGCCCATTCAGTACCTGCAAAACATCAATGGTCAACACATACCGTTTATTTATCAACCCAATGTGCAACAAGGCCAGTTGATCTTGCAGCAAGGTGCAATGTATTGCCTCAGACAGTTTCAAGGCATCATCCAGCAGTTGGTGCGGCAAAAGTGGATTGGCTTTATCCAAAAAGTTGCCGTCAACCAAGTCATGCTGGGTGAGCAGCATGACTTGGAAGCATTTTTGTTTGG
>JBPOIS010000065.1:0-7607 GCA_052034295.1 Pseudomonadota bacterium
TGAGTGAGTCGGTGAGCATGGCCGGGTCACAGCGACGTACCAACTGCTCAGCGAGCACACGGGAGGTATAGGGCAACGTGTCGTAGCTGCCGGGCTGGATGTCTTCGACGGCCTGGCGCACGTCAAAATAATCCAGATCGGTGCCGGGCAGGGCTTTGCGGTATTGGGTGTTCATGGCGGATCCGTCGTGCTGTCGGTGCCCTGCTTCAGGGTCCAGCCGGTGACTGGCCAGGGCACGGGTGATTGGGATGCGCCGTATTGTACGCGCCCGGCAATCCATTTCCCAAATCTTTTATATTTCATATATTTATGTAAAAAAATGATGTTTTTTGCCAATTTTTCACTGCTTCGGCCAAGCGCAGCGGGGATTTTTTTGCAGATTCGCACTGGAGTCTGCGGGCGCAGCTTTTTAAACTGCCCGGCACACAGACACCGTCGAGAGGGGCTTTCATGTCAATGACCGGACAGTTTGCAGCACTGACGCTGAGTGGCGCCGATGCCGAAAAATTCCTGCAGGGTCAGGTGACGGTGGATGTGCGCGACCTGAGCCTTGAAGGCCAGCGGGTGTACACGGCCATCTGTGACCTGAAGGGCCGGGTGCAGTTTGGGCTGTGGCTGACCCGCCGCAGTGCCGACAGCTTTGAGCTGATCTGCAGCATGGACCAGCTGGCCGCGCTGCAGGCACACCTGAAAAAATACGGGGCGTTTTCACGCATCAGCACCTCGGTGCCCGAACCCCTGCACCCACTGGTGCTGGTGGATCAACTGGCCGACTTTGGCCGCGAGGACACCGCCCAGTGGCAGGACTGGCAATTGCAGATGGTGCAGCAGGGTCAGGCATGGATCACCGCGCAGACTGCCGGGCTTTTTCAGCCCCAGGAGCTGCGCCTGCACCAGCGCGGCGGTGTGGACTACGACAAGGGCTGTTATCTGGGTCAGGAAGTGGTGGCGCGGCTGTGGTTCAAGGCCCAGCCCAAACAATGGCTGCACCGGGTCCAGGGCCAGGGGCCGGTGCCGATGGCCGGCGACTTCATGGCTGAGCATGTCCAGGTGGTCAATGCGGTGAGCACGGCAGACGGCTTTGAGGCCCTGGTGATTGCCCGGCCCGATGCCCTGTCCAGCGCCGGGCTGCTGGTGCTGCCACTGCCCGAGGGGCTCAATGGGTCGGTGGGCCGTCTGACCTGAGGGCCTCAAGCCGGCGCAAAAATCCTTCCACCACCTCACGCCACACCCGGGCATCGGTGCGCTCGGGGTGGGTGGACGACAGCCCGACATGCGACACCCCGCGCGGCAGTTCAATGTTGCGAATCCGGGTGGCGGGATGGGCGGCACGAATCGGGTTGGACAGGCGGTGCCGATCGGTACCCAGCACATCGCCATGGGCATACACATGCACGGCTTCGGCCACATTGGCAGGGATTTTCCGGGGTTCAAAACCCCACTGGGCCGGGTACCAGCGCCCCAGCCCACCCGCAGCCACCATCCACAGCAGGCGCACCGGCACCTGTGCCGCCGCCAGCGCCCGTGCCAGCCGCAGGGCCATGAAGCCCCCCTGACTGAACCCGAACAGCACCACCGCCTGTCCACGCCGGTGGGCGGCCTGTGCGTCAGCAACCAGCGCCGACAGCGGGTGGTGATGGCTGTACAGCTGCACCTGCAGGCCACCTTCACGGCGCAGCCGGGTCAGCCAGTGCCGGTCCATGTGGGCGCCCGCCGCCAGCCCATGCAACAGGGCCACCCAGGGCTGCCCTGCGGTCACGGCTGATCCAGTGTCCTGCCAGTGGCCGGGACGGCATGACAGCGCACGCTGTACCTGCCAGTCCAAAAACCGGGCCTGCAGCCGAGGTACCGGTGGGCGGGTCAACAACCATTTCACGGGATAGCCCTGTGTGGTAGGGGGGGACCCACAGCCTAAAAAAATTTTTCTCCAAAAAAAGACCAGCCCGCAGGCTGGTCCGATCTGCGATCCCCAGGGGAATCAGTCCTGACGGGCTTTGACCATGATCTGGTACAGCTCATCCTTCAGGCGCACCCGCTTGGTTTTCAGCGCTTCGAAGAAATCATCCGACACGTTGATGTCGTTGCCTTCGATGCCGTGGATCTGGTGGGTCACATCATGGTACTCATCGAACAGGCGGCTGAAGTGGCCGTCGTTTTGCTTGAGCGTCTGGATGGTGTCGCGGAATTCGGGGAAGTCGTGGGCAAAATCATGCTTGTCAACTTGCATTACAGGCTCCTTGTGAAGGTGACGTTTAAAAAACCCTATGGCTTAACCATACGCCTTTTTTCCCTATTTTTGCTAGGGGTTTCATGGCCTGTCGGTTCACTATTTTTTGGACAAGGAAGGGTGATCCGCCCATATATAGCGCAGCAGCCAGCCACTGGCTTCACCGGCATAGGCAATGCCGATGCGCGGACGCACCTGCACCACAGGCCGACAGCCATCCTGCTCCACCCAGAGGCCTGATGCCGGTTCGATTGGCAGGGTGTTCAGGGCGCGGGTGATCGCCAGCGCCTTGGTCAGTTTGGCCGGACCTGCACAGCGGCGCAGATCTTCCCCCTCCACAAAAGCCGCCCGGATCAGCACCGCCTCAGGCTCCCCTTCGACGTGGGTGACCAGATTGAGCATGTCATGGATGCCATAGGTGAAATACACATAAAAAATCCCGCCCCGGGCAAACATCGGCTCGGTCCGTGCCGTGCGCCGGCGCAGGTGGGCGTGTGAAGCTGGATCCACTGCACCGATGTAGGCCTCGGTCTCGCTGATCCGTGCACGCACGACCCGGCCGTCCGCCAGCTGACGGCACAGCAGGCAGCCGATCAGGTCTGCGGCCACCACCACGGTGGGCCGGGCAAACCACTCGGGCGGCAGCACCGTGGCGGGGGGATGGGTGAGCGAAGCAAGCGGATCAACAGGCATGGTCAAAGGGCTCGGCCGGATTCAGTGGGTACAGGGCTATCCTGCAGGATCAGCGCGGTCCGCACTGTTGTGTCCCTGCAAACCCGCTGGGGCATTGGGTGAACTGGGGGCTGGCCTCGAAGGCTGTACGGGCGATGTGAAAAAGCCCGGAATACGGTTCGACCCGGAACACAGCCACCGGCCCGCGCCCGTTGCGGTTTTTCACCCTTGAAAAATCCTGCGCCGGTCAGCATACAGGCAGCCTGTCCCCACCCTACGGATGGCCCATGCCCGAACTGCCCGAAGTCGAAACCACCCGCCGCAGCCTGCTGCCCCTGCTGGACCGTACCGTACAGGCCATCGAGGTCCGACAGCCGCGCCTGCGCTGGCCCGTGCCGGAGGACCTGCAGCGTCTGCAGGGCCAGACCCTGCAGGCCCTGGATCGCCGGGCCAAATACCTGCTGGCCCGCTTCGGACAGGACACCCTGCTGATGCACCTGGGCATGTCCGGCAGCTTCCGGCTGGTGCCTGCGGATGCCCCCTGGCGCAAGCACGACCACGTCAGCCTGATGCTGGGCGAGCAGGCGCTGCGCTACCACGACCCGCGCCGATTTGGCTGCCTGCTGTGGACCGCCAGCGATGGCAGCCATCCGCTGCTGGACCACCTCGGACCCGAACCGCTCAGCGCCGGGTTTCACCCCGAGGGCCTGTACCAGCAGCTACAGCGCACCCGCCGTGCGGTCAAGGTGGTGCTGATGGACAACGCCGTGGTGGTCGGCGTGGGCAACATCTACGCCACCGAAGCCCTGTTCCAGGCGGGCATCCACCCGGCCACGCCCGCCCACCTCATCACCCGGGCACAGGCCGACGTGCTGGTGCAGCACATCCGCCGCATCCTGCAGCAGGCCATTGACCTGGGGGGCTCGACCCTGCGGGATTTCGTCGATGCGCAGGGCGAAACCGGGTATTTTCAGCAGACCCTGTGGGCCTATGGCCGGGCTGGCGAGCCGTGCCGCCAGTGCCAGACCCCGGTGCAGACCCTGCGACTGGGCCAACGGGCCAGCGCCTTCTGTCCAAAATGCCAGCCACCTCACAAAACCATGGCCAATGCGGCGTTTTGACTTGAATTCAGGCGCTGCAGCAGGTTACATTCTCAGCAAATAACTCAAGGATCACCGTGTACCATGTCTCGACGGATCGCTTCAGCCCTGGCCCTGAGTGCCTTGCTGTCCCTGGGCGCCACGGCCCAGGCCGCTCAGGAAATCATGAATGATGAACTGGACAACCGTCCCAGCGCAGGCGCTGCGGTGGCGGACAGCACCATTGCCCGTCCGCTGATGCTGGCAGGCACGGTGGGTGGTGCTGCCCTGTTTGTGGCTTCCCTGCCGTTCAGCATTCTGGGCGGCAAGGTCAAGGAAGCCGCCGACACCCTGGTGGTGGGTCCGGCCCGCGCCACGTTCACCCGCTGTCTGGGCTGCACCAGCGTGCAGGACCAGCGCAAGCACGAAAATGAATACGCCCTGCCGGCCGAAACAGTCGAAGCTGCCCCGGCCATGGCCCCTGCTCCCCAGGACGATCAGGCTGCAGCCCGCCCCTGATGCACATGGCACTGAACCAAGCCCGCCCCTGTGCGGGCTTTTGTTTGACCGGGCCTGTCCTCAGCCGCGCTTGCGCAGTTCGTCGCGGATTTCCTTGAGCAGCACGATGTCGGCTGGATCAGCGGCAGGCGCGGCCGGGGCGGGCGCGGCTTCTTCGCGGCGGCGCAGGTTGTTGATGGCCTTGACCATGGCAAAGATCACCAGTGCCAGCAGCACAAAATTGATCAGCACCGTCAAAAACTGCCCATAGGCCAGCATCGACACCCCGGCGTCTTTCAGGGCCGCGTAGGTGTTGGCGGTGCCTGCCGGGACCTCGCCCAGTACCACATAATAATTGGAAAAATCCACATCACCGCCCAGGATCATTGACACCAGCGGCATCACCACATCCTTCACCAGCGAATCGACGATCTTGCCAAAGGCCCCGCCGATGATCACCCCGACGGCCAGATCCATCACATTGCCCTTCAGGGCAAATTCCTTGAATTCCTGCACCATGCCCATGGCCGGGCTCCTGTGTTGACCCATGAAAGTGCCCATGATAGCCGCTAAAACCCCAAATGGACGAAGCCAGTCTTCAGGTTTTTTCCATGAAAAAAGCCCCCGGCTGGGGGCTTTCTCCATCACGGCACGTTCAGCGGCTCATGCGCTTGCGTTCGTTTTCGGTCAGGTAGCGCTTGCGCAAGCGGATCGATTTCGGGGTCACTTCGACCAGCTCATCGTCCTCGATGAACTCCAGCGCCTGCTCCAGGGTGTGCTTGATCGGCGGGGTCAGCACAATCGCCTCATCCGTACCACTGGCGCGGATGTTGGTGAGCTGCTTGGCCTTGGTGGGGTTGACCACCATGTCATCGCCCCGGTTGTTCATGCCGACGATCATGCCTTCGTACACTTCGAGCTGCGGCTCGGCAAACAGGCGGCCACGCTCCTGCAGGCTGAACAGCGCATAGGCCAGCACAGTGCCGTTGACCATCGAGATCAGCACGCCGTTCTGGCGCTTGGCCACATCACCCGACTTGACCGGGCCATAGTGGGCAAAGCTGGAGGTCATGATGCCGGTGCCGGAGGTCATGGTCAGGAAATCCGAACGGAACCCGATCAGGCCACGCGACGGGACAATCGCCTCGATCCGCATCCGGCCCTTGCCGTCCATCTCGATGTTGGTGATTTCGCCTTTGCGCAGGCCCATCTGCTCCATCACCGAACCCTGATGCTGCTCTTCCACATCAAAGGTCACGGCTTCAAACGGCTCCTGCATCTGCCCATCGACTTCCTTCATGATCACTTCGGGACGGGACACACCCAGCTCGAAGCCTTCACGGCGCATGGTTTCGATCAGCACCGACAGGTGCAGCTCGCCACGGCCCGACACCTTGAAGCGATCCGGAGAATCGGTGTCTTCCACACGCAGGGCGACATTGTGGATCAGTTCGCGGTTCAGGCGGTCGCGGATGTTGCGCGAGGTGACGAATTTGCCTTCCCGGCCTGCAAACGGCGAGTTGTTGACCTGAAAGGTCATGCTCACGGTGGGCTCGTCCACCGACAGCGGCGGCAGCGCTTCCACCACCTTGGGGTCACACAGGGTGTCGGAAATGTTCAGGCCTTCCATGCCAGTCACACAGACGATGTCCCCGGCGCTGGCCTCGGGCACTTCAATCCGTTCCAGGCCGTGATAGCCCATGATCTGCAGGATCCGGCCATTGCGCTTGTTGCCATCCTTGTCGACGATCACCACCGGCGTATTGGTCTTGACCGTGCCGCGCTGGATGCGGCCAATTCCGATCACACCGACAAAGCTGTTGTAGTCCAGGCTGGAAATCTGCATCTGGAACGCACCATCGGTGTCCACCTTGGGCGGCTCGACGATGTCGACGATGGTCTGGAACAGCGGGGTCATGTCACTGGCCAGCTGGTCCTGCTCCAGGCCAGCCACGCCATTCAGCGCCGAGGCATACACCACCGGAAAATCCAGTTGCTCATCGGTGGCACCGAGTTTGTCAAACAGGTCAAACACCTGATCCATCACCCAGTCCGCGCGGGCACCGGGACGGTCAATCTTGTTGATCACCACGATCGGCTTCAGGCCACGGGCAAAGGCCTTCATGGTCACAAAACGGGTCTGCGGCATCGGGCCGTCCTGCGCATCGACCAGCAGCAGCACACAGTCCACCATCGAAAGCACCCGCTCGACTTCCCCGCCGAAATCGGCGTGGCCCGGGGTATCGACGATGTTGATGCGGTATTCCTGGCCATTGCGCGGATCGGTCCAGCGGATGGCGGTGTTTTTGGCCAGAATGGTGATGCCACGCTCTTTTTCCAGCGCGTTGGAGTCCATGACCCGCTCGATGTCCCCGGCCCGCTCACCGAGGGTGCCGGATTGCTGGAGCAGTTTGTCCACGAGGGTGGTTTTGCCATGGTCCACGTGGGCGATGATGGCGATGTTGCGCAGGTGCTGAAGATCAGACATGAAGGAAAAAGCCGCGGCCAAAATAAAGACGCGAAATTATAGCGGAAAAACGTTGAACAGGATATGACCAGACCGACCCATGGCGTTACGGGATGTTCTGGAAAAAGTCCCGAAAAAAAACAGCCGCCCGGAGGCGGCTGCTGTCAGGTCCGAAGGACCGCGGATTATTGACCGGCCGGAACGGTGCGGCTGCCGGTGATCACGGCATAGACGCGACGGTTCATGGCACGGCCTTCCTTGGTGTTGTTCGGGGCGATCGGACGATCCCACGCGAAACCTTCGGTGGTCATGCGGGCTGCATCGATGCCGAACTCTTTGATCAGCATGTTCTTGACCGAGTTGGCACGGGCCAGCGACAGGCGCTCGTTCAGCTTGCGCGGACCGGTGTTGTCGGTGTGACCTTCGATCTTCGCAGACGCTTCCGGATATTGCTTCAGTTTTTCGGCAACCTTGGCAATCTCGGGCTTGTACTGGTCCTTGATGTTGGACTTGTTCACGTCGAAGAAGACGCGCAGTTCCATTTTCAGGTCCTGGGTCAGCTGTTGCGGGCAGCCTTTGGCATCCACAACCACGCCAGCCGGAGTGTTCGGGCACTGATCGATGTCATCGGTCACGCCATCACCATCGGTGTCCACCGGAGCCG
>JBPOIS010000184.1:0-11247 GCA_052034295.1 Pseudomonadota bacterium
GGCACCGTGGTGGGTGGCGTGATCGGTGCGGTGACCGGCGCGGCTGCAGGCCATGGCATCGCCGAAGCCATCAACCCGACCGAAGATGCCCACTGGCGCAGCAGCTACAACACGGCCAGTTACTACAAGCCGGGCTATGACTATGACACTGACTACCGCAACGCCTACAGCTATGGCTATGCCGCGCGCAACCAGTATGCCGGGCGTGACTGGAACGACCAGCTGGAAGCGGACCTGCGTCAGGGCTGGGAAAAGGTCAAGGGCCAATCGCGCCTGACCTGGGAAGACGCCAAAGCCGCCACCCGTGATGCGTGGAACCGCACCACCAGCGCCGTGGACCATGCCGGAGACCGCATGACCGCCGCCGTGGCCCGTGACGACGCCACTGAAAAATCCCATCCGGTCGGTGTGGCTGCCGGGGGCCTCGGGGGTGCCGCTGCAGGGGCTGCCCTCGGTTCTGTGGCCGGTCCGGTGGGCACCCTGATTGGCGGCGCAATTGGTGCCGTGGCCGGGGGTGCAGTTGGACACGATGCCGGGGAAGCCGTCAACCCGACTGAACCGGGCGATCTGGCCCGCAAGGACACCAGCCACCCGATCGGCACCGGCACCGGTGGACTGGCCGGGGCTGCAGCCGGGGCGGCGATTGGTTCGGCGGCGGGTCCGGTGGGCACCGTGCTGGGCGGTTTGATTGGTGCCCTGACCGGCGGGGCAGTCGGCCATGACATTGCTGAGGCCATCAACCCTGAAGAAGACGCCTACTGGCGTGACCAGTACAGCCACACCGCGTACTACAGCCAGAACTACAGCTACGACACCGACTATCGCAACGCCTACAGCTATGGCTATGCCGCGCGTGAGCACTACACGGGCCGCCAGTGGGATGACCGTCTGGAAGCCGAGCTGTCGCGGGACTGGGCGAAGGTCAAGGGCCAGTCGCGGCTGACCTGGGAACAGGCCAAATACGCTGTGAAAGACGCCTGGAACCGTGTCACCCACTGATCCCCAGTGGCGGACGTGTGAAAAAAGCCCCGGAAACGGGGCTTTTTTTTCAGGGCATCAGCTTGAACTGCCCCAGCCAGTCAATGCTGTTGTGAAAATCCGCCTGCACGCCACTGTGCTGCATCGCCCAGTAGTCCAGATTGCCATCCTTCAGGCGCAGCACCGCCGACAGGCCAAACCGGATCGGCTGGCTGTAGGCGTACAGCTCAGACAGGTCGAACACGGCCTCCACCCGGTGGTGATGGGATTCAAATTTTTCCAGATGGGCACGCGGTTCGTGCAGGGGAGGCACCTGATCCGGCTGGCGATAGCGGTCAAAGTGGTAGGCGTTCCAGAACAGCCGCGGCGTCAGGTTCAGCTCGGTGTAGCCGGACATTCCCTCGGGCTGCAAAAACGCCTCCAGACAAGTGTCTTCCCAGAGGTGGTCGGTGCGGAACGGCGCCGCCCCCGGCTGGGGCCACTCCACCTGCTGGTTGGGGTCGCCGAGCCGGTACGACAGCATGATGCGCCGTCGCGGCAGCACCTGCAGTCCGGCCTGGACATTCAGGGGGGTGCCCAGGGTGGGCAAAAAGGCTTGCAGGGAATACACAGACATGGGGCTGGGCCGTTCAGGTTTTTATGAGTATCCGGCAAATCCCGCAGGCCGCCCGGATGAAAATGGCTACACGATGATAAACCAGGACGCCTGTGGATACAAAACCGATCCGAATGCTTGCAAGACCCGCTCAGCAACACAACAGCGCTGCTGCACAGGACGCCGCACGCCTGTCTACACTGGAAGCCTTCAAACCGCAGTGTCCACAGGAGTATTCCCCATGTCGATTGCCAAAAACATCGAAATCAGCAGCACCTCCACCGTCAGTTTTGAAGATGCCATCAAAAAGGGCATCGCCGAAGCCGCCAAAACTGTCAAAAACCTGAAGGGCTGCTGGGTCAAGGAACAAAAAGCCGACCTCGACGGCGACCGCATCACCAATTATCAGGTGATGATGATCCTGACCTTTGTGGTGGATCACGTCGATCAATAAGCCTGAAACCGCTGCAAAAAAACCGGCCCTGTGGCCGGTTTTTTGATGGCGTTTTTTCAGGAAAAACGCTCAGTCGCTGGCCAGATGCGCGTGCCGGACCAGATTGGACAGGTGCGGGTTGGGCTGGGCCGCCTTCAGGAACAGCAGCGCCACCTTGCCGATCTGCTGCACCACCTGGGCACCGGTCTGCTCGGCCAGGGCCGTGATGGCCTGCTGTTTGACCTCGCGGTCATTGCCCATGACCTTGATCTTGATCAGCTCATGATCGGCCAGTGCGCGGCGGGTTTCTTCGACCACCGCGTCGGTCAGGCCATGCTGGCCCAGCATCACCACCGGCTCCAGCACATGGCCAATGCGGCGCAGGCGTTTGCGCTCCTGATTGTTGAGGGCACGGGGGGCGGTGACTTTGGACATGGCAAAAAAAATCTGCGGACGTTGGCGACATAGTTTAGCCCAAGCACGGCGTTTCGGGCGGATTTTGTCGGCCTGCGGCGGCAGATCCGCTACAATGGGGCGGATTTTTCTGATGAAAGTGTTCTGGTCATGGCCACCCGTATCCACAATCAAAAACTCTCCAAGAGCAGCAAGGCCTGGATGCGTGAACACCTGGATGATCCCTTTGTCAAGCGTGCCCACAAGGATGGCTACCGGGCACGGGCTGCCTATAAGCTCCTGGAAATCAACGATAAATACAAGCTGTTGCGTCCCGGCATGACCGTGGTGGACCTGGGCGCAGCCCCCGGCAGCTGGTCGCAGATCGCCGGCAAAATCGTCGGCTCCAGTGGTCTGGTGATCGCCTCGGACATCCTGCCGATGGATGTACTGCCGGATGTGACGTTTTTGCAGGGGGACTTTCGCGAGCAGGCGGTGTTTGATGAGCTGCTGGGGACGCTGAATGGCCGCCCGGTGGATCTTGTAATTTCTGACATGGCCCCCAATACATCAGGAAACCCTGCGGTGGACCAGCCGCGCATGATGTACCTGTGCGAGCTGGCACTGGATTTTGCCCTCAAGGTGCTGGATGTCCGGGGACAGTTTCTGGTGAAGGCCTTTCAGGGAGAGGGCTATGATGCGCTGCGCAAGGCCATCCTGGCCGAGTTTTCCGAGCTGAAAAGCGTCAAGCCGGAAGCCTCGCGCGCCCGCTCCCGTGAAATGTACCTGCTGGCCCGTGGGCGTCGACGTTGACCGGCTCCGGTTCGGACAACATTTGCTGACAAATGCCATCAGCACACGTCGTTTTTTGGTCTTGTCCTGGCAGGGCAGGACCCGTTATGTTGGCGGATTGGATCAGGGCCACATGACTCAACAGGGGAACTACGCGCAGTGAGCGATCTCGTCAAAAACACCATCCTCTGGCTGGTGATCATCAGCGTGCTGGTGCTGGTGTTCAGTAATTTTGAAAACCGCGCCAAGCCGGACAGCCTGAATTACTCTGAGTTTGTGGCCGCAGTGAACGCCGGACAGGTCAAGCAGGTGCGCATCGACAACGAACGCATCAGCGGCGAAAAGCGCAATGGCACCCAGTTTGAGACCGTGCGTCCGGCGGTACAGGACACCGAGCTGATGCCCAGCCTGCGCAAGCAGAATGTGGAAGTCATCGGCACGGCCCCGGAGCGTCAGGGCATCTTCATGCAGCTGCTGATCGCCAGTTTCCCTGTGCTGCTGATCATCCTGCTGTTCATGTTTTTCATGCGCAACATGCAGTCCGGCCCTGGCGGCAAGACCGGCCCGATGAGCTTTGGCAAATCCAAGGCCAAGATGCTCACCGATGACCAGATCAAGGTCACCTTTGCCGATGTGGCGGGCTGTGATGAAGCCAAGCAGGAAGTGGTGGAGATCGTGGATTTCCTGCGCGACCCGGCCAAATTCAAGCGTCTGGGCGCGAAGATTCCCCGTGGTGTGCTGATGGTCGGACCGCCGGGCACTGGCAAGACCCTGCTGGCAAAAGCCATCGCCGGGGAAGCCAAGGTGCCATTTTTCTCGATTTCCGGTTCGGATTTTGTGGAAATGTTCGTCGGGGTGGGTGCCTCGCGGGTGCGTGACATGTTTGAGCAGGCCAAGCGCCATGCGCCGTGCATCATTTTCATCGACGAAATCGACGCCGTGGGCCGCCATCGCGGTTCGGGCATGGGCGGGGGCCATGATGAGCGCGAGCAGACCCTGAACCAGATGCTGGTCGAGATGGATGGTTTTGAAGGGTCGGAAGGCGTGATCGTGATCGCGGCCACCAACCGGGTGGATGTGCTGGACAAGGCCCTGCTGCGTCCGGGACGCTTTGACCGTCAGGTGATGGTTGGCCTGCCGGACATCAAGGGCCGCGAGCAGATCCTCAATGTGCACCTGAAAAAACTGCCTTCGACCACGGGCGTCAATCCGGCGGTGCTGGCGCGCGGTACGCCGGGCTTCAGCGGTGCCGACCTGGCCAATCTGGTCAACGAAGCCGCGCTGTTTGCCGCACGCCGCAACAAGAACACCGTGGACATGAACGACTTCGAGGACGCCAAGGACAAGATTTTCATGGGTCCGGAGCGCAAGTCGATGGTGCTGCGCGATGAAGAGCGCCGCAACACCGCCTACCACGAAGCGGGCCATGCGCTGGTGGCCGAAGTGCTGCCGGGCACTGACCCGGTGCACAAGGTCACCATCATGCCGCGCGGCTGGGCGCTGGGCGTGACCTGGCAGTTGCCGGAATTTGACCGGATCAGTCACTACAAGGACAAGATGCTCAATGAAATCAGCATCCTGTTTGGTGGGCGGATCGCCGAGGAAGTGTTCGTCAACCAGAAATCGACCGGGGCATCCAATGACTTTGAGCGCGCCACCAAGATGGCCCGCGCCATGGTCACCAAATACGGCATGTCCGACAGCCTTGGGGTGATGGTCTATGAGGACGACACCAACGAGTCGTACTTTGGCAAGATGGGCAGCCGCACCATCAGCGAGGCCACCCAGCAGCAGGTCGACCGCGAGGTGCGCCACATCCTTGACACCCAGTATCAGATTGCCCGTGACATCATCGAGGCCAACAGGGAAAAGGTCGAGGTGATGGTCAAGGCCCTGCTGGAATGGGAAACCATCGACCGCGACCAGATCGTGGACATCATGGAAGGCCGCGAACCGCGCCCGCCACGGGTCTACGAGCCGGTGAATCCGGTGCCGGTGAGCCTGGACAAGCCGCAGGGCCAGACCCCACCGCCGCTGCCCGCCCTGTAAAAGCAGCGTCATGGTTCAATCAAGGCAGACCTGCGGGTCTGCTTTTTTTTGCCTGCCTGCCGGGGTGTTCAAACCCGGTGCACGGCTTACAATGGCGCGGTGTTTTTTGATCCACGGTCCAGAGAGTGCCTGCATGAATGACCTGAACCGCCCGCAACGGCCCGCGCTGCAGTTGCAGCTCGGCCCACGGCTGTGGCAGCCGCGCACCCCGGTGGTGATGGGCATCGTCAATGTCACCCCGGATTCATTTTCAGACGGCGGGCAGTTCCAGCAGCGTGATGCAGCCGTTGCCCGGGCGCTGCAGCTACACGCCGAAGGGGCCGGGGTGATCGATCTGGGGGGGGAGTCCACCCGGCCCGGTGCCCAGCCCGTCAGTCCGGCCGAAGAGCTGGCGCGGGTGCTGCCGGTGGTGCAGGCGCTGGCGGCACAGCCGGGACTGGTGCTGTCGATCGACACCAGCAGCCCGGAGGTGTTTGCGGCGTGCTGGGCGGTGACCCCGTGCCTGTGGAATGATGTGCGGGCACTGACCCGGCCCGGCGCACGGGCGCTGGCGGCCCGGCTGGATTGTCCGGTGGTGCTGATGCACAATCGTGGCGAGCCGGACCGGATGGGCGAGCTGACCGATTATCCGCAGGGTGTGGTGGACACCGTGTGCGCCGAGCTGCAGCAGCAGGTGGCGCTGGCCTGTGCCGCCGGGGTACGTCCCGCCCAGATGATACTCGACCCCGGTTTTGGATTATTTGCCAAAACCACCGCACAAAACCTGCAGTTGCTGGCCCACCTGCCCGCCCTGCAGGCCCTTGGTCATCCGTTGCTGATCGGCCTGTCGCGCAAGCACATGCTGGGCGAGGTGCTCGGCGGTGCGCCAGTGGATCAGCGTGTGCACGCCGGGGTGGCCGCCGCTGTGTGGGCGGTCAGTCAGGGGGCGGTGCTGGTGCGCACCCACGATGTGGCCCCCACGGTCCAGGCCCTGCGCCTGCTGCAGGCGGTGCAGGACCATTTTTGAATTTTCCGGGGAGACTGAATGAGCATGCAGGCATTGACTGATGAAGAACGCCGTCTGGTGTACCGGGCACGGCGCGGCCTGAAAGAGCTGGATTTTTATCTGGACCCGTATGTGCGCCAGCACTTTGCCCAGGCCGATGCCCATGAAAAAGCCACTTTTGCCCGGCTGATGGAGGCCGAGGACCCGGACCTGATGGACTGGTTCTTGCAGCTGTCACAGCCGCAGGATACCGGACTGGCGGCGCTGGTGGCGCGCATTCGCCAGTTGCGTCACCCCTGAGCGCTGGTTTTTATGATCCAGCCGCACAGCCGCCTGCACTGGGCCGCGCTCGGGGCGTTGAGCGTCGGCGTGGGGCTGCTGGTGGCCTGTAGCCAGATCCCGATGGGCCTGAAAGCGGCACAGGCCGTGCTGGTGGCGGGATTACTGGGGTGGTCGCTGTGGCTGCGGCCTGTCGGTCCGCGTGTGCTGGACTGGCAGGATGGCCGGGCGCTGCGCTGGCAGCAGGGCCGTGAGCAGGGCTGGCGCCGGGGTGAGCTGCGGGCCATTCGTGGCAATGTCTGGGTGGTGGTGCTGGTGCTGGAGCAACAGCATCCGCAGCGACAGCCGCTGAGCTGGACCCTGTGGCGTGACCAGTGTGATCCCGAAGACTGGCGACAGCTGCAACAGCGCCGGGTGTTGCTGCGTCGGCCGGAGGCTCCTACTGCCTAGGGACCGTGGAGGCAGCGCTGGTCTGCTGCGTGGGCACACATGCCGTCAAACAGCAACAAAATCCTACACCGGTCACACAGCGCGGGTCGGGGGTTTACCGCAGACTGGATGGATCGACACAGAACAGGTACGCGGAGAGTCATCATGGGATTGCTGGATGGACTGATTGGTCAGCTGGTGCAGCAGGCTGCTGGAAAAATGCTGAATCCCCAGGCTCCCCTGGGCCAGCCCCCCCAATGGCCCAATGCCAACCCTGCAGGGCAGTCAGGCGCACCAGGACTGTTTCCCCAGGGCAATGGATCGGCTGGTGCCGTGTTGGGCCGGATCCTTCCGCAGATCTTTGGGACAGGCCCGTCGTCTCCGACGGTGACAAGGCAGGGGGGCAATTCTGGCCTGTTGCTGATGCTGCTGCCCTTTGTACTGGCGTGGATACAGCGTCAGGGTGGGCTGTCGGCTGTGCTGGGAAGGCTGGGGCGCTCTGGCTTGCAGTCCCAGGCCAATTCCTGGGTTAACCTGGGCCCCAACCTGCCATTGACTGGACAGGAGGTGCAGCAGTTGTTTGGGGCAGAGGTGCTGCAACAGCTGGCCCAGCAGCAGGGACTGGCCTCTGCCGAGGTGACCCAGGGCATCGCCACCCTGCTGCCGGAGCTGGTGGATCGGCTGACTCCGGAAGGCCATCAGGCCGAGCATGCCGATCAGACGGTACAGGACCTGCTGCATTCGGTGCAGCAGTGGCGTGCGCGCTAGGCTTGATCCGGGCTCAGGACCTGTGGGGCTGATTTGCCCCAGGACGCCGGCATCAGTAAGCTGTGGGGCAGGGGCGTGCTTTCAGGCCGTCTTTGGACGCATTCACGCCAGTGAATGACCAGAAAAAAACCGGAGTACCGAACTCATGCTGGTGTGGATGGCCTGTGTGGTGCTGGCAATACTGGTGATGCGCCTGTCTGACCGGGTCGGGCAGCTGGATTACCAGCTCAGGCTGTTGCAGCAGCAGTTGCATTCGCTGCAGGCGCGGCTTGCGCAGGATCAGCCCGCCGCGCCCACACCCACTGAGTCAGCAGCAGTGGCCGTGCAGCCGGAGGATCGGGTTTTTTCGCCATCGCCTGAAGCCTCCCCAGCTGCGCCGTTTCCGTCCGGGACAGATGCGCCTGTTCTGCTACCGGCCCCGTGCTCCATGACGCCCACAGACTGGGCAACCGCTGCTTCAGATCAAAGCCCGGTGGTGCTGCCGCAAGGCATGACGCGGCCTGCAGCCGACCCCGGGGCCAAACCATCCCCTGAGTCCATGGGACCCTACGATCAGGCGCTGATCCAGCAGACCTCGCTGCTGGGCAGTGTGCTGGGCTGGTTTGGCGGCGGCAACCTGATTGTGCGGCTGGGCATTCTGGTCTTGCTGGTCGGGGTGGTGTTTTTGCTGCGTCTGGCGGTGCAGGCTTTTGCAATTCCGATTGAGCTGCGTCTGGCGCTGGTGGCGCTGGGGGGGCTGGGCCTGACGGGTCTGGGGCTGTGGCTGCAGGCGCGGCGGCGCGGCTATGCGCTGACCCTGCAGGGCGGTGGGGTGGTGGTGCTGTACCTGACGGTGTTTGCGGCGTTGCGGATTTTTCCGGTGCTGCCGCCCACGCTGGCTTTTGTCCTGTTGGTGGGGCTGGCGGCACTGAGTGCGCTGCTGGCGGTGTGGCAGGATGCGCTGGCCCTGGCGCTGCTGGCGTTTGGTGGGGCCTATGCGGCACCGCTGCTGACGTCGACCGGGCAGGGCAATGCGCTGATGCTGTTCAGTTATTTGCTGCTGATCAACACGGCACTGGCCTGGGTGGCACACCGGCGCACCTGGCGCGCGCTGAATGGTCTGGGTGCGCTGTTTACCTTCGGGCTGGCGGCATTCTGGGGCTGGAACCAGTTCAACCCACAGTGGCGCTGGCCACTGGAGGGGCTGCTGCTGGCGCACATGCTGCTGTACTGGTTTATTGCCGTGCGCTACACCCAGCAGTTGGGCGCGGTGGTGGAGGCATTGCCGGTCCAGCGCCAGCAACAGGTGCTGCGGCAAGTGCCGCTGGTGGATGGGGGACTGTTGTTTGGGGTGCCGCTGCTGGGGTTTGGGCTGCAGGCGGCGCTGATCCGCGACATTCCCCATGCACTGGCACTGAGCAGCGCCGGTTGGGCGATGGTGTATCTGCTGACCGGGGTGTGGCTGGTGCGGCGGACCTCCAGCCTGCAGGGGCGGGGGGTGCGGCTGCTCAGTGAGGGGGCGCTGGCACTGGGCAGTGGTTTTGTGGCGCTGGTGCTGCCGCTGGCGATTGATCCGCACTGGACAGCCTTGGGCTGGTCGGTGCAGGGGGCGGGCATGGTCTGGCTGGGGCAGCGTCAGGGGCGGCGCTGGTCGGTCTGGCTGGGGCTGTTGCTGCAGCTGGGCAGCTTGCTGGCGCTGTTGTGGCTGATGGTGTCCCATGGGGGTGTGGTGCTGATGCCCCAAATGGTGCTGGCGCTGATGCTGTGGGGGTCCGCCTACTGGCTGCGGGCCGGGGCGGGTCTGGCGCACTGGGGGCTGCTGCTGCGCTATGGCGTGCTGGGGTTTGCCGGTCTGATCAGCCTGTGGTTTGGCCAGACTCTGCTGGAGCACCATGGCGGGGAGGCCTGGACCGGGCTGGGCGATGCCGAGCAGCTCAGCTGGCTGTTGCTGGCGCTGGGGAGCGGCGTGATGCTGGTGCTGCGCTGGCGGCCCTGGGCCGAGCTGCTGCAGACCTCGCGTCTGGCGGTTCCGGGGACGGCGCTGGTGCTGCTGTCGGCCACGGCCGCTTCGGCCACCCTGAGTGTCCTGGGCGTCGGGGCCTGGCTGGCCCTGTGGCTGTTGCAGCTGCAGCAACTGGCCCAGCAGGATCAGTACAGCCGTCGCGATCAAGCCGTGGGCTTGGGCCTGTCGGTACTGCTGCTGGCCTTGTTGCCAGCGTCCGCACTGTCGGTGACGGCACCGGGCTGGGAGCCCTTGCTGGCCCTGTGGCTGCCCCTGCTCTGGCTGGGGGCTGTGCTGTGGAAAAAACACCTGCCAGCGCGCTGGCTGGATGCCGGGCAGGTGCAGGATGATCTCCTGGTGCCGCTGATGGGCGGTTGGCTGCTGTGGCTGTGCTGGTCCAGTCTGGTGGCCGATGTCACCCGGGTGGGCGGCTGGTACGTGCCGGTGCTGTCGCTGGTGGATGTGAGCACTGCGCTGGCCATGGGCCTGTGGTGGCAGCTGCAGCGGCAAAGCCCGCACTGGCACCGCGGGGTGCCTGCGGTGCTGGCCCTGTCGGGCTGGCTGTGGCTCACTGGCATGATCAACCGCAGCGTGCACGTCTGGGCCAGTGTGCCGTTGCTGCTGGATGGCGGCTGGCAGGCCGGAGGGCTGCAGAGCAGCCTGACGCTGGGCTGGAGTGTACTGGCCGCCGTCCTGATGGTGCTGGGCCATCGCCGCCAGCAGCGGGAAATCTGGCTGGGCGGTGCGGCACTGCTGGCCGTGGTGCTGCTGAAGCTGCTGCTGGTGGATCTGTCCAATGTCACCGCGCTGGCGCGGGTGGTGTCGTTCATGGGCGCAGGAGGGCTGATGCTGCTGATTGGCTATCTGGCCCCGCTGCCGCCGGCACGGACTGCGGTACAATTGGCGGATGCTGTGGAAAAGGCCGGACCTGCTGATGACTAAACACGCTGTGCTACTGGGCACCTGCCTGCTGGGCCTGGGGCCACTGCAGGCCGACGCCATCCAGGTGGCCGCCATTGAGCTGCAGCAGCCGCAGGGCCTGCAAAAAATCGACCTGTCCCCGGACCAGCAGGCCCGGCTGGCCCAGGGCTGGCCGGACCGGGTGCGCATCATCGACCGGCAGGGGCGGGCCATGCCCCTGCAACGGGTGGATCTGCTGCAACACGGACAGGCGCAGCGGGTGCCACTACAGCGCTATGAATGGCCGCTGCAGACCGAACAATGGACCGAGGCCCAGCGCGCCCTGTTGCGCCTGCAGCTGGAACGGGGCGACACCCGGCTGACCCTGGCGATTCCGCCCGCTGGACTGCAGCCTGTAGCACCTGCACTGACCCAGGATGCCCCGCTGAAGCCCGCCCCGGGCACGGTCTGGCTGCTCAAGCAGCCGGAGCTGTACAACGACCCGCGCGACTGGCAGGGTGATGAGCAATTGCAGCTGGACTGGGGTGCCCCGCAGGGGACCGGGGTGCGCGTGCAGGCCACCCTGGAAGGCGGGGATGACCTGTTGCACTGGCTGCCCCTGGACCAGCGTGAACTGGTGCAGGCCCCGCCGGTGGGTGCGGCCA
>JBPOIS010000210.1:0-17261 GCA_052034295.1 Pseudomonadota bacterium
TTTGCGCACGGCCCGCTCGAAGGCCCAGGCCAGACCCATCGGCTTGGTGGGGCGGGTGTCGTTGGCCAGGATCAGGCCGCGCACCACATGGGGCAGCTTGCGGACCAGCGGGGGCAGGCGGGTGGCGCTGACACGCAGGGTGATGATGTCGGAAGTGGACATGAAAAATTCCCAGAAAACCGGCCTGACTCGCACAGGCGGGGCGATGCGGAAGACAAAAGTGTGCCTGATCATACCTGCTACACAGGCTCGCTGCACAGCACCAGATCGGTCGTTTTTTTGGCAAAAAAAACACCCTGCCGGAGCAGGGTGTCAAGGTCAGTGCCTCAGGGGGTGGGACGTTTTTTCGGTGGACGTCCGCTGGCACGGGGGCGGCGTGGACGGCGTGCGGCGGCGTCTTCACCTTCTGCAGTGTCGTCGGCACCGGGTTCTGCAGCCTCTGCATCCGGGCTGAGGGCGGCCGGGGTGTCGTCAGCAGCCGGTTCTGCGGCCGGGGTGACTGCCTCAGTGACCGGGGTGGCTTCAGCGACCGGGACGGCTTCAGGCTCGGCCACAGCGACCGGGCTGGCGGCCAGCGCGTCGGCAGACTCGGCCACTGGCTCAGCGGCTGCCGTCACCGGAACATCCGCAGCGGGCACCTGCACAACGGCAGTCTGGGCCTGCTGGGCTTTCATGCGCCGCTTCTCGCGCGGGTCGTTGGCCGCACGCACCGCCGGGGTGGGCGGGGTCAGCGGCAGCGGTTCCACGGGTTCTACAGGGACCGCAGGTGCAACGGGTTCAGTGGCAGGGGCTGGCTCCGCCACCACAGCCACGGCTGCCGGGGCCTCTGCAGCGGGCGCTACGGCTGCCGGGGCCTGTCCAGCCTGCAGGGCCTGCAGGAAGGCCTGTACCACCTGGCCTTCGGCCAGCAGGCGGGCGCCGGTGTCGCCCAGCACCTGACGTACATACTCGCCCACCGTGCCCTGTACGGGTACCGCGATGCTGCGGGCGGCGACGGGTGCTGCAGCAGGCTGGCGGCTGCCCTGGGCGCGCTGGCGGCGTTTCTCGCGCGGGTCATTGGCAGCACGCACCGGGGGGCGGCTGTCCACCATCCCGGCGGGTGCGGCCTCTGCCGGGCGGGCCGCTGCGGCCACAGGCTGCGCATCCAGCTGGATATGCTGGGCCGGTGCGGGGCTCACGGGCGCCGGAGTGCCCATGTGCACCTGCAGCCCCTCAGCCGGGACTGTACTGGCGGCCGGTGCAGGGCTCAGCTCAGGCTGGTCCAGCACACTGGCATCGCGCTGGCGCGGGCCACGGCTGGGGCGGGTGCTGTTGCGCTCGCGGCGTGGAAGTTCCTCGGCCGGGTTCGCCTCCGGGCGGCTGCGGCGGCTGCGGGCGGGCAGAACTTCGCCCTCAGGCTCAGCAACCGGACGCCGTGCTGGCATGGACTCTGCCGGGATCGGGGCCTCCGCATCACGGACAGGACGGCCCATGCCCTGGGCTGGCACTGGATACTGGCCGTTGCCGTTGCCGTTGCCGTTGCCGTTGCCGTTGCCGTTGCCGTTGCCGTTGCGTTGACGGGGCGGGCGGTTGCGTGGCTCACGCGGCTCGCGGGCCGGTGCGGCTTCTGCGCCCTGTACGGGTTCGGCACGGCCATACACCGGTACGGCAGCCATGGGTGCAGCCACGGGTGCAGGGGCCGTTTCCGCGGCCACCGGTGCGGCGGTGGGCAGGGCAGGCAGCTGGCCAAACTGGCCGCGGCTGACCGCGCCACTGTTGATGAGGGCTTCGATCTGGGCGGCGGCCTGATCGGCACTCAGCACCTGGGCAGGTTTGGCCTGACGCGGCACGAACAGGTTTTCCAGCCAGGCAGCCGGACTGGCCACCGTGGCAGGCGGGGTGGCCGGGGTGCGGGTGGCCGGGGTATCTGCCGGGGCCGCTTCGGCACGCGGCGGGCCATTGCGGCGGCGACCGGGTTTGCCACTGGATTCAGGTGCAGCAGGCTGTGCCGGGGTGGCACCGGGCTGCTGCCAGTTGGCTTCGTAGCCCAGCCCTTCGTTTTGCATTTGCCCCAGCCGGTCATAGCTGGAGGGTGCGTAGCCTTCACGGTTGAACTGGATGTGGAAGTGCGGGGTTTCCAGGTGCGGGTGCGGCAGGATGGTGATGCGGGTGCGGCTGGATTGCTCCAGATAGCACAGGGTGTCGCGTTTTTCATTCAGGATGAACGCGGCGATCTCCACCGGAACCTGCACCTGTACTTCGCCCTGACGCTCGCGCAGGGCCACTTCCTCGATGCTGCGCATGATCGACAGCGACAGCGAGCGCAGGTCACGGATCATGCCGGTGCCGTGGCAGCGCGGGCAGACGTAGCCGGTGGTTTCTTCCAGCGAGGGGCGCAGGCGCTGGCGGCTCATTTCCATCAGGCCAAAGCGTGACAGGCTGCCAAACTGGATGCGGGCGCGGTCGTTGCTGGTGGCTTCCTTGAGGCGCTGTTCGACGGCGCGCTGGTTGCGTTCCTTGCCCATGTCGATGAAGTCGATCACCACCAGACCGCCCATGTCGCGCAGGCGCAGCTGGCGGGCGATTTCCTCGGCCGCTTCCAGGTTGGTGTTGTAGGCGGTTTCCTCGACGTCGCTGCCTTTGGTGGCCTTGGCCGAGTTGATGTCGATGGCGACCAGGGCTTCGGTCTGGTCAATCACGATCGAACCGCCGGAGGGCAGCTTGACTTCACGCTGGTAGGCGGTTTCGATCTGGGCTTCGATGCCAAAGCGGGCAAACAGCGGCTCGGGGGCGGTGTAGAGTTTGATCTTGTCGAGCTGGTGGGGCATGACCTGCTGCACAAAGCTGGCCGCTTCCTGATAGGCGGCTTCACTGTCGATCAGCACTTCGCCCATGTCGTCGCGCAGGTAATCGCGCACGGCGCGGGTGACCACACCGGCTTCCTGATGCACCAGCATCGGCGATGGGCCGGAACCGGCTTTCTGGTTGATCTGCTGCCACAGCATCAGCAAGTGATCGAGGTCAGTCTGCAGCTCGTCCTGACTGCGGCCAATTCCGGCGGTGCGCACGATCACACTCATGGCGCGCGGGATGTTCAGCTGGCTGAGGATTTCCTTCATTTCCTCGCGCACCGAACCGGCGATCTGCCGACTGATGCCGCCGCCCTTGGGGTTGTTGGGCATCAGCACCAGATAGCGCCCGGCCAGCGAGATGTAGGTGGACAGGGCTGCGCCCTTGTTGCCGCGTTCTTCCTTTTCGACCTGCACCAGCAGCTCGGTGCCTTCGCTGATCAGTTCACGGATGTTGTGGGTCTGGCGCGGGTCGGCGCGGAAATAGGCCGGGTCGATTTCACGCATGGACAAAAAGCCCTGCCGGTTGGCGCCGTATTCGACAAACACGGCTTCGAGCGAGGGCTCGACGCGGGTGATGTGGCCCTTGTAGATGTTGGATTTCTTTTGTTCGCGGGTGCGGTTTTCGAGGTCAAAATCGTACAGGCGGTTGCCATTGACCAGCGCAACGCGAATTTCTTCGGCGTGGGTGGCGTTGATGAGGATACGCTTCATGGGCAGTGAACCTAAAAAGGACTCACCTTTTGCTGCCGGTGGTGGACGGTGCAGCCATAGCGGCCTGTCGTGTCCACGACCACGGTCTGGGTCGGGGCTGGGGCTGCCAGCCATACGCCGGTGCACACCTGCGCCACACGGGGCTGGTGTGTCGATCTGGCGGGGAGCTGGACTGGGGGCAGGCACGGAGCGGATCGGGTGGGCAGGCCGGGCGGATCACGCTCACAGTGCCTGCCAAGAAAACCACCCCCGCCTGCAGCCCGACAGCTCAACCCGGCCAGACTGACGGTGTCATTGAGACCGTCTGCAACAAAATGCGAATCTGTGGGTCTGGGACCCGGCAAAAGGCCGGATCACGTTATTGGGTGCCTGGGTCCGGTTTTGCGTTGGTCCAGCAAAATCAGGACGGTCAGGCACACATTTGCCGATATAATCGAACCCTCGGCACGGGGCGTATTCGGAAGGCCGGGGCAAAAACGCCCACAACCGGACGCCGACTATAGCAAACCTTCTGGCACAGGCATACCAGCGTTTATGACAAATTTGCAATCTCCGGTCAGCCCGCCTGCGGTGCGCTGGTTTGACATCACCGAGCACCACGCCGGGCAGCGGCTGGACAATTTTTTGATCACCCAGCTCAAGGGGGTGCCCAAAAGCCACCTGTACCGGCTGATCCGCGCCGGGGAAGTGCGCATCAACAAAAAACGCTGCAAGCCCGACAGCCGCCTGAATGTGGGCGATCAGGTGCGGGTGGCCCCGATCCGGCTGGCCGAGGCCCAGGCGCCGGTACCGATTGGGGCGGGGCTGGCCCAGGGGCTGCGCCAGCGGGTGGTCTACGAGGATGATGGCCTGATCGTGCTGAACAAGCCCGCCGGACTGGCGGTGCATGGCGGCAGCGGGCTGGCCTTCGGGGTGATCGAAGCGCTGCGGCAGGCCTACGACGCCCCCTGGCTGGAACTGGTGCACCGCATCGACCGTGACACCTCGGGGCTGCTACTGATTGCCAAAAAACGCCCGGTGCTCAAACAGCTGCAGGAGGATTTTCGCGAGGGGCGCATCCGCAAGACCTATCAGGCGCTGGTCAAGGGCACCGTGCTGCTGGACCGCCAGCGCATCGACGCGCCGCTGTTGCGCACCGAAACACCCGGTGGCGAGCGCCGCGTGCGCGTGCATCCCGAGGGCAAGCCCAGCCAGACCCTGTGGCAGGTGAGTGAACGCCTGCACGGGGCCACGCTGGTGGAGGCCAGCCCGCTGACCGGGCGCACCCACCAGATCCGTGTGCATGGGCTGTCGATCGGCCATCCGCTGGTGGGCGACGACAAATATGGCCATCAGGTGGCCTATTCCGGGCCCGCCGCACGCCGCCTGTGCCTGCACGCGGCACGGCTGCTGGTGCCCGGCTATCCTGAGTTTGTCGCCCCGCTGCCCGAGGACATCAGCGCACTGGTGGCACAACTGCGGCAGGGCCGGGGCCAGCCGGGGCGCTAGGCTCAGGCAAACAAGCGGCCATCCGCCCGGCCATGTGCGCCAGCAAATCTGCCGAGATCCAGTCGTCCTCTGCTTCAGGGGCCGAATCGGTGCGGGGCCAGGCCCGTGCCAGCCGTGTCAGCAGGGATGCTGCCTCATCAGACGCATCGCTGGAGGGCCATTCCAGTGCGCTGCAACGTCCTGCAATCGGTGCCAGACACATAAAAACTCCGGTCGTTGGGATGAACAGGATCAACATGGCTGCGGCAGACTGGCGGTTCAAGGGCCGCAGGGCAGACGTGGCAGTCAGGGTTTTTGCTGAAGGTTTTTTAAAAAAATGCTATAATAAATAGCTATTTATTGTTTTTTATGGGGCGTTTTGGTTTTTTGGACAGGTGATCGGTGGAGCACACAGGATGAATGCAGAACAGGGGCTGGACCTGGGACGGTTGCGGCTGGTGATTTTTGACTGGGATGGTACGCTGATGGATTCAGCCGGGCAGATTGTACGCAGTCTGATCTGGGCCGCCGCCCAGCATGGCCTGGCCCTGACGCCGCACGCCGCCGCCAACATCATCGGGCTGGGCCTGCCGGAGGCCATGGCAGCGTTGTTTCCTGAGCATCCCGCGCTGCAGCCGCAGATTCAGGCCGATTATTCACGGCATTATGTGGCCCACAGCGCCGGGCAGCAGTTGTTTGCCGGGGCGGTGCCGTTGCTGGATGCGCTGCAGGCCGCTGGGCTGGATCTGGCCGTGGCCACGGGCAAGAGCCGGGTGGGGCTGGACCGGGTGCTGGCGCAGAGTGGCCAGACCTCGCGGTTTGCCATCACCCGCTGTGCCAGTGAAACCCGCTCCAAGCCCGACCCGCAGATGCTGCAGGAAATCCTGCAGGCCATGGACCTGCAGCCTGATCAGGCGGTGATGATCGGCGACACCACCTATGACCTCGACATGGCCCACCGCATCGGCATGCCGCGCATCGGCGTGACCTATGGGGTACACCGGGCCGTGGATTTGCAGGAATTCAATCCGGTCGCGCTGGTGGATGACGTGGCCGGACTGCAGGCGCTGTTGCTGCCCTGATAGCCCCCACAGGCCGCACCCGGCCCCAGGATCAGCGGCGGGCGTGTGGCAGCCCATCCAGCAGCAGGCGAAAATCCACCGCCGTCTGTGCCACGGCCTGATAGGCGCGACGGTTGATGGGGGTCATGTTGGCAAAGCCATGCACCATCCCGGCGGCCCGGTGCAGGGTCACGGCTGTGCCGCCATCGCGCATCTGCGCGGCATATTGCTCGCCCTCGTCACGCAGCAGGTCCAGCTCGGCCGTCACCACCAGCGCCGGGGCCAGCCGGTGGTGCCGGGCATAGGACGGGCACAGCCACGGGTGACGCGGGTCATGCCGGTCGGTGGGGTTGTACAGCCGGTAGGCCTGCTCATAATCCGGCAGTGAAAAAAACAGCCCCTGTCCATAGTGCTGTTTGGAAAAGGTCTGCCGGTAAAACTCAATCGCTGGATAAATCAGCAGCTGCGCACATGGCGCATCGTTGCGGTCGGCATACTCGGCAGCCAGCACCGCCGCCAGATTGCCCCCGGCACTGTCGCCCCCCACCGCCACCCGCTGCGGGTCCGCACCCCAGTTGCGGGCCTGTGCATGGCAATAGGCATAGGCCGCAAAGGCATCTTCCACCGCCGCCGGAAAGGGGTGCTCCGGAGCCAGCCGGTAGTCCACCGCCACCACCTGCAGCTGACCCAGCTGGCACAGCAGGCGGCACAGCTCATCGTGGGTGTCCAGGTCACCGCTGCTGAAGCTGCCACCATGCAAAAACACCAACAGCGGCAGGGGCGAGGTCGAGCCCCCGGACGGCACATAGCGGCGCAGCGCCAGCGGTTGCGGGCCGGGCAGCTGCAGGTTTTGCACCTGGCCCACCGGGGTGGGGCGGTGCAGGATGTGGCGCATCTCGGTGCGCAGTTGCACACGGCCCTGCTCGATGCGGGCCATCAGGTCCTCCGGCAGGGCTGCGGTGCGGCGCCACTGGCGCAGGGCCAGCAGCGTGGACAGGCTCGGGTCCAGTGTGGCAAAGGGCGTCTGGTGGCGCAGGTGCTCAGCCAGCTGGTGGTGCACTGAATCGGGCAGGTGCCCCAGCCAGCGGGCCACCTGTCCCTGCATTTGATCCAGGCGGGTCCGCAGGGCTTGCCGCAGGGCAGGGCGGTTGCGCCGGTCCATGGTCAGGCCCGCTGGGTCTGACTGCGCACCAGGTCATGCAGTCCCTTGCTCACCATATAATGCTCAATCCAGCTGCGGATCACCGCCGGGGAGTCCACCGCCAGCACCTCATGCAGCAGCGCCTTGGCTTCGCTCAGGTGGATGTTGCACAGGGCCTTGCGCACCTTGAGCAGGTTGGCGGCACTCATCGACAGCGAATTGAAGCCCATCGCCGCCAGCAGGATCGCCGAAGACGGGTCACCGGCCATTTCACCGCAGATGCTGATGGGGCGCTGCAGGCTGTGGGCCTCAGTGGACAGCAGGTACAGGGCCCGCAGCACGGCTGGATGGTAGTGGTTGTACAGGGCAGCCACGCGGGGATTGTTGCGGTCCACCGCCAGCAGGTACTGGGTCAGGTCGTTGGAACCCACCGAAAAAAAGTCCACCAGTGAGGCCATGTCCCTGAGCTGGTACAGCATGCTGGGCACTTCAATCATCACCCCGACCTTGGGCCGGGCAATGCGCACCTGCTCTTCCTCCTGCACCTCGGCCAGCGAGCGCTCCAGCAGGTACAGCGCTTCCTCGACTTCGGCCACCGAAGTGATCATGGGCAGCAGCAGGTGCAGGTTGTTCAGGCCGATGCTGGCCTTGAGCATGGCACGGATCTGGGCCGAAAAAATCTCCGGATGGTCCAGCGTGAAACGGATGCCGCGCCAGCCCAGCGCCGAGTTGTCTTCCTTGATGGACAGGTAGGGCAAATCCTTGTCGGCGCCAATGTCCAGGGTGCGCATGATCACCGGCCGGTTGGCAAAGTGCGACAGCTGCTGGCGGTAAATGATCCGCTGCTCTTCTTCACCGGGAAAGCGGTCGCGCAGCATGAAGGAAATCTCACTGCGGTACAGCCCCACACCCTGTGCGCCGCGCTGGGTACCACGCAGCACGTCGATCATCAGGCCGGAGTTGATGTACAGCGGCACCACAAAGCCATCCAGGGTCACGGTGTCGCGGTCTTCATAGGCCTTCAGGTCCTTGGCGGCCTGTTCTTCCTCGCGCTGGATGTCGCGGTAGCGCTGGCGCAGCCGCCGCTGCGGGTGTACAAACACCCGCCCCAGGTGTGCATCGACGATCATTTCGGCGTCATCCAGCTGGGTCAGCGGCAGTTCACTGACCCCGACCACGGTGGGGATGCCCAGCGCCCGGGCCACGATCACCATGTGCGAGTTGGCCGCCCCGGCCGTGGTGACGATGGCGCAGATCTTGGTGAGCTGCAGCTCGACCAGCTGGGCCGTGGTCAGTTCCTCACCGATCAGAATGGTGTCTTCGGCCAGATCGCGGTGCGGGCTCTTGTCCTCCGACTGCAGGTGGGCCAGCAGGCGGCGGCCCAGATCGCGCAGGTCAGACACCCGCTCGCGCAGGTATTCATCCTCCATCTGGGCAAAGTGCGACGCGTGCTCATCAATCACATGACGCACTGCCCCCTGGGCCCAGCTGCCGGCGCGGATGTGGGCTTCGATCTCGGCGGGCAGGGCGTGGTCATCGAGCATGCGCAGGTACACCCCGAACAGCGCACGCTCTTCCTCCATCAGCGAGTCCTGCATGCGCAGGTTCATGTCATTGATTTCATTGCGTACAGCCTGCACGGCATCGCGCAGCAGTTCCAGTTCTTCCTGGATGTCCTCCGCAGGCCGGTCCGGCACCAGATCAATGTCCGCCGCCGGGAACAGCACCATCGCCCGGCCAATGGCGATGCCGCTGGAGCCGGGTACCCCATTGAAGATGCGCGGCGATGGCCCACTGGAGGGTTTGCGGAACACGTCCACCTGACCGACCGCGTGGGCATGGGCAATCACCCCGCTGATCTGCGCGCACAGGGTGACCAGAAACGATTCGGCAGCCTCGGTGAACTCCTGCGACTGGCGCTGCTGCACCACCATCACGCCCATCACCTTGCGGCGGTACATGATCGGCACGCCGAGGAAAGCGTGGTACTGCTCTTCGTTGGTGCCTTCGAGGTAGTGAAAACGCGGGTGGGTGGAGGCCTCGGCCAGGTTGATGATTTCCTCGCGCTGGCCAACCAGCCCGACCAGCCCTTCGCCCTTGGACAGGTAAGCCTCACCGATCACGTCGGGGTTGAGGCCCTTGGAAGCCATCAGCACATAGCGCTGGTTCACCTCATCGAGCAGGTACACGCTGCACACGTCCACGTGCATGGTGTCGGACACCTGCTCCACCATGGTTTCCAGTGCCCCGTGCAGGGTGGGCGCAGCATCCACCTCCTGCACGATGCGGCGAAGTGAATCAAGCTGCATGGAGGAGGTGGACATGGGTGCAAACGATCCGGGTAAAAGGCCATGTTCCAATGTACAAAGGCTGGCCCGCGGACGCAATGCAGCGACCGTGCGAATTGTGCCCCATCACCGGATTGGGGCGTCCGGGGTTCAGGCCTCAGCGGCGGCCCATGATGGGCAGGCGGCCCGCCAGTTCCAGCAGGGCCTTGCGGTAGACTTCGCGCTTGAACGCCACCACCTGACCCAGCGGATACCAGTAGCTGACCCACATCCAGTGGTCAAACTCGGCCGGCGCGTTGGCATCGAGGCGGATTTCATCGGCAGACGCGTTCAGTTGCAGCAGGAACCATTTTTGCTTCTGGCCGATGCACACCGGGTCGGAGTCGGGGCGGATGTAGCGGTGCGGCAAGCGATAGCGCAGCCAGCCCCGGGTCTGCGCCAGCACGCTGACATGCTCCTGGCGCAGGCCGATTTCTTCTTCAAGCTCACGGTACAGCGCCTGCTCCGGGGTTTCCCCGAACTGGATGCCACCCTGCGGGAATTGCCAGGCGTTGTGGCCAATGCGTTTGGCCCAGAGCACCTGTCCCTCGGGGTTGGCCAGAATGATTCCGACATTGGGCCGGAAGCCTTCGGCATCGATCATGATCAAACCTTTTTGAAAGCAGAAAGCGCCAGATCCACAGGCCACCCAGGCGGTGCCTGTGGTCAAAAACGCGAATTGATCTCATGTTACCCAAGTTTTTGGCCGATGCTGTCCGGGGGGACAAAATTTTTTGTGTGTTGATTTGTCAGCCGCGTGGCGCTGGGCGGTGCTCACCCCGCAGGGATGCGGGCACGGGGACAGGCTGCTAAGATGCGCGTTTTGCACTGACCCGAAGGCGCAACACCATGCAACTGGCCCTGTTTGATCTGGATCACACCCTGCTGGACCTGGATTCGGACCATGCCTGGGGGGAATTTCTGGTGCGCCATGGGTGGGTGGATGCCGACAGTCACCGCGCCAAAAACGACCAGTTTTATGCCGATTACCAGCGCGGCGAGCTGGATGCGGTGGCCTACAATGAATTTGTGCTGGAATTTCTGAGTCAGCAGACGCCCGACCGGCTGGCCCAGTTGCACGCGCAGTTCATGGCCGAGGTGATCCGTCCGGCCATGCGGCCCCGGGGGTTCGAGGCGATTGCCCGTCACCGCGACGCCGGTCACGAGCTGGTGGTGATCACCGCCACCAATGCGTTTGTCACCGCACCGATCGTGCGTGAGTTCGGTGTGCCCAGCCTGATTGCCACCCAGCCGGAAATGCACCAGGGCCGCTACACCGGGCGGCTGGCCACGGAGCCGTGCTATCAGGCCGCCAAACTGCGCCTGCTGCACCTGTGGCTGGCCGGCCGGACGGTGACCGAGAGCTGGGGTTATTCGGATTCCTTCAATGACCTGCCGCTGCTGGATTGGGTCACCCACCCGGTCACGGTGTGCGCCGATCGCCGCCTGCAGGCGGTGGCACTGGACCGGCACTGGCCACTGGAAGACTGGCGCATTCAGGCCCCGTGACCGCCCAGTGACGGCGCAGCGCTGCGGCCGCGCGTGACAGGGTGCGCTGCGGGTGCCAGACCATGCCCAGTTGCCGTTGCAGGCTCAGGCCAGCCACCTGCAACACCTGCAGTTCCGGCTGCTGGATCAGCGTGCGCGGCAGCACCGACCAGCCCGCGCCGATGCCCACCAGCATGCGGATGGCGTCCAGCGCGTTGGTGTTCATGTTGGCATGCGGGTGCAGGCCCGCTTCGGCAAAGGCCTGCAGGGTCAACTGACTGGTGTAGGTGTGGGCATCCGGCAGCAGGGCAGGGTAAGCCAGCAAGTCCGCCAGTTGCAGCGGCCCGCGCTGCGCCAGCGGGTGAAACGGCGCACACACCGGGTCCAGCGGATCGTCCCACAGCGGCTGATAGCTCAGCCGGGGGTCACGCTGCAGCGGCAGGGTCAAAAACGCCAGCTCCAGCCGCCCGGTCCGCACCGCCTGATGCGCCGCCTCTGAATCGACAAAATGTACGTCCAGCTCCACCTGCGGATGCTGCTGCACAAACGCGCGCAGCACGTCTGGCAGGTGGTGCAGGCCAATGTGGTGGCTGGTGCCGATCGACAGCGTCCCGGCCACCTCGGCGCGGGCATGGCTGAGCTGGCGCTGGACTTCGGCCAGTTCCTGACGCCAGCGGCGGCCTTCCTGGGCCAGCAGGTGCGCGGCAGGGGTGGGCTGCAGGTGCCGTCCCACCAGATCAAACAGCCGTACCCCCAGCGCGGCTTCGATGCCGTGCAGGCGCTTGCTGATGGCGGGCTGGGTCAGGTGCAGGCGTTCCGCCGCCGCCGACACCGAGCCGCACTCGATCACGGTCAGCAGCGTGTCAATCTGGGCAAAACTCAGCGGTGGCAGCATGGCAGGGCCGTCATGACTGGGATGTATTCCATGCTTTCATGGATTATGCAAAAAATCATTCATTATTTTTATTGAAAAAAGCCGCTACACTGGACCCCATGATGTTTTTTCGGGCCTGTCCCTGCGCCGGCCCTGAGCGATGGAGGAGTGTGTGCCGTGACTGCCAAGACCCTGTATGACAAGCTGTGGGATGATCATCTGGTCAAACAGCGCGACGATGGTTCGTCGCTGATTTACATTGACCGGCACCTGCTGCATGAAGTCACCAGTCCGCAGGCCTTTGAAGGGCTGCAACTGGCCGGGCGCCAGCCGTGGCGGCTGTCGGCCAACGTGGCCACCCCGGACCACAACGTGCCCACCAGCAAGGCCGAGCGCTCGCAGGGCATCGCCGGGATCGAGGACGACACCTCGCGCATCCAGGTGCAGACGCTGGATGACAACTGCAAGACCTTTGGCATCACCGAATTTGACATCAATGACATCCGTCAGGGCATCGTCCATGTGGTCGGGCCGGAACAGGGGCTGGTGCTGCCGGGCATGACCGTGGTCTGCGGCGATTCGCACACCGCCACGCATGGCGCGCTGGGCTGTCTGGCCCATGGCATCGGCACCTCCGAAGTCGAGCACGTGCTGGCCACCCAGTGTCTGGTGCAAAAAAAATCCAGAAACATGCTGGTGCGCGTGGACGGCCAGCTCGGTGCGGGCGTCACCCCCAAGGATGTGGTGCTGGCCATCATCGGCAAAATCGGCACCGCAGGCGGCACCGGCTATGCGATTGAGTTTGGCGGGCAGGTGTTCCGCGACATGAGCATGGAAGGGCGCATGACCGTCTGCAACATGGCGATTGAGGCCGGGGCGCGGGTCGGCATGGTCGCCGTCGATGAAAAAACCATCGCCTACGTGCAGGGCCGTCCCTATGCCCCGACCGGCGACCAGTGGGCGCAGGCTGTGGCCTACTGGCAAACCCTGCACAGCGATGAAGGCGCAGCGTTTGATGCCGTGGTGACGCTCAACGGTGCCGACATCGAACCGCAGGTGTCGTGGGGCACTTCTCCGGAGATGGTGGTGGCGATCAGCCAGCCGGTGCCAGTGCCGGCGCAGGCACGCGATGACGTGCAGCGCGACAGCTGGCAGCGTGCCTACCAGTACATGGGCCTCACTGCGGGCCAGCCGCTGGCCGACATCCGGCTGGATCGGGTGTTCATCGGCTCCTTCACCAATTCCCGCATCGAAGACCTGCGTGACGCTGCTGCCGTGATCAAGGGCCGCAAGGTTGCCGCCAGCCTGAAACAGGCCATGGTGGTGCCGGGATCGGGCCTGGTGAAACAGCAGGCCGAAGCCGAAGGGCTGGACCGGATTTTCACCGAAGCCGGATTTGAGTGGCGCGAGCCGGGTTGCTCGATGTGTCTGGCCATGAATGCCGACAAACTGCAGCCGGGCGAGCACTGCGCCTCGACCTCGAACCGCAACTTTGAAGGCCGTCAGGGCAATGGCGGCCGCACCCACCTGGTCAGTCCGGCCATGGCGGCAGCGGCGGCGATTGCCGGGCATTTTGTGGATGTGCGCCACTTCTGAGGAAAACACCATGCAAACACGGTTTAAGTACAGTCTGGGCCTGCTGGCCCTTAGCGCTGCCCTGGGCGTACAGGCGGCCCCGCTGGCTTTTTCGCTGTCGGTGGCACAGCCTGCACCCAAGGCCACAGCGGGCAAAATGACCCTGAGCAGCCCGGATTTTGCCGCCAATGGCGTGCTGAAATCCGCGCAGGTGGCCAATGGCTTTGGCTGTCAGGGCCAGAACATCAGCCCGGCGCTGAACTGGAGCCATGTGCCCAAGGGCACCCAGAGTCTGGTGCTGACGATGTATGACCCGGATGCCCCGACCGGCAGCGGCTTCTGGCACTGGAACGTCTACAACCTGCCCGCCGACAGCAGCGGCCTGCCCGCTGGCGCTGGCCAGGGCAAGGGCCTGCCCGAGGGGGCGGTACAGCTCAACCACGATGGCGGGGCCAGTGGCTATGTGGGGGCCTGTCCGCCGGTGGGGGATCGCCCGCACCGCTACATTTTTACCCTGTATGCACTGCGGGAAAAGCTGGACCTGCCCGCGGGAGCCAGCCCGGCCTATCTGGGCTTCAATCTGAATGGCAAGGTGCTGGCCAAAGCCCAGCTGACTGGCCGCTACGGGCGCTGAGCCGGCTGCCGCCATGTGCACCACAGGGGGGGCATGATTGATGGGCGAGTCCGTGCTGTACCTGGGCAACCAGCGCTATTCCTCATGGTCGCTGCGGCCCTGGCTGGTGGCGCGCAAAGCCGGGGTGCCTTTTGTCACACGGGTGGTGAGCCTGCGTGACCCGGCCCACGAGGTGTTTTTTCAGACCGTGTCGCCTTCAGGGCGGGTGCCGCTGTGGGTGACCGAAACAGGCCTGAACATCTGGGACTCACTGGCGATTGCCGAGTGGCTGGCTGAGCAGTGTCCGCGCCTGTGGCCCGCAGATCCCGAAGCCCGTGCCGTGGCCCGTGCGGTCAGTGCCGAGATGCACAGCGGCTTCGTGGCGCTGCGCACCCAGTGCCCGATGAACCTGGGCCGACTGGGCCGGTGCCTGCAGGTGACGCCGCAGCCGGACACCGCCCGTGACCTGGACCGGATTGCCACGATCTGGCGCGACTGTCGCGAGCGCTTTGGCCAGTCGGGACCCTGGCTGTTTGGCGATTTTTGCATTGCCGATGCGATGTTTGCCCCCGTGGTGCTGCGCTGGGTGATTTACGGCCTGCCGCGCAGCGCTGCGGTGGAGGACTACGTGCAGCACTGGCTGGCCGATATTGATTTGCAGGACTGGATTGCGGCCGCACAGGCCGAAACCGAAACCATTGACCGTTTTGAACAGGAGTAAGCCATGAAACCGTACACCCAGCAGACCGGGCTGGTCCTGCCGCTGGACCGGGCCAATGTGGACACCGACCAGATCATCCCCAAGCAGTTTTTGAAATCGATCAAGCGCACCGGCTTTGGCCAGAACCTGTTTGATGAATGGCGCTATCTGGACGAGGGCTACCCCGGTCAGGACTGCAGCACCCGGCCCCTGAACCCGGATTTCGTGCTCAACCAGCCGCAGTATCAGGGCAGCACCATCCTGCTGGCCCGGGAAAACTTCGGCTGCGGCTCCTCGCGTGAACATGCCCCCTGGGCGCTGGAGGAATACGGCTTCCGCACCGTGATTGCGCCGAGTTTTGCCGATATTTTTTTCAACAACTGCTTCAAGAACGGCATGCTGCCGGTGGTGCTCAGCGCCGAACAGGTGGACGTGCTGTTTGCCGAGGCGGCGGCCACGCCCGGCTACACCCTGACCATTGATCTGGCCAGCCAGCGGGTGATCCGCCCGAATGGCGAAGCATTTGGGTTTGAAGTCGATGCCTTCCGCAAGCATTGTCTGCTCAATGGTCTGGATGACATCGGCCTGACCCTGCAGGATCAGGCGGCGATCCGGGACTTTGAGGCCCGGGCCAGTCAGGCGCGTCCGTGGGTGTTTGCCGGGTTGTAATCCGGGGTGCGGCAGTTGGGTTTTGGCTTGAATGGCGTATACTTGCGTCACTTCCCAGGACAAGCGCCGTGCGCGCGGGTGAACACATGCAACGTCTCGTTTCGCTGCTGATGGTGGTGACGCTGGCCGGGTGCCAGTCCGGCCCCGCACGGGTTCAGTCCAGTCCGGCCCACACGCCGCCAGTGGTCCAGGCAGCTCCGGCGCCGCAGCACCGTGCGCTGGCTGCCGCACCAACCCCGTCGGTCACCGTGGACTGTGAGGGCGGGGTGGGCTGCAATTTTTTGCGCGTGGATGGGGTGGAGGTGCCGCCGCTGGCCAGTCCGACGCCCGCCGCTGCGCTGCATTATCAGGATCAGGGCAGGGAGCCGGTCAGCCTGCGCCGCCGGGTGACCCTGACCCCCGGCCTGCATGAGCTGAAGCTGGATTTCTATCCGCTGCAGCCAGACCGGGCCGAACAGTTCAAGCTGATCCACCGCTTCGAGTCGGGCCAGCCCTATCGGCTGCGCCAGTACTTCCAGCGGGTGGACCGCCGCTCGGCATCCGTGCTGGAGCAGGCCCAGCCTGACCCGCTGTGCATCGACCTGCTGCAGGGGGAACAGCTGGCGCGACGTTTTTGCCGACCCCACGATGCCCGCAGCGGCCTGGGCGAATTTGTGGAAAAAAAACCCTGAGCCGCTGACGGCTCAGGCCAGATCTTGCACTCAACACAGGAATCCAACCCGTGTCCAAACACATTCTGATTCTGGCCGGTGACGGCATTGGCCCCGAAATCATGGCCGCAGCCGAGCAGGTGCTGGCGGTGGTCAATACAAAATTCAATCTGGACCTAACCTGGTCGCATGGCCTGCTGGGCGGCTGTGCCATTGATGCCCATGGTGTGCCCCTGCCCGATGAAACCCTGGCCGCCGCCCGGGCCGCCGACGCGGTGCTGCTGGGCGCGGTGGGCGGTCCGAAGTGGGACCAGATCGAGCGCAGCATCCGCCCCGAGCGCGGATTGCTGAAGATCCGCAGTGCGCTGAACCTGTTTGCCAACCTGCGTCCGGCCATCCTCTATCCGCAGCTGGCCGGTGCCTCCAGCCTCAGGCCCGAGATCGTCGCCGGTCTGGACATCCTGATCGTGCGCGAGCTGACCGGCGGGATTTATTTTGGCCAGCCGCGCGGCATCCGTGAGCTTGAAAACGGTGAAAAACAGGGCTACAACACCGACGTGTACAGCCAGTCCGAGATCCGCCGCATTGCCCGGGTGGCCTTTGAAATGGCGCGTCTGCGCGGCCGCCGGGTCTGTTCGGTGGACAAGGCCAATGTGCTGGAGGTCACCGAGCTGTGGAAGCAGACCGTGACCGAGCTGCAGCAGGCCGAATATCCGGACATCGAGCTGTCGCACCTGTATGTGGACAACGCCGCCATGCAGCTGGTGCGTGCACCGAAGCAGTTTGATGTGCTGGTGACCGGCAACCTGTTTGGCGACATCCTGTCCGATGAAGCCGCCATGCTGACCGGTTCGATCGGCATGCTGCCCTCGGCGAGTCTGGATGAACACGGCAAGGGCATGTACGAGCCGTGCCATGGCAGCGCGCCGGACATCGCCGGGCAGGGCATTGCCAACCCACTGGCGACCATCCTGTCGGTGGCGATGATGCTGCGCTATACCTTCAAGCAGGAAGCCGCCGCCAAAGCCATCGAAACGGCGGTCGGGCAGGTGCTGGATCAGGGCCTGCGCACCGGCGACATCATGAGTGAAGGCATGACCCGCGTGGGCACAGCCGCCATGGGTGAGGCAGTGGTGAACGCGCTGGGGTGAGGG
>JBPOIS010000203.1:0-14508 GCA_052034295.1 Pseudomonadota bacterium
CGCGCTGCCCGTCCCGCGCGGCGCGGTCCCCGGCTGCCGCGTGCAACAGCACGGCGTCGATGAGCGGCATGGATTCAAACTGTGCCAGCAGTCCGCCCGCCAGCCCCGCCAGCACATCGCCCATCCCCGCCGTGGCCATGCCTGGATTGCCCAGTGCACACCCGTGAATGGTCTGGCCATCGTGCACCAGACTGCCCGCCCCCTTGAGCAGCACCTGCCCGCCATAGCGCTGTTGCAGCGCCGCCACCGCCGCCCAGCGGTCCGCTTCGAGGTCGGCGGTTGTTTTTCCCAGCAACCGTGCCGCCTCGCCCGGATGTGGGGTCAGCCGCCAGTGCCGGGTCAGCTCAGGGTCCAAACGACTCAGATCGTCATCAGCCAGATGCCACAGTGCATCGGCATCCAGCACCACACGGCGCGGGCGCTGCATCAAGGCGTCCCAGACCTGCTGCCACAGCGCACGGCCCCAGTCACCGCGCCCCAGCCCCATGCCCACCACCAGCACTTCGGCGCACGCCAGCAGCTGCGCCCAGTGCGGGTCCTGACTCTGGCCGTGTGCATCCAGCGCAATGCCCATCAGCGCCGGGCAGCGCACCAGTGCGGCATCTATCGCCTGTGGCGATCCGGCCAGCGTGACCTTGCCCGCGCCCGCCCGCAGCACCGCTTCACCAGCCAGCAGCAGCGCACCGGCCATGCCGGTCTGCCCGCCCACCACCAGCACATGGCCAAAGCTGCCCTTGTGGGTGTTGGGACGGCGGGGCGGCAACTGTGGGGCCTGAGCATGCCACAGGCCCACTGGAGGCTGCACTGCCCCGGCTGGAATCAGCGGCAACACCTCGACCTGCCCGACAAAATCCCGTGCCGCGCCGGTCAACAGGCCGGTTTTCAGCCCGATCAGGCACAGCGTCGCATCGGCCTGCACCGCACAGTCGTCCCAGACCTGCCCGGTGTCGGCATCCACGCCGGTGGGCACGTCCAGCGCCAGCACGGTGACGGGTACCGGACATTTTTTACGCTGTTGATTAAGGGTCTGGATCACAGCTTGCAGTTCAGGACCGGGGGCACGCGTACAGCCGATGCCCAGCACGGCATCCACCAGCAGCGTGCCGGTCAGGTTCAGACCGGGCTGCCACCGCAGCGGCAGCAGTCCGCCCCGCTGGGCCTGCGCATGGGCGGTCTGTGCATCGGCACTGCCCGGCTCGCCCAGACACAGCCACTGCACCGGCCAGCCCGCCTGATACAGCCCCAGCGCGACCAGATGACCATCGCCGCCGTTGTTGCCGGTGCCACACAGCACGGTGACCGGCTGCGGCGGATGGTGGCGCACGATCCACTGCACCACCGCCAGCGCGGCCTGCTGCATCAGCCCAAATGAACCCTGACCGGCCGCAAACCACGCGGCCTCCCATGCGCGAATCTGGGCAACGCGGTACACTGGCTGGGTGTTTGACATGGTGAACAATGCTCTTGACGGATCGGTCTGCTGCCCACAGTGCAAAAAAATCCGCCCCACCGCAAGCCCACCTGCGCGACGACCCACAGGCCCTGCGCGCGCTGGTGCTGCGTGAAGCCGCGGCGCTGGGCTTTTCGGCCTGTGGCATCGCCCCGCCAGACACGCAGGCACAGGTGGAGTTTCTAAAAAACTGGCTGGCGCAGGGCTTTCACGGCGAGATGGATTTTCTGGCCGAACATCTGCACCTGCGCGCCGACCCCACTGCCCTGCTGCCCGGCACCCGTTCGGTGATCTGCGTGCGCATGGATTATCTGGCCGAACCGCCACCGCGCAAGCAGCCTTTTGGACAGGTTTTTGCACAGCTCAATGCCCCGTCCAATCAGGCCATCATTGCCCGCTATGCGCGCGGCCGTGATTACCACAAGACCCTGCGCGGCCGCCTGAAACAACTGGCACAGCGGCTGGAGGCGCAACTGGGGCCGTTTTTGTCGCGGCCTTTCACCGATTCGGCACCGATTTTTGAAAAAACCCTCGCCCAGCAGGCCGGTCTCGGCTGGACCGGCAAACACACCCTGCTGATCCAGAAGCAGTCCGGGTCGTTTTTTGTGCTCGGTGAGCTGTTCACCGGGCTGGACATCGCCCGCGACACGCCCGCCACGGCGCATTGTGGCTCCTGCACCGCCTGTCTGGACATCTGCCCGACCCGCGCCCTCGTGGCCCCGTATCAGCTCGATGCACGGCGCTGCATTGCCTACCTGACCATTGAATACACCGGCAGCATTCCGCTGGAACTTCGTCCCCTGATCGGCAACCGGGTGTTTGGCTGTGACGACTGTCAGTTGATCTGTCCGTGGAACCGCTTTGCCCAGCTGGGCACCGAGACGGATTTTCTGGCCCGTCATGGCCTGGATCAAATCCGCCTGCTGGACCTGTGGCACTGGGATGAGACAGAATTTCTGACCAAAACCGAAGGCTCACCGCTGCGGCGCACCGGCTATGCCGGGTTCATGCGCAACGTGGCCATCGCGCTGGGCAATGCGCCGCCTGATCCGGCCATCGTGCAGGCGCTCCAGCAGCTGGGCCACACGCGCGGGGAACTGGTGGCCGAACACGCCCACTGGGCGCTGGCACAGCAACAGCGCCGCCTGCCGTGCAGTGGGGCTCAGTCCGACGCGGACCCGATGGCCTGAAGCGGGGTCTGGCGCTCGTCGCGCTCAATCCGCCCATCCACCAGGGTGATGGTGCGGTCACACTGGGCCGACAGGCGCGGGTCGTGGGTGACCAACAGCACCGCACAGCCAAACTCGCGGTTGAACTGGCGAAACAGCGCAAACACTTCGGCGGCGGATTTGCTGTCCAGATTGCCGGTCGGCTCATCGGCCAGCAGCAGCGAAGGCTGGCTGATCAGCGCGCGCGCCACCGCCACCCGCTGTTGTTGCCCACCGGACAGCTGATCCGGCTTGCGCTGCTCCAGCCCCTGCAACCCCACCTGCGCCAGCAGCCCATGCGCACGGTCGAGCTGGGCCCGCGTGGGCCGTCCCGTGGCGACCATCAGCGGCATCAGCACATTTTCCAGCGCGGTGAAGGCCTGAATCAGGTGGTGAAACTGGAACACAAAGCCAATCGTGCTGCCGCGCAGGGCGGTGCGCCGGGCATCGTCCATGTGACGGGTCGGTTCGCCCAGCAAAAACAGCTCGCCGCCGGTGGGCCGGTCCAGCAGGCCAATCAGGTTCAGCAGGGTGCTCTTGCCGGAGCCGGAGCTGCCGATCAGCGCGGCAAAATCACGCCGCTGCAGGCACAGGTCCAGCCCGTGCAGCACCTCGACTTCGGTGGGCTTGCCGACATTGTAGCTTTTGCGCAGGTCCTGCAGGCGCAGGACCTCCTGACTGGCCTCATGGACGCGGGTGGGTTCAGACATGACGGATCGCCTCCACCGGATCAAGGGCGGCCGCGCGCCGGGCCGGAATCGCCGCCGACAGGGTGCCGGTGATCGTGGCCAGCGCCGCGGCGGCCACCAGCAAGCCGGGGTCCAGCGGGATAAAAAACAGCTTCGGCCCAAAGGTGTTGAACGCCCACACCAGCGCATGGCCGACCAGCCCGCCCAGCAGCGACCCAGCCAGCCCGAACAGCGCGCCCTGAATCAGAAACACCCGCAGCATCTTTTGCCGGGTGGTGCCCATCGCGCGCAGGATGCCGATTTCACGGGTGCGCTGCACCACGCTCACCGACAGCACACTGGCGATGCCCAGCGCCACACTCAGCGCCACAAACAGCCCGATCATCTGGGTGGACAGGCTTTGCGAGCGCAGCGCATTCATCAGCTGGGCGTTGCTTTCCATCCAGCTCTCAGCCTTCAGACCGGTCAGCCGGGCGATGCGGGCGGCCAGGGTTTTGGCCTCAAAAATCTGCTGCACTTTCACATCAATCACCGTCACCGCACCGGGCAAATCCAGCAGGGCCTGTGCCTGCTTCAGGTCCAGATACACATAGCGGGCATCCAGCTCGCGTACCCCCAGCTCAAAAATCCCCGCCACATTCACCACACTGTCGCGGCCCTGCCCACCATCCAGCCGCAGTTTGTCACCCACCTGCACCCCCAGATCCGTGGCCAGTTGCCGACCGATCACGGTGTCTCCGGCCCCAACCCGGAAATGGCCGGCAACCAGACTGTCCTGAATGGGAATGATGCGCGAATAACGGGCGGGGTCAATGCCCACCAGGGCCGCCGACTGCAGGGCATCGCCCCGGCGCACGAACGCCGGTCCGGAGATGATGGGCGACACCGCCGTCACCTCTGGCAGGGCATCGAGCGCCTGCACCACCTGGGGCCAGTTGTTGATGGAGCGCAGCCGCTGGGCGCGTTTGTTTTCCAGCACCAATTGCACCTGTCCGGCCGGTGCAGGCCAGATCAGGTTGCGTTCTTCAGGCGGCTGCACCTTGATGTGGGCCTGGGTGCCAAGGGTGCGCTGGATGATGTTGCCCTGCAGCCCGGTGATCAGCGCGGTGAGAAACACAATCACCGCCACGCCGATGGCGATGCCCACCAGAATCAGGGTGCTCTGGGCCTTGCCTTCGCGCAGGAATTTCAGCGCAATGGTCCATTCGATCCACATGGGCATCAGTCCAGTTTGGCCGGCAGTTCATTGCGGCTGGGCGAATCCACTGCCGCCGTCGCCGGGGTGACGCGCACCCGGTCGCCGGGGGCCAGTGTGGCGGGCGGGTCGGTCAGCACCCAGTCACCGGCCTGCAGGCCCTGGGTGATTTCGGTCTGGGTCAGCCCACGCAGGCCGAGCTGGACCGGCTGGCGGCTGGCCCGGCCCTGCCGCACCACCCAGAGTTCGGCACGATTGCCGTCCAGGGCTGACAGGGCATCATTGGGCACCACCAGCGCACGGGCCCGCTGGCCGGTCTGCACCGTCACCGACACGGTCATGCCCTGCCGCACAAAATCCGGCACCGGCGCCACGGCCAGGCGTACCTCCACCGTGCCCCGCTGCGCATCCACACTGGGGGCAATCGCACTGAGCCGGGCGCGGAACGGTCGCGACGGGTAGGCATCGGCAATGCACACGGCCGTCTGCCCCACGGCCAGCACGTCGAGGTTTTTTTCATCCACGGGGACCACCACTTCGGTGTCTCCGGCGCGGGCGATTTCAAACAGCACCCGGCCCGGCTGCACCAGGTCGCCCGGTTCGGCATTGCGGGTCAGCACCGTCCCGGCCACCTCGGCGCGCACGGTGGTCTTGGCCAGTTGGGCGCGACTGCTGGCCAGCCGGGCCCGCGCAGCGGCTTCGGCGGGCTGGCCCTCGTCGAGGGCACGCAAGGCCAGCTGTGCCTGCGCCACGGTGGTGCGGGCGCTGGTTTCGGCCTGTACCGCCTGCTCCATGGCCTCACGGGCAATCAGGTCACGGGCAAACAGCTCGCGGCGGCGCTGGGCCTCACGGCTGGCCTGCGCCAGCCGGGCACTGGCCTCCTGCAGCGCGGCCTGTGCCTGTGGACGGGTGGACTGCTGGAGCTGGGCCAGTGCGGCTTCGGATTCGCGCACCGCCGCCGCCAGATCATCGGCGCGCAGCACCGCCAGCACGTCACCGGGCTGGACCCGGTCGCCTTCCTGCACGCGCCGCGCCACCACTACCCCGGTTACAGGACTGCCGACCTGCGCCCGCGACACCGCCGCCACCCGGCCTGTGGCCACCACGGTCTGTTGCAGCGGCTGGGCCTGCACCTGATGGGCGGCCAGCTCGGGTCCCTGGGATTTCCGGTAAAACACACCAGCCAGTGCGGCCAGCAGCAGCACCAGCAGCAGAATCGGCATCGGGCGGAATTTCATGAGGACTTCCAGGACATTGCAACGGGCTCAGCATACCTGATTCAGGGTGGGGCTGCAGATCCGACAGGCAGGTGGCCGGTTTTTTTACCCACCCTGTGGCTCAGTCACCGGCGGACCGTCTGGTTTTGCCCCCCGATCCCCTGACACCAGCGGCAGGGCCAGCGACGCGGCAAAGCCACTGTCCCGCCCAGCCCTGGGCGACTGCAGCAGCAGAGGGGTGTCAAGGCGCTGGGCGATCGCCTGTACAATCGCCAGCCCCAGCCCGCTGCCCTGTGCAGAGGCCCCGCCCCGTTCGAAGCGCTCCGCCAGCCGGGCCAGCAGCGCCGCGGGCACCGCGGGCCCTTCATTGGCGACGGTCAGCAGCCCCTGCGGACTCAGGCTGACCTGAACCGGCGCACCCGCAGTGCCGTGGCGCTGAGCGTTTTCGACCAGATTGCGGTAGACGATGGCAAACACGTCCGGGTCCAGATCCGACCACAGTGGCTCGGGCGGCAGCGTCAGTTCGATTGGCGCGGCCCCTGCACCACGGCCCAATTCATCGGTGAGCAGCCGCGCCACGGTGCGCAGGTCCGAGGCCTGCGCCAGCCGCAGCCGACCGCCCTCGGCACGGGCCAGCTGCATCAGCCGCTCAGACAGCCGGGTCAGCCGCTTCAGGGTGGTTTCGATTTCGGCGGCCCGCAGCCGTGCAGCCGGATCCACGGTCTCGGCCTGCAGGCGCTGCGCCTGTGCGATCGCCCCGGCCAGCGGGGTGCGCAGCTCATGGGCCGCATTGGCGGCAAAACTGCGCTCCGCTTCGAAGGCGGCGGACAGTCGTCCCAGCAGGTCATTCAGGGTCTCGGCCAGCGGCATCACCTCAGTGGGCAAACCCTCCTGCGGCACCGGCGACAGGTCACGCACGCCACGGGACGCCAGCCGCTGGCGAAAGCGCCGCAGCGGCATCAGGCTGGCGCGCACCCCCAGCACGATGGCCAGCAGCGACAGCGGCAAAAACACCAGCACCGGCAGCCCCAGCCCCATCTGAAGCTCATGGGTCACCCGGCGGCGGTGCGCCAGTGGCTCAGCCACCGTGACCCGGACCGAGCCCCGCAGGGCCTGTTCACTGTAAAAACGGTGGGTGGCCGACTGCCCGAAGCCCTCCCCGCGCCAGCGTGCAAAAACCGCCGGGTCGGCATCATGGGACAGCAACAACACCCGCCCCTGTGCATCCCGCACCACATAGGTCAGCAGCTCGTCATGCTCGCGCACCTCGGCCAGCCGCCGGGCACTGCCGTCATCCTCACGCCCGACCACCTCGGCCACCGCCAGTGGCAGGATGCGCTGTGCGGTTTCCTGCAGGGCCGAGTCAAACACCGCATCCAGACCATGGTGCGCCAGCCAGGCGGTCAGCGAAGCCGCCCCCAGCCACAGCACGGTCAGCAGCGCGCCCAGCCAGAGCCCCAGCCGCTGCTGCAGGCTGTGCGGGGCCCTCATGGCAGCCCCAGCCGATAGCCCAGCCCGCGTTCGGTTGCGATCACTGCGGCACCGAGTTTTTTGCGCAGGCGGCTGATGTGCACTTCGATGGTGTTGCTTTCCACTTCGGCATCAAAGTCATACAGTTTTTCTTCGAGCTGGGACCTGGAAAACAGCTGGCCGGGACGTGACAGAAAAGCTTCAAACAACACCCATTCCCGCGCGGTCAGCTGCACCGGCTGGCCGTCGCGGAGAATGCGCCGGGCCGCCAGGTCGATCTGCAGGGGGCCGTGGGTGATCAGGGGATTGGGATTGCCCCCATAGCGGCGGGCCACCGAGCCCATGCGCGCCGACAGCTCAGCCAGATCAAAGGGTTTGACCAGATAATCATCGGCCCCGGCATTCAGGCCCTCGATGCGGTCGGACACCTGATCCAGCGCGGTGAGGATGATCACCGGCGTGGCCGCACCACGGCTGCGCAGGCGCCGCAAAAACGCAATGCCCCGGCCATCCGGCAGCATCAGGTCCAGCAGCAGCAGATCATAGGGCACCCCCGCCAGGGCATGGTCGGCAGCATCCAGCCGCTGCACCCAGTCCACCGAATGGCCATCGCTGGCGATCTGGTCCCGGACCGCAGCGCCCAGCACCGTGTCATCTTCAATCAGCAGGATCCGCATGTCCAAAGCCCTTTTTTTTGCAGTCTAACCCGGTACACCTGACCGCAACCTGAAGCAGGATCACGCCCGCCGTTCAGGTTGCCGTCAACTGGGCCGCGCATGCTTGGTGCATCCAGAATAAAGGAGCCCGGCCATGAAAGCACGCCTGCTGCTGGTCCTGTTTGCAGCCCTGTCCGGCCCGGCATGGGCCGAAGCCGACTGTCACCAGCCGATGAGCACCTGGCAGCCCCGTGACGCGGTGCTGGCCCGGGTGGCCGCCCAGGGCATCCACCCCACCCGCCTGCGCATTGATGATGGCTGCTATGAAGCCCAGGGCCGCGATGTCGATGGCAATGCCGTTGAGTTGCGGCTGGACCCGACTTCGCTGTCGGTGCTGAGCCTGGAGGTGCAATTCCGCCCGGGTGCCAATCCGGCCCGCTACCTGCCACCGGGGCCTCGACCACCCGCCCGACCGGCGGCACCTGCTGCGCCTTTCCGGCCCTGACCGGCCCCTGTAGACCCTGGAGGATCCTGTTTGATGAAAACACCCCTGATTTTGTTATTGGCCAGCCTGATCGGGATGGCACTGGTTGCGCCCAGACTCATCAGCGCCCTGCAGGCACCCAAGCCCCCTGTACAGGCCCCCAGCCCCCCGGCAGCGCAGCCCATGGCCGCGCAACAACCCATGGCCACCCCGGCCCGCTCAGCTGACGCCACAGCCACCGACCCGATGGCCACGGTGCCACCGCTGGCCGCCACCGTGCTGAATGCCGAGGGCAGCACGGTCCAGTCGGCAGACCCGGGCCGTCAAACCACACAGGAAAAAGAGGATGACGATGCGCACGACGACGACACACACGAGGGGAAAAAACACCATGACTGACCGGATTTTTGCACGCCAGGCGCAGCCTTTTTCAGGTGTGGCCCACAGCAAACCCCTCTGGACCCTGCTGGTCCTGTCCACGGCCTTCAGCCTGCCCAGTCTGGCCAGCGCACGCCCGGTCACCCTGACCACCACCCTCAGGCCCTATGCAGGCAATGGCGCCTATCTGGCCGTGTACCTGAGCAATCCGGCCGGGACCCAGGTGCGCACCCTGTGGGTGGCTGGTCCCAAAACCAAGTACCACAAGCACCTGCGCGACTGGTCACGCGCCGTGGGCAACCGCCCGGTGGATGGCCTCACCGGCGCCAGCGTGGGCTCGGGCCGGACCCTGAGCGTCACCGTGGATCTGGCCGATGCGCTGTTTGATGCCGGATACCGGCTGAACGTGGATGCCGCAGTGGAGGACCTGCCCGACAGTCCGCATGAGGTGTCGGTGCCGCTGACCCGGGCCGGCGCGGGCAAGGCGACAGCCGGACGGCGCTATGTGGCCGGGTTCACCTACAGCCCCTGATCTGCACTGGAGAGCACCCGAATGATGCGCACCCTGCACCGCTGGCCCGGCCTCGTGCTGGCCGCCCTGTTGTCGCTGATGGCCCTGAGTGGGGCAGCCCTGTCGCTGTTTCCCGCGCTGGAAGCCGTGCAGGCCCCAACAGTCTCGGATCGCCTGAGCGTGGCCGAGCTGGCCGCCCGGGTGCAGGCGCACCATCCCGGGCTGGAGCAGATCAAACGCACCCCCTCGGGACAGATCACCGCCTGGTGGTTCGAGGGTGAGCAGCCGGGTTCGGCGGTGGTCGATCCGGCCACGGGCCGCGACGTGGCCAGCGCGGACCCCAGTCCGGTACAGCGCTGGCTGACCACCCTGCACCGCTCGCTGTTTCTGGGCGATGTGGGCCGGGGGATCACCGCGGCAGGGGCCCTGGGCCTGCTGGGGCTGTGCTGGTCGGGGCTCTGGCTGGTGGCACGGCGCACCGGGGGCTGGCGGCGCTGGTTCACCCGCCTGCATGGTCCGCTGGCCGGTCGGCTGCACACCGAAATCGCCCGTGTGGCCGTGTCTGGGCTGCTGCTGTCATCGCTGACTGCGCTGTGGATGTCGGCAGGGACCTTCGGGCTGATCAGCGTCGAATCTGCCCGTCTGGAGCCCCCGGCCACCGTCAGTGGCCAGGCCGCCCTGCCGCTGGCACAGCTGGAGGCGCTGCGCAGGACCCCGGTGACCGCCCTGCGCGAGCTGAGTTTTCCCCTGTCCGGTGACCCGCAGGCGGTGTATACCCTGCGCACCCCTGAAGGTCTGGGGGCGGTCGATGCCGGCACCGGCAAACTGCTGGCCTGGCAGGCGCTGGGCCTGGAGGAGCGCCTGTCGGAGGCGATGCTGATGCTGCACACGGGACAGGGGGCAGCAGTGCTGGGCCTGCTGCTGGGCCTGATGGCCCTGGGGGTGCCGCTGCTGGGCCTGACGGGGGTGTGGCGCTGGTGGTCCGGCTGGTGCAACCGTCCAGAACTGCGCGGCAATGCCCCGGCTGCACAGGCCGAAACGGTGGTGCTGGTCGGCTCCGAAGGCGGCAGTACCTGGGGTTTTGCCGCCATGCTGGCCGAGGCCCTGCGCAGCGCTGGGCAATCGGTGCACGTGACCGCCCTCAGGGATTTTGCCCCGGCGCGCTATCGGCACGCACAGCGCCACCTGATCCTCACCGCCACTTATGGCGACGGCGACGCCCCGGCTTCGGCGCAGGGCTTTCTCGACCGGCTGCAGGCGATGGACACCCCACCCCGCGCCCCGCTGGCGGTGCTGGGCTTTGGCGACCGCAGTTTTCCGGCTTTTTGCGCCTTTGCGGCCACGGTCGAGGCGGCAGCCCGCGCCAGGGGCTGGCCGCTGCTGCTGCCCCTGCACACCATTGACCGGCAGTCGCCAAAGGATTTTGAACGCTGGGGCCGTGCGCTGGGGGAAGCCCTGGGCCTGTCCCTGCCACTGGCCCACCAGCCGGTGCAGCCCGCCACCGTGACCCTGACCCTGCTGGAGCGCCGCGATTATGGGCATGCCGTGCAGGCACCGATGGCGATCCTGCGCTTTGGCCTGCCCCCGGCCTCATGCGGACAACGCTTCACCGGTCAGGGCTTTGCCCGGGTTGAGCCGGGGGACCTGCTGGGCATCGTGCCGGACGGCTCGACGGTCCCGCGTCTGTATTCGCTGGCGTCAGGGTCGCGGGAGGGTTTCCTTGAGATCGTGGTGCGCCGCCATCCCGGCGGACTGGCTTCGACCCAGTTGACCGATCTGGTGCCCGGGCAGACGATACGCGCCTTTGTGCGCCATCATCCGGCGTTCCATGCCGGGACCGGCCATACGCCGCTGATCCTGATCGGGGCAGGCACCGGGGTGGCACCACTGGCCGGCATGGTCCGCCAGAATCAGTCGGGACGGCCGATTCAGGTGTTTTTTGGCCTGCGCGACCCGGACAGCGATTTTTTGTATCAGCCCGAGTGGGACCGCTGGCAGGCCGCAGGCCAACTGACCCGGCTCACGCTGGCGGTGTCGCGTGGCAAAAACCCCCAGTACGTCCAGGATGCGCTGCGGCAGGCGGCACCGCAGGTGGTTGAGGCCATCCGTCAGGGTGGCACCGTGATGGTGTGTGGCAGCCGGGCCCTGGGGCGCGCGGTGGCCGACACCCTGACTGAACTGCTGCAGCCGCTGGGCCTGAGTCCCACCCTGCTGAAAGCCGGAGGACGCTATGCCGAAGACCTGTACTGAGCTGACCCGCCATGTCCTGAATGGCCCCACCATGGGCACGCGCTGGTCGGTGCTGTTTTTTGCCCGGCCCGGTGTGGCGCTGGCCCCGATCCAGACCGCCCTGCAACAGGCGGTGGACGAGGTGGATGCACAGATGTCCCTCTGGAAACCGGACAGCGACCTGATGCGCCTGAACCGCGCGCCCCCGGGCACCTGGGTGGACCTGCCTGCCCCGCTGGCCGGGGTGCTGGCCCTGGGACTGGCTGTAGGCCGGGCGTCGGACGGGGCCTTTGATGTGGGTCTGGGCGATGCGGTGCAGGCGTGGGGCTTTGGGCCACAGGCTGCGGACGCCGCCGCCATCCGCACGGCCCTGACCCGGCCCCGCCAGCCTGCCCATGTGCTGCTGGAGCTCAACGGCCTGAAGGCCTGTAAACATGGGGCACTGCACCTGGACCTGAATGGCATTGCCAAAGGCTATGGCGTGGACCGGCTGGCCGACGTGCTGCGGGCCTTTGGCTTCGGATCGGCACTGGTCAGCCTGGACGGTGAGGTCCGTGCGCTGGGCCTGCGCCCGGAAGGCGAAGGCTGGAACGTGGCCCTCGAAGCGCCCGACCCCGGACGCCGCGCCGCCCACGCCATGCTGGTGCTGCAGGATGCCGCGGTCGCCACTTCGGGAGACTACCGGCACTGGGTCCGTGTGCAGGGCCGCCGCCTGTCCCACACCATGGACCCGCGACGTGGCGCACCGCTGGCCGCCTCACCGGCTTCGGTCACTGTGGTGGCCCCGACCTGCGCCGAAGCCGATGCCTGGGCCACCGCCCTGATGGTGCTGGGGCCCGAGGCGGGCGCGGCACTGGCCACCCGGCAGGGCCTCAGCGCCCTGTGGCTGCTGCGGGGTGCCGGGGATGCCCTGCAGGTGCGCGGCTGTGGGCCGGTGTTTGCCACGGCGGTCTAGTGGGGCACCGCCGGAGGGATGTGGTCATGGTCCCGGTCCAGGCAGTGCCACGGATCGACGTGGGTCATCAGGTTCAGTACCCGGTGACGCTGCATGACCCGGGCACGGGCCTCAACTGCAATGTCATGCCCGGCCTCCACCGACAGGGTCGAATCCACCTCAATGTGTACATCCACCACGATCATGTCGCCCATCTTGCGGGTGCGCAGGTCATGCACCCCCAGCACCCCCGGCGTGCCCTGCAGGGTGCTGCGGATGGCCTCGACCTCCTGGTCGTCTGCGGCCCGGTCCATCAGGTCGTGCAGCGCATCCCAGCCAAAGGACCAGCCCATTCTGGTGACCATGAACCCCACGATCGCCGCCGCCAGCGGATCCAGGATGGGATAGCCGGCCAGATTGCCCACAATGCCGATGCCCACCACCAGCGAGGACGCTGCATCCGAACGGGCATGCCAGGCATTGGCCACCAGCATGCTGGATTTCACCCGCTTGGCCTCGGCCAGCATGTAGCGGAACAGCAGCTCCTTGGCCGCCAGCGCCCCCAGCGCCACCCACAGCGCCGCCAGATGCACCTGGGCAATCGTGTCCGGGTGTTGCAGCTTGGCGATGGCCGACCACAGCATCCCCACCCCCACCGCCAGCAACAGCACACCGAGCACCAGTGAGGCGGCCGTTTCATAGCGGTGATGGCCATAGGGATGGTCTGCATCGGCATCCTTCTGGCTGTGGTGATTGGCCAGCAGCACCACAAAATCCGCCACCAGATCCGACAGCGAATGCACCCCATCGGCCACCAGACCCTGTGATTTGGTGAAGATCCCCGCCACGATCTGCACCGAGGTAAGCAGCAGATTCACCCCCACACTGACCCAGGTGCTGCGGGCCGCCGCCGCGGCACGCTCTGCGGGGGTGTGTTCGCTGTCTTCTGAGTCGTCCGGCAGCTGGAATGCAGGATCAAGCACGGTGGTCTCCTGTGGTGGATGCGCATGGGAGGCGCAGGATAGACCATGGCGCTGACCTTTGGCTGAACCCTGCCCGCATATTTTTGCAGGTCATCCCAAAAAAACCGCCCAGCTGCCCCGTTCAAAGCCATTCACATCCTGATGCTTCAGGCCTGCCGGTCCACCGCCAGCCACCCGCTGGCCAGGGTCGCAGCTCAGGTTCAGTGTGGCCACGGCCTGACCGGCCACAGCACACCGGGGCGCAAAATCCCCCCCCTGCACGCGGGATGGCTGCGTCCCAAAATGAGCATCCCGCAGCACACCGACCTACCGGGTTCACTTGCTTTGGGTCGCCAGTTGGAAAATTTTGCACTATCCTGTGGTCGTTTACTGCTGATTCGGCTGTGCCCATGAAAAGCTGGATCATTGACCAGTTCATAAAATTGGATTGTATCCATTGATCTCTGCCTATCACGCCAAATATTACGCCCATGAACTGACCCAGCGGCATGCTGCCGATGGCGTCGACCGCCTCTCACAGTCCCTGTTCGATGCCAGCGTAGATCTGAACCCGCATCAGATCGAGGCGGCGCTGTTCGCGCTTCGGAACCCCTTGCAGGAGGGGGTACTACTGGCTGACGAGGTGGGGCTGGGCAAGACCATTGAAGCCGCGCTGGTGGTTTGCCAGTACTGGGCCGAGCGCCGTCGTCGGCTGCTGGTCATCTGCCCGGCCAGCCTGCGCAAGCAATGGGCGCAGGAGCTACACGACAAGTTCGCCGTGCCCGCCACCGTGGTGGATGCCGTTTCTCTGCGCAAACAGTCCGCTGGCGACATGCTCGCCACCCTGCAACGGCAGGTTGGCAAGGCGGTCATCATCATGTCCTACCAGTTTGCCGCCAGGCTGGAAGCCGAGTTGCGGGCCGTGCCTTGGGATGTGGTGGTGATCGACGAAGCGCACAAGCTGCGCAATGCGCACCGCGCCAGCAACCGCACCGGGCAGGCACTCAAGCGCGCGCTGCAAGGCCGCAAAAAACTGCTGCTCACCGCCACGCCATTGCAGAACTCGCTGATGGAGCTGTACGGCCTGTCCACGCTGATCGACGAGCACCTGTTCGGCGACGAAGC
>JBPOIS010000112.1:0-2600 GCA_052034295.1 Pseudomonadota bacterium
TGGTGCGAGGGATAGAATTCGCCCACATCCACCACCGGATAAATCAGCAACTGGGCGCAGGGCCGACAGGGCAGGTCACGGGCCAGCTGGGCCACCACCGCGGCCAGATTGCCGCCCGCACTGTCACCGGCCACCACCAGCCGGGTGGGGTCGGCCTGTAGTTCCGCCGCATGTTCAAAGGCCCACTGCAGGCCCGCCAGCGCATCATAGGCCGCCATCGGTGCCGGCGCCTCGGGGGCCAGCCGGTAGGCCACACTCAGCACCGCGCAGCCGCTGGCCTGACACAGCACCCGGCAGGCTTCATCGTGGGTGTCCAGGTCACCGACCACGAACCCGCCCCCATGATAAAACACCATCAGCGGCAGCGTGCCCGGCAGGTCTGGCCGGTACAGCCGGGCCGCCAGCGGATGGCCCTCATGCCCGGTCACGCTCAGCTCGCGCACCGCCGCCACGGCGGTGGGCTGGCGGCGCACCTGCTGCATGGCCAGCCGGAAGCGCCGGCGCGAGCGCACAGGGTCGCCGTCCACCAGTGACTGGCCACCCTGCAGGCGCTGGGCGGCCACCAGCAGTTGCAGGTGCGGGTGCAGGCTGTGGTGCGGGCTGCGCGACCATCGCGCCAGTTGTTCCTGCACCCCCATGGGCAGGCGCATCAGCAGCCGTGCCACGTCCCCCTGGAGAAAAATGGCCTGTTGGCGAATCTGCTTGGACCAGTTCACGGTCATCCCCTGCAAAAAAGTCCCTCCGATTTTTAGAGTAAAAACTTTAAAGTGCAATCCCCGGATTGCCCCATCGTCGGGGCAGTCTGGCCAATCCATTGTGCAAACTTGCAGCAACCCACTGCAAAAAACACCATGACCGTGGATCCGCCCCTTGAATTTCACCCCGGCCAGCCCAAGTTTTTTGCACATTGACCGGAAACGACCTGAAGTTCAGGCCCATAAGACGGATAACCCATGTTCAACCCTTTTCGCCGGAGGTCACCCATGAGCGAGCCCACTGCCCAGACTGCCCCCACCACCCCGGACACGCCCGCCACCGAAGCAGATTTTGCACCCGGTGCGGTCCATGTCGAAGACCCAGCCCAGCCCAGCGCGGCGGATGAAGCCAGCCAGCTGAAGGCCCAGATCGACGAAGTCCGTGCCCGTGCGGCGGCCGAGCTGTACAACGTGCAAAAACGCCTGGAGCGTGACGTGGACAACGCCCGCAAATACGCGCTGGAAAAATTTGCCGGCAGCCTGCTGGAGGTGGTGGATAACCTGGAACGCGCACTGGCCGCCGGTGGCGAAGACAGCAATCCGGTGCTCGAAGGCGTGCGTCTGACCCACAAATCGCTGCTGACCGTGCTGGAAAAACACGGCGTGCAGGTGGTGGACCCGCACCAGCAGGAATTCAACGCCGACCTGCACCAGGCGGTGGGCATCCACCCTGAGGCCCCGGCCAACCAGGTCGGCCAGGTGCTGCAAAAAGGCTACACCTTAAATGGCCGCCTGCTGCGTCCGGCCATGGTCATGGTGGGGCAATAAACGGTTTTTTGAGTCAGATCACGTCGCACGGTGTGGATGAGTGGCTGTTTTTTCAAGGTTTGAAATTTTTTTAAAACTTGATTGAAGCAGCCCTTGAAAACCCGCCTGACACACCGATATTTACCCCCAATCCGTTGTATTGACTGGTTCACTGGAGATTACACACATGGCTAAAATCATTGGCATCGACCTCGGCACCACCAACTCCTGCGTCGCCGTCATGGAAGGCGACAAAGTCCGCGTGATCGAAAACGCCGAAGGCGCGCGCACCACCCCGTCGATCATTGCCTACAAGGACAATGAAATCCTCGTCGGTCAGGCCGCCAAGCGTCAGGCCGTCACCAACCCGAAAAACACTCTGTTCGCCATCAAGCGCCTGATCGGTCGCCGCTATCAGGACGACGTGGTGCAAAAAGACATCGGCATGGTCCCCTACAAGATCGTCAAGGCCGACAACGGCGACGCGTGGGTGGATGTCAACGGCAAACAGCTGGCAGCCCCGCAGATCAGCGCCGAAATCCTGAAAAAAATGAAAAAAACCGCCGAGGACTATCTGGGCGAAACCGTCACCGAAGCCGTGATCACTGTCCCGGCCTACTTCAATGACGCCCAGCGTCAGGCCACCAAGGATGCAGGCCGCATCGCCGGTCTGGACGTCAAGCGCATCATCAACGAGCCGACCGCAGCCGCACTGGCCTTCGGGATGGACAAGCGCGAAGGCGACCGCAAAATCGCCGTGTATGACCTTGGCGGCGGCACCTTTGACGTGTCGATCATCGAAATTGCCGACGTCGATGGCGAGCAGCAGTTTGAAGTGCTGTCCACCAATGGCGACACCTTTCTGGGTGGTGAAGACTTCGACCTGCGCCTGATTGACTTTCTGGTCGAAGAGTTCAAAAAAGAGCAGGGCGTCAACCTCAAGGGCGACCCGCTGGCCATGCAGCGCCTGAAGGAAGCCGCTGAAAAAGCCAAGATCGAACTGTCTTCGGCCAACAGTACCGAAGTCAACCTGCCCTACATCACCGCCGACGCCTCCGGCCCCAAGCACCTGGTGGTCACCATCACCCGCGCCAAACT
>JBPOIS010000083.1:0-19944 GCA_052034295.1 Pseudomonadota bacterium
GGCTATGTGCTGCAGGCCGAAATCAATCCGGGTCTGGCGGCGCACGGCGGCAATGTGTCGCTGGTTGAAGTATTCGATGACCCGGAGCACGGCAAGACCGCTGTGCTGCAGTTTGGCGGTGGCTGTCAGGGCTGTTCAGCGGTGGACATGACCCTGAAGCAGGGCGTGGAAACCACGCTGAAGGCCCAGATTCCCGAGCTGATGCGGGTGATCGACAAGACCGACCACAGCAAGCGTGACCACGCCTACATGTAAGCGGCGCACGCGGGGTGATTCCGGTAAAAACGGGCCATGGCCCGTTTTTTATTGCTCGGTGGCGGTGGGCGCACTGAAGTCCAGCGCCGTGCCGGTGCTGGTGCCCTCGGCTTCAGCAATCAGGGCTATGGTGTCGGCCTGTGGGTCGGCCAGAGCCGCCTGCAGGGCACGGATGTACCGGTCCAGGCCAAAAAAATTGCCATACACCAGATTGCGCACGATGGTGGCATTCAGCGGCATGGCTTCGGCAACTAGGCTGGTCTTGTAGCGCAGTTCGCCATCGTCCAGATCCAGTTCGAAGTTGCCGAACATTAGCCCATAGTTGATGCGGGTCAGCATCAGCGCCAGCCGCACCCGCTCCGATTCGGGCACCGCTTCGGCCATATGGCTGTACACCACAAGTTGCTGGGTCTGTTCATACAGGTGGATGCTGCAGCCCCCGCTGCTGCTATGGCGGCCCTGGATGGGCAGTTGCAGGAGGAGGTGGATGCCCTCACTGTGGGCGACATCGTCGCTGTGCAGTTGCGTGGGGGTGAGGCCTTCGGCCTTGAGCAGCGCCAGCAGCTCGTCCAGTAACACACGGTTCATCGGGATTCCTTGAGGGCGTGGATGCTGGCCAGTATAAGGGCTGTGTGGGCCCCATGCAGCGGCAGGCGTGGGAGATTTTGTAAAAAAAAGCCCCCGTACGGGGGCCGTGCCGTGCAGGTGGCTCAGCCCTGCAGCAGCGCCTGGGTGCTGGCCGATTCATAAAAGGCCCGCAGGCTCTGTTCGATGCGCCCCCGCAGGTAGCCACTGTCGATGGCATGTTGCAGCAGCGGCAGCAGCACTTGTTCGAGTTCGCGCTGCACCAGTGCCGGGGTGATGTGCAGGTCTTCCAGCAGGCCAGCCACCGAGCGGTCGGCGTTGCGGTCGTACCACGCCAGCACCCCCACCTGCAGCTGGCTGGCCGCCAGCAGGGTCTGGCGGATGTGGTTCCAGAGGTCCTGCGCCATCAGGCCGGATTCCTCGACGGTCTGGGCCGGGGCGTAGTGGCGGACCTCGGACAGCGGGCGGGTTTTGATCTTGTTCCAGGCCTGTTCCAGCATGTTGCGCACCTGCTGGTCATTCAGGTGGGTCTTGGCCATGCGCTCGCTGACATGGATCAGGTTGCTGATGTTTTTGTTCAGGTATTGCTGCAGGGCCTGATCGAGGTTGCTGTCGGTGGCACGCTCCAGCATGGATTTGCCCATTTTCATCAGCCCGCCGACGCCGGGCACTTTTTTGGCCAGTACGTTGTTTTCCATGTAGTCGTTGATGGCGTGGCTGATGGTCTGTGACAGCATCTGCGCGTAGGCCGGGTTGCGGAACACTTCGTGGATCAGGGTTTCGCGGTGGCTTTTCTGGCTGGACAGGTAATCAATGACTCTGGCTGCACTGTCGGCAGGCACCAGATCGGCCAGGGTGGTGGTGGCGTTGGCCGGATGGTCCAGGGCGGTCTGGATCACGCTCATGATTTCACGGCGCAGGCCATCGCTGACCGGCAGGTCGAGGATCTGCGCCTTGAGCAGGCTGTGGACGGTCTCGCGGGGCAACAGGTCCTGCACCGGGGTGTTGCCGAGGTGGGCCATGAAGGCGTCGGCTTCAGGCTGCAAAAAATCCGCCGAGCGCAGCTGGCTGAGGATGTGCTCCAGATGGGCGGCAATCAGGGCTTCGGTTTGGGCGTGCATGGCAGGCTCCGGGATGGGGGCAAAGAAAAACGGTCCGCCCACGCGGCTGGCCGGCAGGCGGTGGCGTACGGGCGGACCATCATAGCGGGTTTTCAGGGCTGGGCGGCGGCCGGGCGCGGCGCAAATTTGTTCGGGGTGGCCTGGGCCTTGCGCAGGAAAGGCAGGTAGTGCTGTACCACCAGTTGTTCAGCTTCCAGGATCGGGGTGTGGCCGATGCCCTGGAGGATCACCGGCGGCTCCTCATTCTTGAGGTTGGCGGTCAGTTCCGGCACCACCCCGGCATCAATGATGGCGTCTTTTTCACCCCAGATCACCAGCGTGGGCGCTTCGATGGCCCGCACCGCAGTGGCAAAGCTGTCCGGGGTGTAATAGCCATAGGTTTCGATCATCCGGTTGATGACCCTGGCAGTGTCGGCGCTGTGGCTGATCATCAGCTGCTCCTGGGACTGCAGCAGGCTGCCGGGGATAAACGGCGGCTGGTTCATGGCGATTTTCAGCACCCTGGCAAAGTCGCCCGGCTTCTGCACCAGCAGCTGGCGCAGGTTGTTGGGGTCCTTCAGGTACGGGCTCTGGGCACTGGCGTATACCCCGGCGGTGTCCACCAGCAGCAGGCTCTGGGTGTCCTGGAAATACATGCTGGCGTACAGGCCGGCAATCGCACCGCCCAGGCTGTGGCCGGCGATGTGCAGGTTCTGGGTGAAATTTCCCGCTTCGGCAAAGCGGCGCAGGCTCTCGGTCAGGCTGGCGATCTGGGCGTCATAGTTTTCCGGGGCCCTGGTGTCGCCATGCAGCGGCAGGTCGGGAATCACCACATGAAAGGATGGGGTCAGGTAGCGGGCCACCCGGTTCCAGTTGTCACGGCTGCCGGACAGGCCATGCACCAGCATCACGGTGGGTTTGGCCGGGTCGCCGCCTTCGCTGTAGGCCCACTGGATGTCGCCCACGGTCAGGGTTTTGCTGGTCAGTCCCGCCCAGGCCCGCTCCTCCTTCAGGACCTGCTGGATGTCCAGCGGGGCCGCGGCTGGCGCGGCCAGGACTGTACCGGACAGCAACAGGCTGGTGGCCAGCACCAGTGCACGCAAAGGATGAATGCTCATGAGTCGTTCCCTGATCAAAAAAGTGCCAAGGCCCTTACTGTGCCGGCCCATGGCGCAAAGCTCAATGACCGCACAACCTGGCGGCGGCTGTCAACCGGGTGAATGCCTGAACAGGGCAGCAATAAAAACCCCGGGTACTTCATCCAGAAGTCCCGGGGTCTGCGCGTTCCATCCGTCCAGTGGTGGTCGTCCTGTGCAGCAAAACACATCCTGTCTGGCCTTCCCTGCCGGTTCCTGTGCTGCCAGTGCAGTATGCCGCTGGGCCAGTCACCGGACCAGAGGCAAAAACGCCATTGGCTGTCGGTTTTGGATTACAAAAAAAGCGCCTGCGCTCACGTTCCGTACACAATCCGCTACAGCCCCGCAAAGTCGGCTATAATTTGCGCCGTTTGCGTGCGCCATGGGTGCCGCGGTCGTTGGTTTTTTTTCGGTCCTGAGCCTGCATGGTGCAAGAGTCTTTGCTGTTGATGGAATCGGCACGCCGTGACGTGCCCCTGCAGGTGGACACCTGGGTGCAGCGTGGCGAGCAGTGCCTGTGCGGGCCGGTGCAGGCCACGGTGTCGGCTGGCGAGGTCTGGCAGGTGCTGGGACCCAATGGCACCGGCAAAACCACCCTGTTGCTGATGCTGGCCGGGGTGCTGCCGGTGCATCAGGGCCGTCTGGACTGGGGCGGTCAGGGGGCGCGCGACTGGCCAGTGCTGTGGCAGGGGCATTTGCCGGGGTGCAGTGCGCTGCTCAGTGTGCTGGACAATTTACAGTTTTTGCTGGGCCTGTCCGGGCAGGCGGCCACGATGGACCAGATGCTGGCGGCGCTGGAGCAGGTTGGGCTGGCGGGCTATGAGCAGGTCCGGCTGGGTGAGCTGTCGGCTGGCCAGAAGCGCCGGGTCGGGCTGGCCCGGCTGTGGCTGCCGCAGACCCCGCCGCTGTGGCTGCTGGATGAACCACTGACGGCGCTGGATGTGCAGATGGTGGCGCGGTTGCAGGCGCGTTTGCGGACGTACGCGCAGGCCGGGGGCCGGGTGGTGCTGACCAGCCACCAGCCGATGGCGTGTGTCAGCCACCGGCTGGACCTGGGGTCGCTGGTGGCCGGAGCGCTGGCATGAGCCGGGCACTGTGGCGGCGCGAGTTGCAGCTGAAGTGGCATCAGGCCGCCGACTGGCTGCACCCCATTCTGTTTTTTTTGATGGTGCTGGTGCTGTTCCCGCTGGCGATCGGCGCACAGCCGAACCTGCTGGCCCGCGTGGGCGGGGCGGCGGTGTGGATTGCGGCGCTGCTGTCGGTGCTGATCGGCATGGAAGGGCTGTTCCGGCGTGATCTGGAGGAGGGCACCCTGGAGCAGCTGGTGGTGCTGCGGGCGTCGCTGGCGCACTGGGCGCTGGCCAAGGTCACGGTGCACTGGCTGGGCAGTGGGCTGGTGGTGGCGCTGCTGTCGGGTCTGGCGCTGCCGCTGTTTCATTTGCAGGGCGCACAGGCCTGGGCACTGTTCTGGGGGCTGCTGCTGGGGCTGCCGGTGCTGACCCTGCTGGCGGCGCTGGGGGCGGCGCTGACGGTGTCGCTGCGGGCAGGCGGGCTGCTGGTGCCGCTGATTGCGCTGCCGCTGCAGTTGCCGGTGCTGATTTTTGCGTCTGGGCTGGTGAATCTGGCCGGGCAGGGCGATCCGCTGCTGCCGGTGCTGGCGCTGCTGGGGGCGCTGTTGATTGTGGCGCTGCTGGCGCTGCCATGGGCCATCGGTGCGGCATTGCGGCTGGCGGTGCAGTGAGCCAGTGGGCTGGGTGCAGCCGCGCGGATTTTTGGAGTTGGGGGCTTGAAGCCATGATGCAGGATCATCCGCCGGTGTCGCTGTGGCGGCGGCTGTGGCTGTGGTTTTTGACCACGGTGGGGCCACGGCATTTCTTTGAATCCTTTTCCCGCTGGGTGCGCCCGCTGGCGCTGCTGGCAGCCCTGCTGCTGTCGGTGGGGACGGTGTGGTCGCTGGTGTATGCCCCGGCGGATTACCTGCAGGGCAACAGCTACCGGATCATTTTCATCCATGTTCCAGCGGCCAGTCTGGCGCTGTCGATCTATTTTGCGCTGGCGGTGCTGGGGCTGATCACGCTGGTGTGGAAAATCAAGACCGCTGAGCTGGTGGCCCGTGCGGCGGCGCCCATCGGTCTGTTGCTGTGTGTGCTCAGCCTGCTGACTGGCGCGATCTGGGGCAAGCCCACCTGGGGCACCTACTGGGTGTGGGATGGCCGGCTGACCAGTATGCTGATCCTGGCCTTTCTCTATGCCGGGGTGGTGGCGCTGCAACAGGCGTTTGCCCAGAGTCCCGAGCCGGGCAAGGCGGCCGCGCTGCTGTCGCTGGTGGGGGCCATCAACCTGCCGATCATCAAGTATTCGGTGGTCTGGTGGAACACCCTGCATCAGGGCTCGACCTTTAGCCTCACTGCGGCCCCGAAGATGCCGCCCGCCATGTATGTGCCGCTGTTGATCATGCTGCTGGGCTTTTATCTGCTGGCGGCTGCGTGGGTGCTGTACCGCACCTGTACGCTGATCCTGCAGCGGGAGCGCCAGAGCCGCTGGGTACAGGCCCTGCTGGAGAAAGCACCATGACCCCGGCGTTTGCCAGTGTGGGCGAGTGGCTGGCCATGGGCCAGCATGGCCCGTTTGTGTGGTCGAGCTGGGGCCTGACCCTGCTGGCCGTGGTGGCGGTGAGCCTGTACCTGCCGTGGGAGCGCCGCCGTTTCTGGCGTGAGGAAAGTGCACGGCAGCGCCGTCAGGTGCAGCGGGCCCGTCAGGCCCAGCCCCGTCCAGAATCCGAATCAGGAGAGCAGCCATGACGCCCAAGCGAAAACGCCAGTTGGTCTGGATTCTGGTCGCCCTGGCTGGGCTGTCGGTGGCCACCGGGCTGATCCTGTACAGCCTGCGTGCCCAGGCCAATTATTTTTACAGCCCCACGGAGCTGGCGGCCGGCAAGGCCCCCGAAGGCAAACGCATCCGTGCCGGGGGCATGGTGGTGCAGGGCAGCCTGCAACGCCAGAGCGGCTCGCTGGAGGTGCAGTTCAAGATCACCGACTTCAAGGCCACGGTCCCGGTGCGCTACACCGGCATCCTGCCCGACCTGTTCAAGGAAAATTCCGGGGTGGTCGGCACGGGCAGCCTGCAGAATGGCGTGTTTGTGGCCGAGGAAATCCTCGCCAAGCACGATGAAAACTACATGCCGCCCGAAGTGAACAAGGCCCTGAAGGCCCAGGGCCGTGCGGTCCAGCCCGCGACGGGAAGTGCGCCATGAGGGTGTCCCGTCTGCTGTGGCGCTATGGCCTGCCGGTGTGGGCGCTGGGCATGCTGGCGGTGCTCGGCTGGGTGCTGCTGGCCTATCAGGGCGGTGCCGTGCGCAGTCTGGGCAGCGGATTCATTTATGCGCTGCTGGTGCTGAATTTTCCGCTCAGCCTGCTGGCGCTGGCGCTGTTTCTGACGCTGATCGTCGCCCACCAGAAACACCCCCTGCCGCTGCTTGGGGTACTGGACCACAGCGTGTGGGGCTTTGTGCTGGTGTGGGGGCTGTTTGGGCTAGCCGGTCTGCTGCAGTGGTGGCTGGTCTGGCGTGCCCAGCGCTGACCACCCGGCCCTGTGGGCCTGCTGCGTCATCTGCAGGAGACGGGCGGGCGGCAGGCTGGCAAAAATCCGCAGCCGGGTCAGCAGCTGCACATACACCTGATTGAACGCGCGGATCAGTTGCGGTCCGGTCCAGCCCATGCGCTCGGCCAGCTGCAGCGGCTCATCACAGCCCCAGTGCGCCTGCACCGGCGCCCCCGGCCAATCGGGCAGCCCGGTGCCCAGCAGCACATCGCTGAGCGTCAGCACAAAATCCATGGGGGCAGCGGGCTCGGTGAAAGCCTGAATGGACTTGGTGTGCAGCCCCTCCAGTCGGTAGCCCTGTCCGGCCAGTTCCAGGGCGCGCAGGGTCAGCGGATGGATCTCTGCCTGTGGCGTCAGGCCAGCGCTGTGGGTGCGGAAGCGCCCACGGCCCAGCTGATACAGAATCACCTCGGCCATGATGCTGCGCACCGCATTGTGCTCATCGACAAACAGCACCGAAAACACCCGCTGTACCATGATGGATTCCCCCGATCCCCAGACGCAAGCCGCCACCCTAGGGGGCAGATGTGGCGGTCTGATGACAGCGTGGAGAGGTTGGGTTTTTTTCTGTTCAGTCCAGCAGGCCACGCAGCTCCTGCTGCAGATTCTGCCGGGCCTGCCCCTCCCAGTGGGGGGAGGCCAGGTCGCTGTGGTAGAGCCGCTCGCGCTGCAAAAACCGCTGCAGCACCTGCGCCCGCCCCCGCCGGTAGTCCGGTTCCGGCACAAAGGCGTACTCCTGGCGGATCTGCCGGGCATAGTGGGCATAGGTGTCCGGGTCACGGGCCAGAATCGACAGGTCAATGTCCAGCAGGCGCAGGCCGTCGTCGTCCAGCCCCGCCGGATCGTGTGTGGCCGTGGCCAGAATCCAGCCCTGCAGGCGCTGCAGGGTGTCCGTCGGCAGGTGATCCTGCCAGTCACGCCACAACCACTGGGCACTCTGTGGTTCGTTGTCCTGGCGCTGCGGGTCATACACCGCATCATGATAAAACAGCGCCAGCGCCACCGCGTCAGGCTGCTGTAGCTGTGCAGCGTGCAGGTCCACCTGCCACAGGCAGTCCTGCAGGTGCGACAGGGTGTGGTAGGCACGCGGTGCCGATTGCCAGCTGGTCAGCAGTGCCGCCAGTTGGTGATCCGCCGCCGGTCATCCTGCCGCCCGAAGCGGCGCCACAGTGCCTGCCCGCGGGTAGCCAGCATGTTCAGTGGGGTCCGCATTTCCCCTAGCCCCGCACCCAGCGGAACAACCGTATCAGGCCGATTTTGGCATCATCCAGGAAGGTGTAGATCACCGGCACCACCACCAGGGTCAGCAGGGTCGAGGTGATCACCCCGCCGATGATGGCATGGGCCATCGGTGCCCGCTGCTCGGCGCCTTCACCCAGACCCAGCGCCAGCGGCACCATCCCCACCACCATCGCTGTGGTGGTCATCAGGATGGGCCGCATCCGGGTCCGCCCCGCGTCAATCAGTGCGGTGATGCGGTCGTCCCCTTTGGCAATTGCCTCCTTGGTGAAATCAATCAGCAGGATGGCGTTTTTGGTGACCAGACCCATCAGCATGATGATGCCAATGATCGAAAAGATGTTCAGCGTGCTGCCAAACAGGAACAGCGCCAGGAATACCCCAATCAGCGACAGCGGCAGGGACGACATGATCGCCATCGGCAGCAGGAAGCTGTTGAACTGCGAGGCCAGCAGCATGTAGATGAACAGGATGCCCAGCACCAGCGCAGCCGCGGCACTGGCGGCGGATTCGGCCATGTCCTTGTTGGCGCCCTCGACCTGGAAGCTGTATCCGGGCGGCAGTTTGGTCTGGTTTTGCAGGCGGGTCACATCTTCACCGATGTCACCCGCCGGTCGGCCCTGCGTGTTGGCACTGACCAGCACCTCACGGAACAGGTCGCGGCGGTTGATCTGCGAGGCCCCCAGCGTCTGGGTCAGCCGGGCCACCTGCGACAGCGGCACCTGCAGCGGCAGGCCAGTCTGCGGGTCGGTGCGGGACGAACTGAGGGTCATGCTGGCCAGCGTGCTGACCTGCCGGCGCAGGTCTTCAGGCAGGCGCACCTCGACATCGTAGTTTTCCCCCTGCGCGTCCTTCCAGGTGCTGACTTTTTCACCGGCCAGCAGGGGGCGCAGGGCTGCACCGACCTGACCCACCGACAGGCCCAGATCACTGGCGGCTTCGCGGTCGATCTGCACCGACAGGGTCGGCTTGGGTGATTTCAGCGAGCTTTCCAGATCGACCACGCCGGGGATTTTTTGCATGCCGGCCATGAACTCTGCGGAAATGCGCCGCAGCTCGTTCAGGTCACTGCCCTTGATCGAGATCAGGATCGGCTTCACCCCGCCCGAGACCGATTCCTTGGCCGAGGCCACCGAGGTCACGGTGATCCCCGCCACCGAGCCCAGCCGCTCACGGATGTCCACGTTCATCTGCTCCAGGCCACGCTTGCGCTGATGCTTGGGTTTGAGCAACACCCGGATCTGCACGCGGTTGCGGCCCTGATAGCCGACGCTGTTGACTGAGGTATAGGTCTGGGTCACTTCGGGCTCCTGCCGCAGCAGGGCATCCACCTGATGGACCTTGGCCAGTGTGTACTCCAGCGAGGCATCCACAGGGGTTTCAAATTTCACCCCGATTTCGCCGAGGTCAGGGGTGGGAACAAACTCCTTGCCCACCAGCCCAGCCAGCATGAAGGCCACCACCAGTGATGCAAATGCCGCCAGCAGGGTGGTCTTGCGCCAGTGCAGGCAACGCGCCAACAGGCGGGAATACCAGAGGCTAAACTCCTCCAGCAGCCGCTCAAAGGCATCCAGGCCACGCCGGAACAGGTTGGGTTTTTTGAAGGGATCGGGGGGGACTTCCGGCCATATCGATGACAGCATCGGGTCGAGCGTGAACGACACAAACATCGACAGCAGCACCGCTGCCGAGACCGTCACCCCAAACTGATAAAAAAACCGGCCAATGATGCCTTCCATGAAGGCCACCGGCAAAAACACCGCCACGATGGTCAACGTGGTGGCCATCACCGCCAGGCCGATCTCCTCGGTGCCATCCAGGGCCGCACGCCGATGGTCCTTGCCCATGGCGGCGTGGCGGACGATGTTTTCCCGCACCACGATGGCATCATCGATCAGCAGGCCGATGCACAGTGACAGTGCCATCAGGGTCATGACATTGATGGTGAAGCCAAACATGTTCATCACCATCAGCGTGCCAAACAGCGAGATCGGCAGGGTCAGGCCGGTGATGATGGTCGAGCGCCAGGAGCCCAGAAACAGCAGCACGATCAGCACCGCCAGAATGCCCCCTTCGATCAGGGTGCGCACCACGTCATTGAGCGAGGCGCGGATGCTCTGGGCACTGTCGGCCACCACGGTCATTTCCACACCGGGGGGCAGGGTGGGGCGGATTTCTTCCAGCCGGGCGCGGGTGGCATCGACCACGCCAATCACGTTGGCCCCGGAGGATTTGATGATGTCCAGACCGACCGCATTCTGGCCATTGATCAGGGCCGCACTGTCCTGATCAGCCTGGGCGTCCTGCACGTCGGCCACCTGTTCCAGATAGATCGGCTGGCCATTGGGCCGGGCCACCACCAGTCGGCCAAACTGCTGCGGCTGGACCAGACGGCCCTGGATCTGCACCACCAGTTCGCGGCCACCGTCCTTGAGGTAGCCGCTGGGCAGCTCGACGTTTTCGGTGCGCAGGGTGTTCAGCACCTGATCGACGCTGACATGCATGGCCTGCAGGCGCACCGGGTCCAGGGCCACCCGGATCTGCCGCTTGACCGTGCCCAGCAGGTTGACCTTGCCCACGCCGGTCACGGTTTGCAGGCGTTTGCTGACCACCTGGTCCAGATAGCTGGACAGTTCACGCATGGGCATGGTGCTGGAGCGGAACACCACCGACACCACCGGCACCGAAGACGGGTCATAGCGTTCGATGGTGGGGTCCTTGATGCCTTCACGCAGGGTCGGGCGGATCTGGGCGATGCGGTCGCGCACGTCCTGCGCCGCCAGCGTGCTGGGCACATTGAGGTCAAACTGCACGATCACCAGCGACATGCCATCCCGGCTGGTGGAAATGACCTGCTTGACGCCGGCGATGGTGTTGATGCTGTCTTCCAGCGGGCGGCTGACATCGGCCTCAACCACTTCAGGCGAGGCCCCCGGATACACCGTACTGACCACCACATACGGAAAATCCACACTGGGAAATTCTTCTACTTTCATGCGCTGCCAGGACGCCAGTCCCAGCACCATCAACGCAAGCATCATCATGGTGGCAAACACCGGATGATTGACACTGACACGGGTCAGCCACATGGTTCAGCCTCCCACTGCGGCAGTGCGGGGCTGCGGCGCGGGCAATACCACCGCACGACCCGCAGCTTCAGGGCTCAGCTCAATCCGGATCACCGGCTCACCGGCCGCCACCCCGTCGATCAGGACCCGGTTGTTCAGGGGGTCCTGCTGCACCACCCGCACCGGCTGGCGGACCAGTTTTTGCTGGCGCACCACCCACACATAGGGCTGGTCGCCACGCTTCAGGGCCACGGCCGGAATGGCCACCCCCTGCACCACACCGCTGCCGGCCACGGTGCCACGCACAAACTGGCCGGGGCGCAGGGCCATGTTCGGCGTCTGCACCTGCGCAAAAAAGGTCTGGCTGCGGCTGAGGCGATCGGTGGCTGGATTCAGGCGGGTCAGTACCGCGCTGAACGTCTGGCTGGACAGGCCTTCCACCTCAAACGACAGGGTCTGGCCAGATTGCAGGGGCAAATCGGCGTTGCCCGACAGGGTGCCGGCCACCTCCAGATCATTGGGGTTCATCACTTCAAACAGGGTCTGGCCCATCTGCACCATCTGGCCGGAGTTGACCTGGCGCTGGGTGACCCAGCCGCTCAGCGGTGCCCGCACCACCGCATCTTCAACGGCCTTGCGGGCAATCCGGGCCATGGCCTGCTGGGCACGCAGGTTTTGTTGCTGGGCTGTGGCTTCGGCCTGGGCACGTTCCAGCTCCAGCCGCGAGGCAAAACCCTTGGCAAAAAGGGCCTCATAGCGGCGCAGGTTGTTCTGGGCCAGCGTCAGCTGGGCCTGAATGCCGGATTCATTGGCCTGTGCCTGCAGCAGGCGGGCCTGACTGTCCTGGTCATTGATGCGCGCCAGAACCTGACCCTGCTGGACCGGCGTGCCCACCCGCACCACCACATCGCGGATCTGGCCACTGCTCTGCGCCTGAACCGTGGTGCTGCTCAGGCTCTGCAGGGTGCCGGTGAACAGCGCCGTGGGACGGATTTGCACCGCTTGGGCCAGGGCCACATCCAGGTCGGTCAATTGCAGGGCAGCGGCCTGGGCACGGTGCGTTGTGTCTGTTCGTGCCGGGGCATCCGGGCCGCCGCAGGCAGACAGCCCCAGCGTCACCGGCACCACCCAGATCATCCACATCCATGGGGATGAAAGGGCACGTCGATGTGAACACAGACGATTGGCGCAAACAGGCATGATCAGGCTTCCCAGCACTGGATAGAGGCAGCACGGATCATACGCAAAAAATGCGCTGCACAGGCGGATCACCTGCATGAAAAAACGCCAACTTAGCCACCCTTTATCCGTGAACCACAGGGCTTTTCAATTCTGTAAAGTTATGTAAACATAAACACATCGCCCCATGGCCGCACCTGTTGAGGCCAGCCCGAGGACAACAACAAGGATACCCCATCGTGCACGCGGCCAACCTTCACCAGCACACACTGAGCACCCTGGAGGAGCTGATCCAGCAGGCCCGCCGCCATGACCGGCAGTGGGTGCATGCGCTCAAACGCATTCAGTACTGGGTGGGCCTGCGCGACTATGCCTCGGCCCAGACTGCCTGGCGGCAACTGCTGCAGCCTGTGCGCGGCAGCTTCCATGAGTTCTTTATTTATTGTGCAGATCTGGATCAGATGCGTGAGCTGAACCGGCAGCTTGATGATGCGCGACAGGAACTCAGCCTGGCCCTGGAACAGCTCTGCAGCGGACCGGACCCGCGCATCAGCGCTGTCTCCACGGCCTCCTAGGGCGGGGTGGTCCCTGCTCAGGGCAGGGCAGGCCTGGATGATGGCTCCACCAGCAGCTGGGGGTTTTTTTCCAGATACACCAGCCGCTGAATGGCCTGGTCATACTGGTGCTGGGTGCTGCTTTCCTGTTGTTTCAGGGCCAGCAGGTTCTGCTGCAGCAGCTGCATCTGCTCCTGCTGGGTGCTGAGCTGGTGGTTCAGGGTGGCGGGAATCCGGTCCCCGCGCCGCTCATATGCGGCAGCAGACGCCACGTCTTTCTGATGGGTCAGGGTGAGTTCGCTGAGCTGCTTTTCCAGGGTCGCCCGGCGCCCACGCAGGTCACGCAGCAGCCGGTCGCGCTGGGCGATGGCATTCACGGACGAGGAATACAGCCGGACCAGGTTACGGTCGGCCATGCGCTGGGCATTCTGCTGATCCAGAAGGGCCTTGCGCCGTGCCTGCAGGGCCACAGAATAGGGCGGCACCCGCTTGACCACCTGCATGTTGGCGTCCAGGCCTTCATAGCCATTCCTGATGTGCTGCTCGGTGATGGTGGCACTGAGCACCGGAACGCCATTGGCATGGGTCCGGTACCAGCGCACCACTGGCGTGTTGCCGCTGCGGCTCTCGGCTCCCCTCATGGGCGCAGCCTGGCCCGGCCCGGCGGCAAACAGCAGGGCCATGCCCAGCCCCACACAGGCCAGCAGGGGGCGATGCCGCCGCAGTGCAGGATTTGACCCATCAGTCATGGTGTTGCCTCTCCCAGATTGGCATGGCGGTGTGCAGGCCGGCCTGTGTCCCATGCAGCCTGAACGGCATGAGTATGCACAATTATTTGCTGCGCATTTTGAAGTGTTGATGCAAAACGATCAACAATGGTTTAAATTGGCATTTGTGACGTGGCTATGCTACAAAAACGACATCGCTCGCCTTGAATGGGCAGGTCTGGAAGGCGGGCGGCCAGGCGCATGAGAGTACGACCTGCCTTAATCCTTCAGGAAGATGCAGCAAATGGATGAAAATTTTGATGGCCTGAAAGTGATGGTGATCGACGACTCCAAGACGATCCGTCGCACCGCAGAAACACTGCTTGAAAAGGCAGGCTGTACGGTCATCTCTGCCAACGACGGCTTTGATGCGCTGGCCAAGATCGCTGACAGCAATCCCGACATCATCTTTGTGGACATCATGATGCCCCGCCTGGATGGCTATCAGACCTGTGCCCTGATCAAGAACAACAAAACCTACCAGAACACCCCTGTGATCATGCTGTCATCCAAGGATGGCCTGTTCGACAAGGCCAAGGGACGCATCGTGGGTTCGGATGAATATCTGACCAAGCCGTTCAGCAAGGAAGAGCTGTTTGAAGCCATTCGGCAGCACGTGGGCAAATACTGAGTTTTGTGGAGAGGTGGGTTATGGCACGTATCTTGGTTGTGGATGACTCCCCGACAGAGAGCTTTCGGTTCCGGGAGATCCTGCAGCGTCACGGCCATCAGGTGATTGAAGCCAGCAATGGTGCAGACGGCGTGACCATGTCGCGCACCGAGAAGCCCGATCTGGTGCTGATGGATGTGGTCATGCCCGGCATGAACGGGTTCCAGGCCACCCGCCAGATCACCCGCCACCCTGAGACATCCAGCATTCCTGTGGTGATTGTCAGCACCAAGGATCAGGAGACCGACCGGGTCTGGGGCAAACGTCAGGGGGCCAGTGACTACCTGACCAAGCCGGTGGACGAAACCAACCTGCTGCGGGTGATCAATCAACTGCTGATCTCTGGATAGCATCATGTCCGCACGAGGCTTTATCGAGCTGTTGCGGCTGGCCGAGCGGGCCCGCCTTCGCAAACAAAGCATCCAGCGCCACGAAAAAGGCGAACGCTGGTCGGGGGTGGCCTTCCGGCTGGCCGGCCTGCAGTTCATCAGCCCGCTGGGCGAAATCGCTGAAGTGCTGAACCTCCAGGATTACACCCCTGTGCCCGGCACCCAGCCCTGGATGCTGGGCCTGTCCAATGTGCGCGGCCGCCTGCTGCCGCTGACCGATCTGGCCGGGTTTGCCGGGTTTGCCGGGCTGGTGCGCAACAGCCGGCATGCCAAGGTGCTGGTGGTGGACCAGCCTGACCTGTTTTCAGGCCTGCTGGTCGATGAGGTGCAGGGCATTCAACATTTTGGTGCCGAAAATTACCGGCCTGATGTGGCGCAGATTCCCGAGGGGCTGGCCGGGATGGTGGAAGGACGTTTTGAGGATGCACAGGGACAGCACTGGATTGTGGTGCTGCCCAGCCGGTTGACCAGTGACACGCGCTACATGAATGCCGCGTTACGTTGACCCATGACCTGTTTTTAGAATCAGAGATTGTTTGCCAGTCAGGGAAGCAAGGAGCAGTTTAGATGAAGAATGCGGTTGTGAAGGGGGTAGACAAGTCATCTGCCGCAGCCAATGCCGGCCAGAATGCCTGGGCGCGGATGGCGGGGTTCTTTGGTGACCCCACCCGGACCACGCCCTGGCTGGTCGGCGCCATTGTGGCCGCCCTGGTGACGCTGATTGTGCTGGTGTACCTGCTGGTGAGCGTGCCACGCGACAACACCCTGATCCGTAACGTCGCCGAAATGCGCGTGCTGTCACAGCAGATTGCCAAGAACGCGTCGGAAGCGGCGCGTGGTTCGAACCAGACCGCCTTCCAGAGCCTGGAAGCCAACCAGAAGCGCTTCAAGGAGCTGCTGGACTCGGTGCACAGCCTCTATGGCAACACGGCGACCGTGGACAAGAGCTGGGCGGACATCAACAAGCACACCAACCTGATTCTGGCCAACCGCAAGACCGTGCAGGAACTGAACGGCCTGGCGCTGAACATTGCGGAAGTGGTGCCGGACATGCAGGCCGAATACAACGCGGTGGTCGATGGCATGGTGCGTGAAGGCGCGCCGTCCAGCCAGGTGGCACTGGCCAAAAACCAGGTGCTGCTGTCCGAGCGGATCCTGCGCTCGATCAACACCGTGCTGAACGGGGATGAAAGCTCCGTGTCCTCCGCCGATGACTTCAGTTCTGATGCCGACGATTTTGGCCGTGTGCTGGATGGCCAGCTCAGCGGTGACAATTCGCTGGGTCTGGAGCGGGTCAACTCCGCCGAGCTGCGTGCTTCGCTGGAATCGGTCAAGCAGACCTATGAAGACAGCATCAAAAACGCAGCGGCCCGCATTCTGGTGAGCTCGCCGCAGGTGTATCAGGTGCGCAGCTCCACCAGTGCGCTGCTGAAAACCTCGGTGGACATGCTGAACCAGCTGACCACCCTGTCGGAAGACGTGGCCCGCAAGACCCGTAACGTCGGCAGTACCATTGTGCTGCTGCTGGCCCTGGGGGGGCTGGTCTGGTCGCTGTTCAAGCTGTTCCAGATGCGCGCGACCCTGGACCAGGAGCGCATGCTGGCCGATGCCGACCGCAAGCGCGTCGAAGCTGAAGCAGAATCCAAGCGTGCCCAGTTGCTGGAAGAAGAAAGTGAACGCAACCAGACCGCCATTCTGCGGCTGCTGGACGAACTCGGCGACCTCGCGGACGGTGACCTGACCGTCAACGCCACGGTGTCCGAAGACTTCACCGGCGCGATTGCCGACTCGGTCAACTACGCGATCGACCAGCTGCGTCAACTGGTGTCTGCGATCAACACCACGGCCCTGCAGGTTGCGGAGTCGTCCCAGGAAACCCAGGCCACCACCATGCAGCTGGCGGAAGCCTCTGAGCACCAGGCGCAGGAAATCGCCGGTGCCTCTGCGGCGATCAACGAAATGGCCGTGTCGATTGACCAGGTGTCGGCCAACGCCATGGAGTCTGCTGCAGTTGCGGAGCGGTCGGTTGCGATCGCCTACAACGGCGGTGAAGTGGTTCAGCGCTCCATCGATGGCATGAACACCATCCGTGAGCAGATCCAGGAAACCTCCAAACGGATCAAGCGTCTGGGTGAATCCTCGCAGGAGATCGGTGACATCGTTTCGCTGATTAACGACATTGCCGACCAGACCAACATTCTGGCCCTGAACGCGGCGATTCAGGCTTCGATGGCCGGTGAAGCCGGACGCGGTTTTGCGGTGGTTGCCGACGAGGTTCAGCGCCTCGCGGAACGCTCCACAGCGGCCACCAAGCAGATCGAAGGGCTGGTGCGTACCATTCAGACCGACACCAACGAAGCGGTTATTTCGATGGAGCAAACCACGTCTGAGGTGGTCCGTGGTGCAAAACTGGCCAAGGACGCTGGTGTGGCCCTGGAAGAGATTCAGGAAGTATCCCGCTCTCTGGCGGACCTGATTCAGAACATTTCCAACGCAGCCCGCCAGCAGGCCGCATCGGCAGGCCACATTTCCAACACCATGAACATCATTCAGGAAATCACCACGCAGACCACTGCCGGTACCATTGCCACCGCCCGCTCCGTCGGTAACCTGGCAGACATGGCGGCCAACCTGCGTGAATCGGTCTCCGGCTTCAAGCTGCCTGAGGGCAACCAAGCGTGAGGCCAGGGTGTGTTCATGAAATGGAGCGAAGGGTTTGATGCCGAGCAGTCTGCACTCTGGCACTCCCTGATCGAACAGCGGCTGGGCATGGTGTTGCCCAGCCGCCAGCAGGGATTGTTTGAGCAGTGCATCAAATCATCCTGGCAGCAGAGCGGGCTGAGTCTGGAGCAGTATCTGGCCTTGCTGGTCCGGGATGCCGAGGCCTGGCAACAGCTGGCTGAGCGGCTGCTGATCCACGAAACCCAGTTTTTTCGCCATCCACCCTCGTTTGCGGTGGTGGCGCAACATTGTCGTGAGCGGCAGCAGTTGCTCAGGGTGTGGAGCGCCGGCTGTGCCACGGGTGAAGAAACCTGGTCTCTGGCCATCACGGCCGCGGAGCAGGGGTGCCCGGTCCAGGTGTTTGGCACCGACTACAGTGACGCTGCACTGAGCGAGGCCAGGGCAGGATGCTATGCCGTGCGCCGGGTCAGTCGGCTCAGCGAAGCACAGCGGGAGCGTTTTGGCAGCTATGACGCCGCCCGCAGGCACTGGCGTGTCGGGCAGTCACTGCGTGCCCAGGTGGTGTTTGGCCGGCAAAACCTGCACAGCCTGAGCGATTATGCCCTGCGCGACATGGACATTGTTTTTTGCCAGAACGTTTTGATCTACTTCCGGCGCTTCGAGCGGCGGGATATTGTTCAGAAAATGATTGAGCACCTGCGTCCCGGCGGACTGCTGGTGCTTGGGCCAGGGGAACTGTCAGGGTGGCAGCCGGTTGGGGTCCGGCGCCATCCGGATCTGCAGACCCTGGCATACCTCAAATTGTAAAGGATCGGGCCAGATGGACAAGGGGTCAGCATGAACCAGCAGCAATCATACATCGCACTTGATTGGGTCAAGGACGCGCTTAACGAGCTGCTGGACAGCATCATCAGCAATCTGGCCAGCCCGGACATCCTGTTACAGCCTTCAGCGCTGCAGCAGGTGGCCACTGACCTGCATCAGGTGGGCGGCATTCTGCAGATGACCCAGCTGCACGAGCCCCTGATCCTGGCTGACGTGCTCAAGCAGGTGGCCCTGGTGGCCCACCAGCCAAACCTGGGTCTGACCATCCTGCCCGAACTGCGGCTGGGGGTGGAGCTGCTGCGCGAGGAAATCAACCAGATCCAGTACAGCAAGCGCCGGCACTCTGTGGCGATCTACCGGATGGTGTATCACCTGCAGGGTCTGCTGGGGCAGCACACCGCCCTGCCGCAGGAGCTGATTCCACCGGCACCGCTGCTGCTGCGCAACGACTACCTCAGCCGACGGCTGACCGGTGAGGAGCGCCAGTGGCTGCAACTGGCCTGGCGCCAGCAGATGCAGGTCCTGTTGCAGGGGCTGCCCGACGATGAGGTCTGGACCCGGCTGCATCGTGTGGCCGAGGTGCTGAGCTCGGCCAGTCCTTCCCTGCAGCAGGCGGCCCAGTGGCATGTGGCGACTGTACTGCTGCAGGAACAGGCCATGTCCGGCCTGCCGCTGCGCAGCAATTTCAAGCGACTGCTGGTGCGTCTGGAGCGCAGTGCCCGGGTGCAGCAGGATGATGATCTGCTGCTGGTGGACCTGTTGATCCAGCTGGGACAGTTCCAGCCCCTGCACACCACCGAGGGACGGCGGCTGCGTAGCCTGGCCGGGCTGGATTCCCCGAGCAACCTGAACAATAACCGGGTGCTGGACCGGGTGCGTGGCCTGCTGGTGCAGGTGCTGCAGCAGACCCTCACCGCCGATGAAACCCTCACCCTTCTGGATGAAGCCAGCCACTTGCTGGACATTGGCGGCTGGTACCAGCTGGTGGATCAGCTGCAGGGCTGCCGTACCGCACTGACTGAACACCGGCTGGCGGCTGATTGCCAGCAGCAGGCCCAGGCCATTCTGGATCAGATTGATCACCTGCTGTCGCTGTCGGCACAGCCTTCCAGCAGTGATGTGGCGGTCGAGGAAGCCCGCCATGCAGCGGTGCGGGCTTCGCGCATCGCCCTGGAAAATGCCAAAAATGCCCTGGTGGCCTACACCGCACACGAGCAGGACCTGCAGTATCTCGCCGACATTCCCCAGGAGCTGGATCAGGTGCGTGGGGTGTTTACCCTGCTGAATCTGGACGAAGCCGCCAGCCTGACCACCCAGGTGGGACAACTGTTCCGGGATCAGGTACTGGACAGCGCCCAGTCGCCCAGCTGGCGGCAAATGGACCTGCTGGCCGACATGGTGTCCGGGATTGAGTACTACCTGGACCAGCTGGCTGGCCACTACCAGGATGCCCACATCCTCAAGCGTGTGGCCCAGTGCCTGATCGAGTTTGAGCAGGTGGGTGAGCCCGGGGACGAGCGCCCCAGCAGCAAGGGCGAAAAAGTCTTTGATGACCACACGTCGCTGGACTTGCTGGATGCCCTGGCCATTCCGCTGCCTCCCGCCACGGTGGCGCTGGACGACGCCGGAGAAACTCAGCAGCCAGACGCAGAAACAGAACGCCCTGTGGAACCCGTGGCAGCACCGCAGGACATCCAGCAGGCATCGGAGCTGCCTGCATCAGTCCCCGCAGCGGCGACGCTGCCGGCAGAATGGCTGGCTGCCATCACCCTGCCTGAGGATGATTTTGACCAGGACGAGGACATCCGCGAGATTTTCATTGAGGAAGCGGGTGAGGTTCTGGAGACGATTGCGGCGTATTACCCGAAATGGTCGGGGAATTTTGCCGATGGGGA
>JBPOIS010000189.1:0-4703 GCA_052034295.1 Pseudomonadota bacterium
GACGAGCCCTTTGGCGGGCTGCAACTGGTGGTGTGCGGGGATTTTTTGCAGCTGCCGCCGGTCGGCCAGCGCGGCGAACGCAACCGTGACAAATTTGCCTTCATGTCCCCGGCCTGGGTGGAGGCCGGTCTGAAGGTCTGCTACCTGACCGAATCGCACCGGCAGGGCGACTCGCCGCTGAACAGCATCCTCAACGCCCTGCGCCATCAGGCCCTGCAGCCAGAACAGCGGGCGCAGCTGCTGGACACCCAGGGCCAGACCCTGCAGGGCCAGCTGACCCGGCTGTACACCCACAACGTCGATGTGGACCAGATCAACCAGCGCCAGCTTGAACAGCTCAAGGGCGATGCCATGACCTATCAGGCCAGCCACGACGGCAAAAGCGGCCTGATCGACAGCCTCTACAACAGCGTCCCGGTCGAAGAAGTGCTGACCCTGAAAAAAGGCGCACAGGTCATGTTTGTGAAAAACAACCCCGATCTGGGCTACATGAACGGCACGCTGGGAGAAATCAGCGGATTTGCCACCCCGCCCGATGGGGAACAGCCGCTGCCCCGTGTCAAACTGCGCGACGGCCGCAGCCTGCTGGTACAGCCGGACGAGTGGAGCATCACCGACGATCAGGGCAAGGTGCAGGCCAGTCTGAGCCAGCTGCCGCTGCGACTGGCCTGGGCCATCACCGTGCACAAGTCACAGGGCATGACCCTGGATGCCGCCGAAATCGACCTGTCGGCCTGCTTTGAACCCGGTCAGGGCTATGTGGCGCTGTCCCGGCTGCGCGACCTGTCCGGGCTGCGTCTGCTCGGCCTCAATGACATGGCGCTGACGCTGGACCCACTCGCCGCCAGGGCCGACGCCCGCTTCCGCGAACTGTCCGACCAGCACGAAGCCGAGTACCTGGCCGATCAGGCCCAGCCTGAGCGCCGCGACATCCTCGCCGAAAAACAGCGCCGCTTTGTGCTGGCCAGCGGCGGCACCCTGTCGCCTGAAGTCATCAGCGCCCATGAAAAAACCCTGCAGGCCAGCCGCACCCGGCCCCGGTCCCTGCCACGCAAGGACGCTGACACCGACCAGAAGAACACCCTGAAAAAAACCCTCGAACTGCACCAGCAGGGCCACAGCCCGGAAGACATCGCCAGCCAGCGCGGTCTGACCGTCGGCACCGTGGTGGGCCACCTGCTGCGCCTGAAGGAACAGGGCGAAGCCATCAATCTGGACGCCCTGCGCCCCAATGCCGAATTCCAGCAGGTGGTCCAGCAGATCGCCCACCAGCTGGAAAAAAACAACGCCCCCGAGCTGCGCACCGAATCCGGCGAACTGCGGCTGGCCCCGATCAAGACCGAACTGCACAAGCGCGGCTATCGTGCTGAATTCCATGAGATCCGTCTGGCGCTGAGCCTGTCCTGAACCGGCTCAGCACCCAGGTCTCGAAACAAAAAGTTAATATATTTCAAAATATTATCCCATACAAAACCCACACACAGCAGGGACAGAGCCCCAGCAGAGCCCCCGCGGCGCACTGCTAGGCTGGGGGCAGTTTTGTTCACCCCGAGTGTGTTCCCATGCGCAAGCCCGCACCGTCCGCCTGTCCTTTTCACCAGATGCTGCAGGGTTCCGGCGGCGAAACCCACCCGCAGCCCGGCAGCAGCACCGCCACCCTGACCACCCAGCAGGGCATCCCGGTCAGCGACAACCAGAACAGCCTGACTGCCTTTGAACGCGGGCCGGCCTTGCTGGAAGACTTTATCCTCCGCGAAAAAATCACCCACTTTGACCATGAGCGTATCCCCGAGCGAATCGTGCATGCCCGTGGTACCGCAGCGCATGGGGTGTTCAAGCTGACCCACTCGCTGTCCCAGTACACCACCGCAAAAATTCTCACCGAAGTCGGCGCCGAGACGCCCGTATTCACCCGGTTTTCCACCGTGGCCGGCGGGGCTGGCTCAGTGGATACCCCCCGCGATGTGCGCGGTTTTGCGGTGAAGTTCTACACGCCGGAAGGCAACTGGGACCTGGTGGGCAACAACATTCCGGTGTTTTTCATTCAGGATGCGATCAAATTCCCGGACCTGATTCATGCGGTGAAAATGGAACCGGACCGGGGCTTTCCCCAGGCGGCCAGCGCCCATGACACGTTCTGGGATTTTATTTCGCTGATGCCAGAGTCCATGCACATGCTGATGTGGGCCATGTCGGACCGCACCCTGCCGCGCAGCCTGCGCATGATGGAAGGCTTTGGCATTCACTCATTCCGGCTGGTCAATGCCGAAGGCCAGAGTACCTTTGTCAAATTCCACTGGCGTCCCAGGCTGGGCCTGCAGTCCACAGTCTGGGACGAGGCGCTGAAGCTGCAGGCCGCCGACAATGACTTTCACCGCCGTGACCTGTTCGAAGCCATCCAGCGGGGCGACTACCCCGAGTGGGACCTGGCCGTACAACTGTTCACGGCAGAGGACGCGGCGCAGTTTCCGTTTGACCACCTCGATCCCACCAAACTGATCCCCGAGGAGCTGGTGCCGCTGCAGGTGATCGGCACCATGACCCTGAACCGCTGGCCGGACAATTTTTTTGCCGAAACCGAACAGGTGGCCTACTGCCCCGCCAACATCGTGCCGGGCATTGATTTTTCCAATGACCCGCTGCTGCAGGGTCGGCTGTTCAGCTATCTGGACACGCAACTGTCGCGTCTGGGCGGCCCGAACTTTGCCCAGTTGCCGATCAATGCCCCGCGCTGTCCGGTGCTGAACAACCAGCGTGACGGGTTCATGCAGATGCAGGTGCCCAAGGGCCGCACCAGCTATGAGCCGCAGAGCCTGGAGCCGAACCGTCCGGTGGAGACCCCGGCGGGCTTCAGGAGTTTTGCCGAGCGCATGATCGAGCGCGAGCAGTCGCGCCACGACGTGGCCAAGGGCCGTGTGCGTCCGGAATCCTTTGCCGATCACTACAGTCAGGCCCGGCAGTTCTACCGCAGCCAGACGCCGGTTGAGCAGGCCCATCTGGCCACGGCGATTGTGTTTGAGCTGTCCAAGGTGGAAACCGTCCATGTGCATGTGGGCATCCTTTCCCACCTGCAGCACATCGACCCGGAACTGGCGCAGCGTGTGGCCCAAGGGCTGGGGCATGACCAGTTGCCCGAACCGGCACCGGCCGCTGCGCCAGTGCAGGACCTGCCGCCCTCCCCGGCAGTCCAGACCATCGGCAAAATGGTGCCCACCCTGCAGGGCCGCTGCATCGGTATTCTGGTCAGCGAAGGCTCCAATGCCGACACCGTGCAACAGTATCAGGACGCCCTGAAGGCCGAAGGGGCTTCGGTCAAGCTGGTGGCCCCCAAAATCCACCTGACCCTCAGCAATGGCCAGAACATCAAGGCCGACGGCCAGCTGGCCGGCACACCCTCGGTGCTGTTTGATGCCGTGGCCAGCATCCTGCTGCCCGCCGAAGGTGAAAAACTCGCCAACGACAGCGCTGCGCTGGACTGGTTCAGCGATGCGTACGCCCACCTGAAGGCGATTGCCGCCTGTCAGGGCACCCAGCCGATTCTGGCGCGTGCCGGGGTGCAACCGGATGCCGGGGTGGTGGCCATCAAGGCTGTGGCCGACTTCATCACCCAGGCCAAAACCCGCCAGTGGGACCGCGAACCAAAACTGCGCACCCTGGCCTGATCCCGTACGGGCCTGCCTGCCGGACCCCCTGGTCTGGCGGGCTGGTTCAGGTCATGCAAAACATAAAAAACCGCGAATCATATAAAAATATCAAAACAGAAACATTGACCCCACAAAAAACACCCCAAAGAAAACAATACAAAATAGAATTATTTTCATTCAGAAACAAAACGTAAAATCAATCACACCCGGATTGCACAATTTGCCAAATTCCTTTACTTTTGGACCTGAGCAAGATCGGCGTGACACCGACCTTATGACAAACGCTCTGCAAAAGGACAATCGATGATGAAAAATTCACTCAAAGGCACCCTGTTGTGCACCGCACTGATCACCAGCATTGGCCTGACCGGCTGTGGTGGCAGCAGCAACTCCTCCACCCCCAGCCCGACGCCCACCCCGACCCCGACGCCCACCCCGACGCCGCTGACCAACTACCTGAGCGTGAACACCGCCAGTGGCCAAGTGGTGCTGCCGCAGGCCGTTGAAATCAACGCCAACCAGCCGACCGGCGACTTCGATGGCAAGCTGTTCATCAACAAATTGGCTGGCACCGGGACCGCCGGTCAGGTCCAGGGCGCCGTGGCCGAAATCACCGTGACAGCCCAGCAGGCCCAGGACCTGCAGACCCTGATCAGCGCGCTGATGAGCAAATATGAAACCGAACTGCAAAAACTGGCCGCCAGCATCAACCTGACCCAGATCAGCGTCAACGTCTCGCAGGCCGGTACCGCACAGGGCTCGTTCCTGATCGAAGTGCCGCAGGATCAGAACATCAACCTGCAACAGCTGTTTGCCCAGTTCATCAGTGTGAACCTGCTGAGCAAGGCCGGCGGCGCAGTGGTGGTGCCGACCCAGCCGGGGGCCACCACCGCGGTCACCAAGGCGCGCATCAACATCTCCACCAAGAACATCAACGGCAAGGTGGTGGTGGTGATCACCCTGGTGGATGAAAACAACCAGGGCCTGTATGAAGTGCTGATCAACGACCTGTCCAGCGTCAGCAACATCTCGCTGCCGTCGGTCAAATTCAACTCAGCC
>JBPOIS010000002.1:0-19200 GCA_052034295.1 Pseudomonadota bacterium
ACAGGATCGACAGGCGCTGGCCGAGCAGGTGGCTGAGGTCCTCCAGCTGGCGGGTGCTGATGCGTCCGCTGCCCTGGCTGTGGATCAGCGTCACCGTCATGAAATAACGCTCCAGGCTCTGCTGCACGGGAGCGGCCAGTACACGCAGCTGACTGAAGGATTCCGAGTTCGGGGCCGGGCAGAACAGCATGCTGTCGTCGCTTTCGATCAGGCCCAGTGTGGTCAGGCTGCTGATCTGCTGATTCACCATGTCGGCCAGCAAACCATCCGGCCATTTCAGGAACAGCTCAGCCTGCAGGAAGGGGTACAGCTCGCTGATGATGCGCCGGGCCTCTTCATGGCTGATGCGGCCATTCTGCAGGATCAGCGCAGCCAGCAGCGACGGCAGGATGAACAGGTGCAGGATGTTGTTGCGGAAATAGGTCAGCAGCAGCGCCTGCTGGTCCTCAATGGCAATCAGGTCGCCGAGCAGGTGGCTGACCCGTTTGATCAGCTTGAGCTTCAGGCCATAATCAATGATTTCCCGGCCACTCATCAGCGTGGTCTGCACCTGCTCGTCGTAGGGGGCGTTCAGGGCCATCTGCCGGTAATTGTCCAGCTGCTTGATGCACATGGCTTCGTCCAGCGCATGCTTGGGGGTCCCAAGCAGCACCAGCGCCAGCAGCGACACCGGATTCACCACCGCCGCGCGGTTGATGTTCTGCATGATCTGCTGGGCCAGCGTATTGATGGCCTGGGACACTTCTTCCGGCAGGTCATCGTCATTGCGCTGCAGGCGGAAATGGTCCACCTGGTGGGCACGCAGCACACTGTCGAGCAGCACCGGCTCCCCAAAATTCACATGCACCTTGCCAAAGATCCGCTCAATCTTGCGGGTGGCTTTCAGCAGGCCCAGGATCGATTCGGCTTCCTTGGGCTTGCCTTCCAGCTCGCCGATGTAGGTGCCGCCTTCCATCAGCCGTTCGTAGCCGATGTAGGTGGGCACAAAGGCAATCGGCTTGCTGTGGTCGCGCAGGTGGCTGTGCACGGTCATGGCCAGCATGCCGGTCTTGGGGGCCAGCAGTCGGCCGGTGCGTGAGCGGCCGCCTTCAATGAAATACTCCAGCGGGGTGTTGCGCACCAGAATGCTGTGCAGGTATTCGCGGATGACGGCGGTGTATAGGTGATTGCCCTTGAAGGAACGACGGATGAAAAACGCGCCGCCGCCGCGCAGGATACTGCCCAGCACCGGCAGGTTCAGGTTGTCGCCAGCCGCAATGTAGGGCGGGCGCAGGCCCTGACGGTAAATCACATACGACAGCAGCAGGTAGTCAATGTGGCTGCGGTGGCAGGGCACATAGACGATTTCATGGTCCTCGGCCAGTTCACGCACCCGGGCAAAATTGTGCACATCGACGCCATCATACAGCTGCGTCCACAGCCAGTTCAGGCTGATTTCCAGCATGCGGATGGTGGTGGAGGAGTAGTCCGAGAGTATTTCGCCCAGATATTCGCGGGCCGTTTCGCGCACCTGTTCAGGGCGTTGATTGCTGCGGATGCTTTCTTCGTGGATGGCCTGCTGGATGCCGGGCGATTCGATCAGGTCATCGACCAGGTTGCGCCGGTCCGACAGGTCCGGTCCCAGCACCAGTTCTCGCTGGTGCTCCAGATAGGCCCGCAATTGCTGGGTGACGTGGTCCGGGACTTGCTGGGTGTCCGGCGTGTCCTGCATCAGCTGGCGCAGCGACAGGGGCTCGTGGAATTGCACAAAGGTGTGTCGGCCATGTACGCCAATGTTGACCAGCTGGCCAAACACCCCCGGTGTATTCCAGTCGTCACTGAGCAGCAGCTTGAACCAGTTGTCTTCCTTGTCCGGTTCGCGGCCCCACAGCACCGTGACGGGTACCAGGTCCACGTCCAGCTCTGGATGGTCGCACAGGGCTTCCAGCAGGCTGAGCAGCTTGGGCGGGTACAGGGTGCCGGCCGGGGTGCCAGGGGTGTTGCGCAGGAACAGCACGGCATTGGGCTGGCTGAGCACGTGGCTGTCCATGGGTTCCAGCAGGGGCGGCAGCTTCTGGCGGCGGGCCTCACTGTCCACCAGCAGGGCATTGCTGCGCGAATGGTCCAGCAGCACATAGCAGACCGGACGCGACAGCGGGGCAGGCGTGCTGGATTCAGCCGGGGGCGGCGCGTTGAGCTGCGGGACCTCGCCAATCACATGCGGCTTGACCACCAGATCGAGCATCTTGCCCGACAACCGACGATACCAGTGCTGCCAGCGACCGGACTGTGCCATGAATGCATCCTGAAAAATCACCCAACGAGGCCGCTATCATGCCACAATCTGGCCCGCCTGCTGAAAGGTGAATGCAGGCCAATCCGGTAGGGAAAGCGTTTCCATGCGGCCCCTGCGGCCTGTTGGACCTGTACCCGAGGTGTTGCCAAGCATGAACATCAATCCGGCCACCCTGCCTGCCGTCCAGCCGGGGGTGGTGAACTGTGTGACCTACCGGCGCAGCACCGGACAGCGTGACCGGGCCGTGCCGCTGGATCAGGTCAGCGAAGCCCTGGCGGCGGACAGCGACCTGTTTGTCTGGGTGGGGCTGTACCAGCCGGATGCAGCCCTGCTGCAACAGGTGCAGCATGAATTTGCCCTGCACGAACTGGCGGTCGAGGATGCGCTGCGCACCCACCAGCGCGCCAAGGTGGAAAGCTACGGCAACATGCTGTTTGTGGTGCTGCGCACTGCCGATCTGGTCGGCAATGACATCCACTATGGCACCACGGCGATTTTTCTGGGCCAGCGCCACCTGATCAGTGTGCGGCAGGGGGCGTCACTGACCTATGCGCCGGTGCGTGAGCACTGCGAGGAGCAGCCGGAAAAGATGAAGCTGGGTCCGGGTTATGTGCTGTATGCGCTGATGGATTATGTGGTGGACAATTTCTGGCCGATCACCGAGGACCTGTCGGCGCATTTGCGTGAGCAGGAAACCAGCATTTTTCGCGAACATTTCAGCCGCAGCATGCTGTGCCACATGTATGAGCTGCGTGCTGAGCTGGTGCATTTCCGCATGGTGGTGACGCCGATGCAGGAGATCTGCACCTTTCTGCTCTACCATGGCAAGGATGAAACCGCGCAGTTCGTACCCAAATCCATTTTGCCGTACTTCCGCGACATCAACGACCATGTGCTGCGCACGCTGGATGCGGTGGCGGGCCTCAATGAAATGCTGCAGGTCACCATGGACACCTACCTGGCCCTGGTGACGGTGGACCAGAACAATATCGTGAAAAAACTCGCCTCCTGGGCTGCGCTGCTGGCGGTGCCCACCATGGTGGCGAGTTTTTATGGCATGAATTTCAAATACATGCCCGAGCTGGAATGGCATTATGGCTATTACATCGCGCTGGGCTTCATGGCGCTGCTGACTGCACTGGTGTACCGCAAGCTGCGCCGGGCCAGCTGGCTGTGACCACAAAATGTGAACGCCAGCGGCCAGTGCCGCCGGGCGGGCCCGCATTGCGTCCGGCGGGTGGGTTTTTTAGACTGGCAGGATTGTCACCCTGGCAGGCTTTTTTATGACCCCGCAGCTGCATGAACTTCTGGACATTCTGGATCTGGAAAAACTCGAAGAAGACCTGTTCCGGGGCCGCAGCTACAATTTTGTCGGCAAGCGGGTGTTTGGCGGGCAGGTGCTTGGACAGGCACTGCGTGCGGCGGGCCTGACCACCGACCGCCCGGCCCACTCGCTGCACGCGTATTTTTTGCATGGCGGTGACATCCAGGCCCCGATTGTGTATCAGGTGCAGCGCCTGCGCGATGGCAAGAGCTTTGTCAGCCGTCAGGTCCACGCCATCCAGCATGGCAAGGTGATTTTTTCGGCGCTGGTGTCATTTGCCCATCCGGAGCAGGGGCTGGATTATCAGCTGGACATGCCCGAGGTGCCGCAGCCGGACAGCCTGCGCCCTGAGCAGGAGCTCAAGCAGGCGATTTCGCATTTTTTGCCGGAAAACGTCCGTGCCAATTTCATGCGCGAGCGTCACGTGGAAATGCGCCACATCAATCCGAGCAATCCGTTTGCCCCACAGCCCGAAGCCCCGGCGCGGGCCCACTGGATGCGCGTCCATGATCCGGAGCAGGTGATTCCCGATGACCCGGCCCTGCATCAGGCGATGGTGGCGTTTGCCTCGGATTATGCGCTGATGGGCACTGGACTGATGCCGCACGGGATCAGCTTCATGACCCCGAACCTGCAGGCGGCCAGTCTGGACCACACGATTTATTTTCACCGTCCGGTGCGCGCCGACGACTGGCTGCTGTACGACATGAAAGCGCCGGTCACCAGCAGTGCCCGTGGGCTGAACCACGGCCAGATGTGGCAAAACGGCCAGCTGGTGGTGTCCACGGTGCAAGAAGGGCTGATGCGCCTGCGCGAAACCGAGGAGCACTGAGGCGGGTGCGCTGGCGCGGGTCTGGGCTTCAGTCAGCGGCAGGCAGGGCCGGGTCAGCCGGGGCCGGGTGGTTCAGCCACTGCGCCAGCTGGGCCGCCAGCCGCTCCAGCCCCTGTTTGTTCAAGGCAGAAAACAGCTGCACACTGGCATGGACGCCCAGCGCCTGGATCTGTTTCTGCACTTCAAACAGGGTGGCCTGTGCCGGGCTGCGGTTGAGCTTGTCGGCCTTGGTGAGCAGTACATGCACCGGCAATTGCGCCTTGTGGGCCCACAGCAGCATCTGCCGGTCAAATTCCTTGAGCGGGTGGCGGATGTCCATCAGCAGCACCAGCCCGGTCAGGCTGTCACGCTGGATCAGGTAGCGCTCCAGTTCTTTTTGCCAGACCAGCTTCATGGATTCCGGCACCGCGGCATAGCCATAGCCGGGCAGGTCCACCAGCCGGCGGCTTTCGTCATCCTGCATGCAAAAAAAGTTGATCATCTGGGTGCGCCCCGGGGTCTTCGAGGCACGGGCCAGCTGGCGCTGGGCGGTCAGGGCATTGATGGCACTGGATTTGCCCGCATTGGAGCGCCCGGCAAAGGCCACTTCGGCGCCTTCATCGGCTGGGCACAGCGACAGCTTGGGCGCACTGGTGAGAAAGCGGGCCTGTTGCAGCCAGTGCAGCAGGCGGGGATCAGGGGCAGCCGGCGCGGGCAGGGAAGACATCAGGCGATTCCAGAGGGGACAGTTGACGCGGTGGATATTTTGGCACAGATGCCGGGTTGCAGGGCTATTATCCATGAATAATTTGGGGATATAATGCCGCCGATTGCAAGTTGAGCAGGTTGCCCTCATTATTCTGTGATCAGGTCTGCCGTTTTTTTGAATGGGCGGATTCAACAGGAGAAAGAGGATGAACAGCTTGCTACGCAGTGTCATGGCACTGGTGCTGGGGGCGGGGGTGGTGATGCCCGTTTCTGCGGGGGTGGATGAGCTGTATAGCCAGTCCTGCGCGACCTGCCATGCAGCCGGTGTACTGGGGTCACCGCGTACGGGGGATCAGGCTGCCTGGGCGCCACGCCTCAAGCAGGGCATGCCCACCCTGGTTCAGCGGGTCAGGTCGGGCTACAAGAACATGCCAGCCCGTGGCCTGTGTGACCAATGCACCGACGCTGACTATGCAGCCTTGATTACGCTGATGTCGAAATAAAGCGACCGGCGGATCATCTGCCGGTTTTTTTTGATGATTGGGATGCTGTGCTATGAAATTTCTGATTGCACCTGTGATGGCGCTGGCCAGTCTGAGTCTGGCCCATGCGGCCAACGACATGCCAGCGGGTGTCATCGCGGAGGGGCAAAAGGCCTCTGCCCCGTGTGCAGCCTGCCACAATGCCGATGGCAACAGTGCGGTACCGACCTTTCCGCGTCTGGCTGGTCAGCATCCGCGCTACATCTACAAGCAGCTGATGGACTTCAAGAGCGGCAAACGCTACAACGCCATCATGGCCCAGCAGGTCGCCAACCTGACCCCGCAGCAGATGGCCAACCTGGCGGTGTATTTTGCCTCGAAAAAATCCGCCGTCAGCCCCGGTGATGAATCCTATCTGGCGTTTGGCCAGAAGCTGTATCTGGGCGGCAAATCCAGCGCGGGTGTGATTCCCTGCGCCGGTTGTCATGGCCCGAATGGCCGTGGCAACCCGTACGCGGTGTTCCCGAAGATCGGTGGCCAGCACCCTGAATACATCAAGGCCCAGCTGCAGGCGTTCCGGGCTGCAGGCCGTGGCGATCTGGGCAGTGTCACCCGCCGCAACAACGATGGTGCCAAGCCGTCTGAGCCGGGCATGATGCAGACCGTGGCGTCCAAGCTGTCAGATCAGGACATCGAGTATCTGGCCAATTTCCTCGGCGGTCTGCACTGATCGCCTGCTGACGGGGCAATCGGTCTGACCGGTTGTCCTGCACGGTGCCCCGCAGTGAGCGGGGCTTTTTTTTGGGGGGGTGGATTTGGCAGAATGCCCGCACCTGACCTGCACACACAACCCACGAGGGCCTTTGCATGAGCACCGAAAAAATGCCTTTGTCCAGCTGGCTGCAGCGGATTCCCGGATGGCTGGTGGCGGTGCTGATGGTGCTGCTGCTGTCGAGCTGGTTTGCCCCCGGGGGTCAGCAGATCCACCAGCAGCAGCTGGATTTCTGGCTGGCCTGGCTGGGCTGCATGCTGCTGCTGGCCTGGCCGATGACGCTGCTGGAGCTGGCACTGGCACGGCGCAGCCAGAATTCACCGCTGGCGGCGTTTGGCCCACTCACCCGTGAGGCCGACAGCAAGCCGGTCTGGCGCGGCATCGGCTATCTGGCGGTGGCGGCGATGGCGTTTTTTGCCGGTGGGCTGACCCATCAGGCCGCCGTGTACGGCCATGCGCTGATGCCGCAGCTGGCGCTGTTGCCGATGGCGCTGGCCACGCTGGGGGTCACGCTGCTGCTGTCGCTGTGGCCCGCCACGCTGGTGTGGGTGGGTGCCCTGCTGGCGGTGATGGCGGTGGGGCTGTCGAGTTTTGCCCAGGGGATTGGCCACTGGTCGATGACGGCGTTTTCGCTGGTGGAGTGGAGTCAGGCGGTGATTCTGGCGCTGGTGGCCAGCGGACTGGGGCTGGGCCTGTACTGGCAGACCGCCCTGTCGCAGCCGCAGGCCAGCAAGGCCAGCCAGCAGGCGCTGCCGATCTGGACGGCGCAGCTGGCGGCAGGTGGTGCATTTGCGGTGGCGCAGGGCATTCAGGGCACACTGGCCACTGGCCTGTATGCGGCCGCGCTGCTGTGTGGGGCAGGTTATCTGCTGGCGGTGGTGCGCAGCCAGTGGTCGGCGCGTGGCCTGTCGCCGCTGCTCAGCTGGGCGCTGTGTGGGGCCCTGCTGGCGCTGTGGCTGCTGCCGCTGGCGCCGGTCTGGGGCGTGCTGGCCAGCGTGCTGGGTCTGCTGGTGTGTCTGTTTTATGCCCTGTTTGTCGGCTGGCAGATGAAGATCAGCCACGTGCGCAAGGCGCTGGCCTTTGATCAGGAAGGCGTGTACAACCTCTGGCGGGTGGTGGTGCGTCTGGGGGTGCCGCTGTCGGTGCTGCTGGCGCTGGTGGGCATCATCGTGCAGGCGGTGCTGCAACAGGCGGTACGCTGATTGGGCCCCGCACACCTCGAGGTGAGTCTGGTCTGTGTGTGGCCAGACTGGCAATACCTGCGGCAATTCCGGGTCAGGCCGGGCACCACGGTGGCGCAGCTGCTGGCGCAGTCAGACCTGCCGGCACAGGTGGCGGCGCAGGGCCGGGTGCTGCCTGCGGAGCTGGGGATCTTTGGCCGGCGTGTCGCCGACCCTGAGCAACGGGTCCTGCAGCAGGGCGATCGGGTGGAGCTGTACCGTCCGCTGTTGATTGACCCCAAAGACATCCGCCGCCTGCGTGCGGTACGGCATCCGGTGGGACGGCGCAAACCCCGACAGCCGCCGCCGGCCCGTTAGGGCGGGGGTGGCGGTCAGAGCGGTTCGGCGTTCAGGAAACGGTCACGGCTGGCCGGCAGACCGGGCTGTTCGGCGGGAATGCTGGACTGGCCCTCCATGCGCTGCAGGGTGTCCTGGGCATCAAAATACAGGATCAGGTGCTGGCCACTGACGGGCTTGAGGCCGGCCTGGCGGGCATAGGTGCCCGGCGTGTAATGGTACAGGTAGTCCCAGCGGTTCGGCTGGGCCGGGTCACTCAGGCTGGGGGTGCCAATCAGCTCGCGGACCTGATCCTTGCTCATGCCCACCTTCACCTGCTGGATCTGGGTCTGGGTGAGTGGGGTGCCCTGCGGCAGGTCGATGCGGTAGACGCCCAGTGCGGCGCAGGCCGACAGGTTCAGCGCGAGGGCCGCTGCAAGAAGTTTCGGCAAAAACTTGAGCATTTTGCTACACTATTCCCCAGGGTCGGGTGCAAAAAAAACAGCCCCGATCATACTGCATCCTGCCGGCCTTGCCCACGACCCTCTGCGGTAGTTGTGTGGTTTGTTATTGAGATTTTACCATGCCCATCACCAATCATGACCTGCGCAAGGCTGGACTCAAGGTCACGCTGCCCCGGCTGAAGATCATTGAGCTGCTGGAAAACTCCCCCGAGCGTCACTGGAGCGCCGAGGAGATCTACAAGTCGCTGCTGGAGCAGGGCGAGGATGTCGGGCTGGCCACGGTGTACCGGGTGCTGACCCAGTTTGAGCAGGCCGGGATCATTGAGCGCCACCACTTCGAAAACAACCATTCGGTGTTCGAGATTGCCTCGGACCTGCACCATGACCACATCGTCTGCACCGAGTGTGGCCGGGTGGTCGAGTTCACCAATCCGGTGATTGAAGCCGAACAGCACCAGGTGGCCGAGCAACTCGGCTTTGTGCTGACCGGGCATTCGCTGAACCTGTATGGCCGCTGCAACCGGCCCGAGTGCCGGGGGCACTGAGCGCGGCTGCCGCCTGTCGGCTCAGCGGGTCAGTTCGCCAGCCCGCTCGGGCTGATACACCACCTGCAACACCCTGACCGCCATCATGCCGCCGCCGGGCCGGGGCCAGCTCATCGTGTCGCCTTCCCGGAGCCCCAGCAGGGCACTGCCCACCGGGGCCAGCACCGAAACCCGGCCCACCCCATCGCCCAGATCACGGGGGTGAACCAGCGTCAGTGAAAAAGTCTGCGCCGAAGAAGCGATTTCAAAGGTGACCGTAGAGTTCAGGGTCACCACGTCGGCGGGCATCTGCGCCGGCTCGACCAGCTGGGCTCGCACCAGTTCAGCCTGTAGGTCGTTCAGTTCGGCCTGTTGCTGCGTGCTGCATTGATCCAGTAGGGCTTGCAGGCGTGCTGCATCCAGCGTGGACACGATGATGGGGGGACGGGGGTTCATGGGTCAGCCTCGGAATCATCCAAAAGCCGCCCAGTGTAGCGCTGTTGCGGCGCACTGGGCAGGGTGACTGTGTAACCCAGACCCCCACACGGGTCAGACCGTTGACTCAGTCCAGATTCGGCCCCAGCCAGCGCTCGGCCTGCAGGGTGGTCCAGCCCTTGCGGCGGGCATAGTCTTCGAGCTGGTCGCGGCCGATTTTGCCGACGTTGAAATAATCGGCTTCGGGGTGGGCATAATAAAACCCGCTCACCGAGGACGGCGGCCACATGGCGTAGTTTTCGGTGAGCACGGTGCCGATGCGTGCGGTGCTGTCCAGCCAGCGGAACAGACTGGATTTTTCACTGTGCTCCGGGCAGGCCGGGTAGCCGGGTGCAGGCCGGATGCCGCGGTATTTTTCCCGGATCAGCTCGTCATTGCTCAGGGCTTCGTCCGGCGCATAGCCCCAGTGCTGGCGTCGCACGTCTGCATGCAGTTTTTCGGCCAGCGCTTCGGCAAAGCGATCGGCCAGCGACTGCACCAGAATGGCGTTGTAGTCGTCCCCGCGCGCCTTGTAGTCATGGGCCAGTTCTTCAGCCCCAAAAATCGACACGGTGAAGCCGCCCAGCCAGTCCTGCTGGCCGCTGTCGGCAGGGGCGATGTAGTCGGCCAGTGACAGGTTCGGCTTGCCGGTGGCCCCGGCCTGGGCGCGGTCCGACTGCTGGCGCAGGTGCTCAAAGCGCAGGGTCGGCTGGCCCTGCAGGTCATAGGCCTGCACGCTGTCGGCACCGATGCGCTGCGCCGGAAACAGGCCAAACACGGCTTTGGCGGTGAGCTGTTTTTGACCAATGAGCTGGCTGAGCATGGCCTGTGCGTTGGCGTACAGCTCGCTGGCGGCCTGACCGACCACTTCATCCTGCAGGATGGCCGGGAATTTGCCGGCCAGACTCCACGACACAAAAAACGGCGTCCAGTCAAAATAGGGCAGCAGCGCGTCCAGCGGATAGTCGTCGATGACCTGAAGGCCCGGCTGCTGCGGCACCGGCGGGGTGTACTGCGTCCAGTCGGTGTGCAGGCCGTTCTGGACCGCGTCGGCATAGGCCAGCCTGGCGGCTTTGGGGGCACGTCCGGCGATGCGTTCGCGCACTTCGGCATATTCGGCACGGCGCTCGGCCACGAAGGCCCCCTTGAGCTCCGGCGACAGCAGGGTGGTGGCCACGCCCACGGCGCGCGAGGCATCGGCCACGTACACCACCGCATCGTTCTGATATTGCGGGTCGATCTTGACCGCCGTGTGCGCCTTGGAGGTGGTGGCGCCGCCGATCAGCAGGGGGATGTGAAAGCCCTGCCGCTGCATTTCCTTGGCGACAAACACCATTTCATCCAGACTCGGGGTGATCAGTCCAGACAGGCCGATGATGTCCACCTGTTCGTCACGGGCCACCTGAAGGATTTTTTCGGCGGGCACCATCACGCCCAGATCGACGATGTCGTAACCGTTGCAGCCGAGCACCACGCCGACGATGTTTTTGCCGATGTCGTGCACGTCGCCCTTCACGGTGGCCATCAGCACTTTGCCTTTGGATTGTCCGGCGACTTTTTCGGCTTCGATGTACGGGTTCAGCCAGGCCACGGCCTGCTTCATGACGCGGGCGGATTTGACCACCTGCGGCAGGAACATCTTGCCCGCGCCAAACAGGTCGCCGACCACGTTCATGCCGGCCATCAGCGGGCCCTCAATCACATCCAGCGGGCGGCTGGCCTGCAGGCGGGCTTCCTCGGTGTCGTCGTTGATGTAGGTGGTGATGCCCTTGACCAGTGCGTATTCCAGCCGTTTGGCCACTGGCTGCTGACGCCATTCCAGAGTCTCCGGGCTGGCTTCGCTGGTTTTGCCGTGTTCGCGGTATTTTTCGGCCAGCGACAGCAGGGTTTCGGTGGCGTCCTGACCGCTGTCGCCCTGATTACGGTTCAGGATCACGTCCTCGACCGCGTTTTTCAGCTCAGCGGGGATGTCGTCATAAATCGCCAGTTGTCCAGCGTTGACGATGCCCATGGTCATGCCGTTTTTGATGGCGTGGTACAAAAACACCGCGTGAATGGCTTCGCGCACCGGCTCATTGCCGCGGAAGCTGAAGGACACGTTGGACACGCCGCCGGAAATCATCGCGTGCGGCAGGTTTTGTTTGATCCAGCCGGTGGCCTCGATGAAGTCCACCGCGTAGTTGTTGTGCTCGGCGATGCCGGTGGCGATGGCAAAGATGTTCGGGTCAAAAATGATGTCTTCGGCGGGAAAACCGACCTCATCCACCAGCACCCGGTAGCTGCGCGCGCAGATTTCGCGCTTGCGTGCGGCGGTGTCGGCCTGGCCCTGTTCATCAAAGGCCATGACAATGATGGCCGCGCCATACTGGCGGCACAGGCGGGCTTTTTCGATGAATTCGGCTTCGCCTTCCTTGAGCGAAATCGAGTTCACCACCGCCTTGCCCTGCACGCACTTCAGGCCGGCTTCGATGATTTCCCACTTCGAAGAGTCGATCATGATCGGCACGCGGGCAATGTCCGGCTCGGACGCCACCAGGTTCAAAAAGGTGCGCATGGCGGCCACGCCATCGAGCATGCCTTCGTCCATGTTGATGTCGATGATCTGCGCGCCGCCTTCGACCTGTTGCTTGGCGATGTCGAGGGCTTCGGCGTGGTTTTCTTCACGGATTAGCCGGGCAAATTTCTTCGAACCGGTGACGTTGGTGCGCTCGCCGACGTTGACAAACAGGCTGTCGGCGCTGATGTTGAACGGCTCCAGGCCGGACAGGCGGCAGGCCGGTTGCAGCACTGGCGGCACGCGCGGTGCGATTCCCGCAACCGCCTGCGCAATCGCGGCAATGTGGTCCGGCGTGGTGCCACAGCAGCCGCCGGTGAGGTTGATCAGGCCACTTTCGGCAAATTCACGCAAAAACGCCGCAGTCTGCTCCGGCGTTTCGTCATACTCGCCAAAGGCATTCGGCAGGCCGGCATTCGGGTGCGCCGACACGAACACATCGGCCTTGTCGCTGACGGTTTTCACGTGGGGGCGCATCGCGTCCGCACCCAGTGCACAGTTGAAGCCAATCGAGAGCAGGGGCGTGGCGTGGCGCACCGAGTTCCAGAAGGCTTCCGCCGTTTGTCCCGACAGGGTGCGTCCCGAGGCGTCGGTGATGGTGCCGGAAATCATGATCGGCAGGGCTTCGCCACGGGCCTGGAACACGTCCTGAACGGCAAAAATCGCTGCCTTGCAGTTCAGGGTGTCAAACACGGTTTCAATCAGAATGAGGTCGGCGCCGCCTTCGATCAGGCCCTCACAGGCCAGCCTGTAGTCCTCGACCAGCTCGTCAAAGGTAATGGCCCGCGCCGCAGGCTGGTTCACATCCACCGACATGGAGGCGGTTTTCTGGTTCGGACCGAGCACCCCGGCGACAAAGCGGGGTTTTTCCGGGGTGGAGAACGCTGCACATTCGCGTTTGGCCAGACGCGCCGCTGCCACGTTCAGCTCGCGGGCATGGTCTTCCAGCCCATAGCGCTTCAGGTCGGAGGCAGTGGCGTTGAAGCTGTTGGTCTCGATGATGTCGGCACCGGCCTGCAGATACTGGCGGTGAATCCCAGCAATCACCTCCGGCTGGGTCAGCACCAGCAGGTCGTTCATGCCCTGCAGCTTGATGTCCCAGTCCACAAAGCGGGTTTCCGCACTGCCCACGCCCCGGTAATCGTCCTCGACCAGCTTGTGGCGCTGGATCATGGTGCCCATCGCGCCGTCGATGATCAGGATGCGCTGGCGCAGCAGGGACTGAAGCTGGGCAAAGACAGGCGAAACAGGCAGGGCAGACATGACGGCAAACCGGGCACAACGAAAAGCCGCTAGTGTAGCAGACTCAGGCCCGGATGATGCGGCGGGGGCCTGATTGGCGGGCCGGAATCAGCCCGGAGGACAGGCCGTCTGCCAGTATTGGGCGTTGGCAAAATCGCGCTCCAGCGCTCTGGGCGCCCTGCGCAGCGCCGGGGGGTAACTACAGAAGGCCAGCCGGGCCCGCCGGGCAGTCTGTCCCGTGTTCAGCCGCCAGATGGCTGCCCAGCGCTGGGCGGTCCACAGCTCGCCCCGGCTGGCCAGCCAGACATCGTCCAGTACGGCCCGGTCGTGGGCATCGGTCATCAGGTTGCGGTTCTGCACCACCGACTGGATGTAGTCGGATGGCACTGCACGGATGAAGTGGCCAATCCGCCAGTGTGCATCCACCATGGGGTGCTGGGCCAGGAAGGCATCGGACAGCGCCATCCGGTCCACGATGTAGGTGTCCAGATCCCGGTAGCCACTCATGCCAATGTTGAAGCGCACGCTGATGTGCCGTTGGGAAGGCGTGTCCCGGTAGTCGTCTTTTTGATTGATCCAGGGGTAGGTCTTGAATGGGTCTGCGGCGTCGCCCCGGAGCCGCACCCAAAAGCCATTGGTGCGGGCATAATAGCTGCGCTCATCCGCCAGACCGGTTTTGAAATTCAGGATGGGCCGGAGCATAGGCGTGGTGGCAATCAGACCTGCGGCACCCATCATCGTCAGAAAAGCAGCCGTGATGAACGGTGTTCTGTGCGGCGGGGCAAGGTTGGCCAAGGCATACACCACCAGCAGTGGCGTCACCAGAAAGCGGCCATACATGTAGTCGCCACCCACCTTGACCAGATACAGCATCTGCAGTGCAATCCCCAGGCACAGCAGCGCTGCACGGGTTTCACGGCGAACCAGCAGCACGACGCCCGCGACCACCGACAGCATGCTAAAGGGGTCAAATTTGAGGCTTTCAACCAGATAGGTGAAACCCTGCGTGGTCAGCTGTTCAGCAGAAATGCCGGTGTTGATCTTGGCCCAGGCGGTGTTGGGCGCCCACAACCCGTAATAGACCAGCGAAAAAACCAACCACAGCAGGGCCGGCATCAGCCCCAGGGTGAGCTGTCCAAAATCGCCCAGCGAGCGTTTGCGCCAGGTTTCATACAGCAGGAACAGCCAGACCGGCACAAACATGACCATGGCGTCATAGCGGGTGATGAACAGCAGCGCCGTGGTCAGTGCAAAGAACAGCAGCCGCTTCGGGTGTGTGCTCCACAGCAGCACGACCGCCAGCACCCCCAGAAAGCTGCTCAGCGGGTTTTCCAGCCCGGAGGTGGCATAGTCTGCAAAGGACTGACAAAACAGCAGTATGGCTGTGGTGAGGGCAAACACCTGTGGGCTGCGGGCCTGCCGGTACACCAGCCCGAGTGTGCCTGCGGTCAGCCCCAGCGACAGCACCACGGCATTGGTGAACAGGTCACCGGACACCGCCTTGCTGAGCGCCAGCAGCAGCATCCACAGTGGGTGGGTGTAGGACTGCACGCGCTCTTCCACGTTCCAGCGCAGGCCCTGACCTGCCCAGAGATGCTCCACCGTCCGGAAGGTGATGTAGGCATCTTCAGTCACCCAGGCAAAATACATCACCCGCAGCAACACCAGCCCCAGCAGCAGCCAGCCCAGCGGTCTGGCGTGGCGGCCCAGCACCTGGAAAAGGGGCATAAACACTGAAGCAAACGCACCTTGCAGCGGTGGCAGGATCGTCACATGGGGTTTTTTAATCATGGCTCAGCAGGGGCATGGAATTCTGGGCAAAAAAACAGGCAAGGGCCGGTCAGCCTTTTTCAGCCTTCCCGGGGCTTTCCGGCAATGTCCTGCCACACCGCCTCAATCAGCGCCGCCGAAATGGTCCCCTGCGGCGGCAGTGGACCGGGGCACTCACCGGGGGCAAAAAAATCCGCCTCGGCGATTTCTTCGGGCTGCAGGTGCAGTTCGCCGGACTGCCATTCGGCCGTGAAGCCCAGCATCAGGTTGGACGGAAACGGCCAGGGCTGGCTACACACATAGCGGATGTTGTGCACCTGCAGGCCGACTTCTTCCATCACCTCACGGGCCACGGCCTGCTCCAGCGTTTCACCCACCTCCACAAACCCGGCCACCAGGCTGAAAAACGGCATCGGCTGGCCATTTCGGCAGTTGCGCGCCAGCAGCTGGCGGTGGCCCTTGCGGATCGCCACAATCACGCAGGGGTTCAGGCGCGGGTACTGGTGCATCCGGCATTGCGGGCACACCCGGGCCAGCTCGCCACGCGGGTGCGGCTGCGTGCCCGTGCCACACTGGGCGCAGAAGTGATGACGGCGACGCCATTCCAGCACCTGCAGCGCACGGCTGAGCAGGGCAAACCGCGCAGGCTCCGCCGCCAGCAGCACCGCACGCACCGGCTGCCAGACCAGTGCCGGGTAGGCGGCCGGATCGGTGACCTCGCGGGCATACAGGCCCTCGGCCACGGGCAGGTCTTCGGCCTCGGGCTGTCCTTCGGGCCAGGCTTGTGCAGGGGTCAGGCCCAAGGTGTTTTCGTGCAGCAAGATCAGCGTCACCGCAGCATCAGACATGGCAAACTCGGCATCAGGGTGGAAAAAAAATGGGGGCCATGGCCCCCGGGGGTACAGCAGCAGGCGCGCTCAGGCGGCTTCCAGCACGGCCGCACTGCGTTCACCCAGCAGCAGCGGCAGCGAGCCGGTGGGCTTTTGCAGGGTGATGCCTTCCAGATAATAGTCGATGCAGGTGATCACATCGGCCACGGCATCCAGCACTTCACGGCTGGGGTCCGGGCCATCCGGCGCAAACAGGCGCTCAATGTCCACCGCCGCACCGGCCAGCAGCTCATGGCCACGTGACAGGCTGAGGAATTCCAGCGCGCCGCCCGCACTGCTGAGCATGGTGGGCACGTTCTGCATGTTCAGCAGGTCCTTGCTTTCCATGTAGGCCAGCAGCGCGCGGGTGGCCAGCTCCAGACTGCCCCGGATCTCGGTGATCAGCACCGCGCGGGCTTCATCAAGCTGGTGCAGGGAAATGTGGGTGTTGTTGAGCGGCATCAGCGCCATGCCCGGCGTGTAGGACTGGTCGAGCAGGGTGATGGCGTTTTCGGCCTGCAGGATCGCCTGCATCAGATCGCCCAGCACGGTGGCGTCCGGCGCGTCGAACCAGTGCTTCATGTGGGTGGACTGCTGCAGGATCATCTGGGCGGCTTTTTCGCAGTTGAGCACCTGCAGCACGCGGCCCAGTCGATACATCTGTTCAGACAGCGCCGGATAGCCGCCTTCGACGGCTTCATTGCGGGCCAGACTGTCCAGGGTCAGGTTGATGGCATCGATTTCTTCATGCAGCAGCGAGGTGACCTGGTGAATCACCCCCTGATCCGGACCATACAGCTTGGCGTGCAGGGGCAGCAGCAGCTGATCCGGGGCGTGGGGCAGGGACAGGCGGGCGGCCAGCTGCTGGGCGGCAGGGTGGTTGCGGCCCAGCGCCAGGCTGAGCACGTCCAGCACGGTGGCGGTGGCCGGCAGCTGACCCGGTTGGGCAAAGCTGCGCTCAATGGCCGCCAGGGTGCGCTTGCGGGTGTCGGACAGCGGGAAGGCGTCGTCCAGGCCCTGCAGGGCGGTGTCCACCAGGGACCAGTAGGTGGCGGTCGGGCTGCCGGAAGCCACCTGTGCCATCTGTTCCGCCGCGCGGCTGATCAGGGTCAGGGCCTGTGCAGGTGCTGGCTGCTGCGGCTTCTGGGTGAGGAGCTGCTGCAGACCGGCCTTGAACATCCGGTGCAAAAAATCGATCTGCGCCTGCTGGCCCTGCAGGTCACTGGTGCTGCCCGCAGGCTGGCTCAGCTCAGCCGGCAGGGTGCTGGCCTGGAGGAAATGCCCTTCACGCAGCGGGGCCTGACCAGCCTGACGGCGCAGGCGGTTGATGACCGGCAGCAGCACATGTGGAATGCGCTGGTTGTGCAGCAGCACAAAATCCAGATAGCGGGACAGCATTTCCAGGCCTTCACCGATCAGGCCCAGCTGTTCATCGCTGGTGTTTTCCGGCTGGCTGGCCAGTTGCTGCAGCACCACGGTCAGCACCGAGGCCAGTTCCCAGGCCCCTTCCAGCGTCAGCAGGCGCAGAATGCCCTCAATCTGCTGCATGGACTCCGGGGCCTGATTCAGCCCGGCGGTGTTGTATTCGTCTTCGCTGAAGGCGCGCAGGCTGGCTTCGATCTGCCGCAGCGACAAGATGATTTCGGAATTGACCAAATGAAGAGAGACCGCATCAAAATCGGGCTGGGCCAGTTCGTCGTTTGGGGTCATGGGATCCGTCCTGTTGAAAATTCGGTTGAGGCGCCAAATGCCCCTAACTTAGCGCGTTTGCGTGCAGCCTGCCAGAGACAAACGCATTTTGCGGCAAAAAACCACCGCCCGGCCTGCCGGGGCCGGGGCGCAGATCAGCCCGGCGGCTGCAGCGCCTGCCACAGACCGGCGCTGTCGCCTTTTTCCAGCCAATGCTGATGCTGTGCCAGTTCCAGCGCCGAGGCCACCACCACCCGCAGCTGGCGCCCGGAAAAACGCCGGTGGTGCACCTGCTGGTCACCACCCGGACGGTCATCCTGAATGCCCAGGGCCACCTGCCCGCCGGTCATGGCCAGATAGATGTCCATGAGGATCTCGGCATCCAGCAGTGCGCCGTGGAAGGTGCGGTCCCTGGGACGGATGTGACAGCGCTTGACCAGTGCATCCAGGGTGTTTTTCTGGCCGGGATAGCGTTTTTTGGCCATCAGCAGGGTGTCGGTGATCCGGCAGCCCAGATCCAGCAGCGGCGGCAGTGCGCAGCGCTGTAGTTCACTGTCCAGAAAGCGCACATCAAACATGGCGTTGTGGGCAATCAGTTCGGCTCCGGCCATGAAGGCGCTGAGCTCATGGGCAACCTCGGCAAAGCGGGGCTTGTCCGCCAGAAACGCATCGGACAGCCCATGGATGGCATAGGAATCGCCCACGGTCCGGTCCGGATTCAGGTACAGGTGCACCTGCTGGCCAGTGGGTTTGCGGTCCACCACCTCGATCAGGCCAATTTCGACAATGCGGTCGCCGGTGTGTACTTCCAGACCGGTGGTTTCGGTGTCAAAAATCAGCTGGCGGTGCCCGGTCAGCTCGCGGCTGGGCGGGGGACAAAAGCGGAATTCGGCCATGGCAGTCACCGGATCAGGGGCAGAAAGGGAAGGCATCGCCGGGGCGGGGTCCAGCGGCGGCCAGCGCTGCAGCAGGGCCGGGCCCTGGGGGTCAGTGACGCCCCGATTGGCCAGCTGGTCGGCGGCTTCGTTGCCGGGGTGGCCGTTGTGGCCACGCACCCAGTGCCAGCTGACCTGATGGCGGGCACACTGCTGGTCAAGCTGTTGCCACAGGTCGGCATTCAGGACGGGTTTGCCATCGGCCTTGCGCCAGTTGCGCTTTTTCCAGCCGGGCAGCCATTCGGTGATGCCTTTTTGCACATAGCTGGAATCGGTCCACACCTGTGCACGGCTGCGCTGGGGCAGGTGCGCCAGCGCCCGGATGGCGGCCGTCAGCTCCATGCGGTTGTTGGTGGTGGCGGATTCGCCGCCCCACAGCTCGGCCTGCAGGCCATCCGGGTAGAGCAGCAGGGCACCCCAGCCGCCGGGGCCGGGATTGCCCTTGCAAGCCCCATCGGCATAGATCAGCACCCCATCCGGAGTCTTGTCGTGCTGCACTGAACACCTCGTGCTGTGGGGCAGATCGCCCCAGGATCGTGAAAAACCCATGCAAACGGTAAACCCCGTGACCTGCGCACTGGCTGTCCGGACCGCCCGCAGGCAAGATGGGGCATTGTACCCGGCCGGTGGGGCTTTGCCAGAGGGGCGTGGTCCTTTCGTGGCGAGCGACGCTGGGCCACAGCGGTCAAGGTGGCTGAAAATTTGCAACATTCTTTGACAACTGCCGGACAACAGGGGATGACAGGCCGCAAATGGCTTTTTTACACTGTGCGACTTTGGAAAAGACAGGTGTGGTGGGCATGGCGATGCA
>JBPOIS010000117.1:0-4332 GCA_052034295.1 Pseudomonadota bacterium
GCCACGGAATTGCGCCACCGCAGTGAGGATTTTCAGGAACAGCAGATCCGTGAGGCGGTCGGGCAGATTGATCAGGCGGAACGGGTCTACCTGGACCGGCATCAGGATGAAATCAACCAGCTCCAGCGTGAAAAAACCGCACTGGAAGACACCCTGCACACTCAGCAGGCCATCCACAAAACCCATGTGGAGCGCATTGAAGCGCGACGCCAGCGCATTGAAGAAACCCGCCAGGACATCCAGGCACTGACCACCCAGCTGGAGCAGCTGCGCCAGCGTGAGGACAGCGACCGGCTCCAGGTGCTGCGGGTCATTCAGGATCAGGAGCTGGCGCTGATCCGCCACGCCGAGCGGCTCAGTCACCAGCAGGCGGAGCTGTTGGGCTTTGAACTGGCCCAGCGCACCCATGTGGAAAACCAGCAGCATGACCAGCAGGCCCTCAATCGCGTACAGGCGCGCCTGCAGGCCCTGCAGCAGCCACTGGATGCCATCGTGGAAACCCGTTCGGCCGTGGAAGCCCGCAGGATTCGCCTGATGGGCCAGCAGGGGCTGATGGACAGTCCGTTTGTGCCGCATGGGGAAGAGGAGCTGCCGCTGCTGATTGAGCGCATGCGCCAGCAGCTGTCGGTGCAGGTACCACTGCCGGTTGTGCCACAGCCCGTCCGCCTGCAGAAAGAGCCGCTGTGATGCCCTGGCTCATGCTGCTGGTGGGCAGTGTGGTGGCCGTCCTGCTGGGGGGGTGGGTGCGTCACGCTCGTCTGCACCGGTTACAGGCCCAGATTCAGCAGGCCCGGTCCCAGGCCCTGCCGGCCCTGGGGGTGGGGGCCCTGGGGGCCGCCGAAGTGCTGTGGCAATGGGCGAGCATTGACCCGCAGGTGATCCGGGCAGTGGATGCGGCCCATGTGGACACTGTGACTTCAGGGTTTGACTTGGCCCAGTGGGTACACCAGCGCATCGACCCGCTGGAGGGGGATTCTCTGGCCGGCATGCAGAACCGTTTGCTGGGCTATCTGGGCGAGCAACGGGTCAGTGGCCTGCTGGCTGCACAGGGTCATCAGGTCGAAATGGCCACCACCGCAAACCAGCCCATCTGGGACCTGCTGATGGATGGCCAGCAGGTGAACGTCAAAACCGTGCTGGAGCTGGATGGCATCCGGGAGGTGGCGCTGAGCCATCCGGAGGTGCTGTATGTGGTGCCTGAGGATGCGGTGGGCCGGCTGACCGACAACATGCAGCGTCTGGAAGGATTCCGCCACGCCGAAGTGCATGAGGCCTGGGACAGTACCCTGGATCAGGTCGATGCAGTCGGTGCCTTTGACCTGCTGGGTGTCCACCTGCCGTTCATGCGCCTGTTCCGTTCCGTGTGCCAGAACCATCAGGCCATGCAGCAGGGCCGGGATCTGGACGTGGCCATCCGGCATGTGGCCTATGACACGCTGGTGCAGGGTGGCCTCACCGTGGCCAGTGCAACGTTTGGGGGCAAGCTGGGCACTGCGCTGGCGGGCCCCTTGGGGACCCTGGCAGGAACCGTGTTGGGGGGCGTGGCCGGGTCCGTGGTGGGGGGAGAGTGGGCCATGGCCCTCAAGCGCAGGCCGCTGGAGCTGGCGCTGGCTGAGCTGGACCGGCTGTTGTGTGAGCTGGGTGCGCAGCATGCTGCACAGATGCCGCGGGTGCTGCATTACCTGCAAGCCCCGCTGCAGCGCCAGCAGGAGACCCTGGCCCAGCTACAGCAGTGTGCGCATTCGGTGTGGACGCTGTGGCCTTCGGCATCACAGGTCTGGGCCCGGCAGGCCTGCCGGGTGGGCCGGCAGCAGGTCCAGCAGCAGCAGGCGCAGGTGATGCCGCTGCTCGCATTGCTGCAGGACAGTCAGACCCGGCAGGATCACAGGCCCCTGGCGCTGCTGTTGCTGAATGTGCCGGTGCTGCGTGAGCTGCTGGGGGCAGATGCGAACCGCATCCGTGCCATCCAGCAGGCCCAGCAGGCTGTGCTGCGGGAGCGGCTGCAGCTGAATCCGGAGTTGCAGGGCTGGTTTGGCCACACGGCGCAGGGACGGCTGTGCCTGCAGCCCCGCGCCGCTGCAGCATCGCGCCCGGCGGCATAAGCTTGTCATCCCGGCTGCAGGAGCCGGGGCCGGGTACGCTTTTCTCAAGCCATTGTTGTGTGAGAGAACGTGTATGCAAAGCCAGTCCCGTGTTGCCCATCCTTCGCTGCCCATGCCGCGTGCGGCCCAGCTGCTGCGTGAGCACGGCTTTCGGGCGTGGTATGATCAGCAAGTCCAGACTTTCCTGCAGCGCTATGCCGGGGGCCAGGCGTTTCATTATCCTTCATTCAGCCAGCGCTGTGGGCGTGCCACCCGGCCGCTGGGCAATACGCAGGACCTGCTGGCCTACAATGTGCTGTATGCCAGTGCGCATTTTGGCCGCATGCAGGCGCTGCTGAAGCCTGTGGTGTTCATCGATGCAAAACAGCCTGCGCAGACCCTGCACCTGAAGGTGTTTGACTATGGCTGTGGACAGGGGCTGGCCACGCTGGCCCTGCTGGAACACCTCAAGGGCCTGCCGGTGGTGCTGGAAGTGCATCTGGTGGAGCCCTCCTTGCTTGCTTTGCAGGTGGCACAGCAGTACGTGCACGCCCAGGCCGGCCACTGTGGCATTGAGGTGCAGGTGCAGGCCCATGCCTGCGGGCTGGACCAGCTGCCCGATGACGCCTTTGTGCTGCAGCCCGGGCAGCTGGGGGTGCATTTGTTTTCCAATGTGCTGGATCTGGAGTCGCAGCAGGTGTTTGATCTGGGGACACTGGCCCGGCAGATCCAGTCCGCAGCCGGGGAGCACTTGTGTCTGGCGGTCAGTCCCGATCATTTTGGGGGCAAAGCAGGTTTTGACCGCCTGCAGGCTGTGCTGGCCCCAGCCGAATGCTGGCTGGACACGCCCCGGCTGTCGGCGCTGGTGCACACCTACCGGCTGCGTGAGGGCATGACCTGGCATACGGTACAGGGGCGGGCGCTGATTCTGATGGTGCGGGTGGGGCAGTGAGGGTGCCGTCGGCAGGAGGAAATCTGACCATGCAGGATTTGTTTAATGACATCGCGGATGGGGTACCGGCCAGCCAGCCGCTGCGCTATGCAGGGCGTTATCCCATGCAGGATCACCCCAGTGGCTGTGGGCATGTGATCAGCATCCCGGATGGTGAGCTGTACTATGCCCCAGCGTTTTTTTCAAAAAAAATCAGTGACCGGGCGCTGGCGCGGCTGCTGGCCAATGACCGCTATCCGGCGCTGGGCACCGACTGGCATCAGGTCGATGTGTCCCAGGTCGAGTGGCAGACCATTCCGTGGCGGCAGGATGTGGTGCGGATGTTTGGCAAGCAGCATCCACTGCCCCGGCTGTCTTCCTGGCACGGCGACAGCGACCGGCCCTACACCTATTCCGGGCTGACCCTGCAGCCGCAGCCGTGGAATCCGGTGCTGGACTGGCTGCGTGACCAGCTGGAGGGGGTGAGCGGCATCCGCTTCAACAGCGTGCTGCTGAACTGGTACCGCAGCGGACAGGACCACATTTCCTGGCACACCGATGCCGAGCCGGAGCTGGGGGCCAACCCCACCATTGCGTCGGTGAACTTCGGGGCCACGCGGCGTTTTTTGCTGCGCCGCAATGACGATCCCCAGCACAAAATCGAGCTGTTGTTGCCGCATGGCGCCCTGCTGATCATGTCCGGTGCGCTGCAGCACCATTGGCAGCACAGTGTGCCCCGGCAGGCGCGGGTGCACGACAGCCGCCTGAACCTGACCTTCCGGGTGATTCACCCGGAAAGCCCGAGAAGCCCCGCCCTTCAGGGCGGGGAGGGATAGGGCGGCGCGCGTAGCGTGCCATGCAGTTGCTTTTCGCATTATAGCTCCGTAGAATGTGAAGCATGAAATCCAGATGGACCTTCCGCTGCTACCCGACGCCCGAGCAAGAGCAACATCTTGCGCGGACGTTCGGCTGCGTGCGGTTCGTCTGGAACTGGGCGCTGCGGGCGCGCACCGATGCGTTTCGCGCTGGTGAGCGCATGGGCTACCCGGCGACCGACAGAGCACTGACACTGCTCAAGCAGCAGCCTGAAACGGTGTGGCTGAACGAGGTGTCGAGCGTCTGCCTGCAACAAGCCTTGCGTGACTTGCAGACCGCGTTTTCCAACTTCTTTGCCAAGCGCGCTGCGTACCCCGCCTTCAAGCGCAAAGAGGCTCGGCAGTCGGCGAACTACACCGAGCGCGGCTTCTCGTTCGACGCCGAGCGGCGCATTCTCAAGCTCGCCAAGATCGGCGCGATCAAGGTCAAGTGGTCGCGCAAGGC
>JBPOIS010000064.1:0-8987 GCA_052034295.1 Pseudomonadota bacterium
ATGCAAAAAAAGTCCGATCAGTCCATGCCCGCTGCATGGAGGATGAAGAACAGTGTTCCCCATGGGAACCCTGATCCAAGGCCGGTCTCCGGACTGGTTCCCCCCGTGCAGCCGCTGGAAAAGCCGATGCTGGACAGGAACTCACCGTTGCAGGGGCAGTACAGGTCTTGCACCTGTTTCCCGTTTCACCCAGCCCAGTGGGGCTTAGGCACCTTGAACGGCGCGGATGGTAGTCAAAAACCCCGGCCACCACAAGCCAGACCTGACACAGCCACCACAGAAGGGCGGCAGGGGTTGCGTTACTGTCGGCGGTACCGGGCCATGGGCCCCGTGCGTATTTTCTTCAGGCAGACAGGATCGCGGCATGCGCAACAGTGGTTTTTCTCCATGGCTTTGGGTGATTGGCCTGTTTCTGACCCTGCATGGCTACGTGGGCTGGCGCCTGCTGCCGGCGCTTCCCGGAGTCCTGCAGGGGGCAGGCTATGCGCTGCTGGTGCTGTCGGTCATCCTGCAGCCGCTGGCGCTGATGCCTGACCGGCACCGGCTGGCTGTCCATGGCCTGCAGGTGCTGGGCTGGTGGCTGATGGGACTGATGTCGTTTCTGCTGGTCCTGACTGCCCTGCGCGACCTGTTGCTGGGGGCCGCATTTCTGCTGCACCAGCCAGTCCAGGCGTGGCTGAAGCCCTCGGCCCACGCCGTGCTGGGTCTGGCATGGCTGGCGACCCTGTGGGGCTGGTGGCAGACCCGTGGTGTGCCTCCGGTGCGCCATGTGGAGATCCGGCTGCCAAATCTGCCGCCTGCCCTGGATGGGTTCACGCTGGTGCAGCTCAGTGATGTGCATGTGGGCTCCACCATTGGCCGGTCGTTCCTGCAGCCGGTGGTGCAGCGGGTGAACGGGCTGCAGCCTGATTTGATTGCCCTGACCGGCGATCTGGTGGACGGCAGTGTGCCGCATCTGGGTGGGACGGCGGCCCTGTTTGCAGACCTGCGCGCCCGGCATGGTGTCTACGTGGTCAACGGCAACCACGAATACTATTCCGGTGAAAAATCCTGGGCGCAGGAATACCAGCGCCTGGGGCTGATCCTGCTGAAGAACCAACACCGCGTGATTGAGCACCATGGCGCTCGGCTGGTGGTGGCAGGGGTGACCGATTATTCTGCCGCAGCGTTTGACCCCACGGAAGCCAGCGATCCGCAGCGGGCACTGGCGCAGGCCCCCGAAGGGCTGATCCGGATTTTGCTGGCCCATCAACCGCGCAGTGCAGCCGCTGCGGAACAGGCTGGATTTGATCTGCAGCTTTCGGGCCACACCCACGGGGGGCAGTACTGGCCGTGGATGTATGCGGTGCCCCTGCAGCAGCCCTATGTGGCGGGTCTGCACCGTCTGGGCCATCTGCAAATCTACGTCAGCCGGGGGACTGGCTACTGGGGACCACCGATCCGTCTGGCAGCACCGGCAGAAATCACCCGGATTGTGTTGCGGATCGCATCTGAATAGGCGCAGGCGGCTGTTCCGTCCTGCCACTTCTACACGAGGGCTTGCGCCTGGTCAACCGCCTGAGTCGTCTCCGCTCCCAGCGCTGATGCTTTGCTTTTGCTGATTTTTTTGCTTTTCCCCTTTTTATATATTTTTATTTCTAATAGTTTTTAGACCCTTTTTTACCTATTTAAATCAACAGGTTGCGAGGTCATTTAAGGACGTTTGCTTAGTGATATCAGGACGTTTACTTCTCAATAAACGGACGTTTGCTTGGTGATATCAGGACGTTTGCTTAGTATTCAAGGACGTTTGCTTGGTATTCAAGGACGTTTGCTTAGTTGGAGCAATCTCTTTGTTTTTAAATGATTTAATTTTTTGTAAAAAAATGTGTCACAAGAAGTGTTCAACATCAGGACGTTTGCTTAGTCATGTCAGAACATTTGCTTGGTTGGGGTCCATGCTGACCGGGGAAAGTCGGATATCAGGACGTTTGCTTAGATACAAAACTTCTGGCCAGAACAATTGACCTATTCAGGACAAATTTTTTATTGTCCCTGAATCAGGGAGGGGGTATGTCTGAACAGGAAACCACGTCATCGCGCCATAGCAAGGAAATGGTGGTCAAGAGCAATGAGCTGATCCAGGCTGGCTACACGCTGAGCCTGATTGAACAGCGCATGATTTTATTGTCCATCGTCCAGGCCCGTGAGACCGGCACGGGCATCAGTGCGGCTGATCACCTGACCATCAGTGCAGCGGCCTACGCCAAACAGTTTGATGTGTCACGCGAAGCCGCCTACATGGCCCTCAAGGAGGCGGCGGGCAGCCTGTTTGACCGGCAGGTGACCCTGCACGACATCGACCCGGACAGTGGCAAATCCCGCCGGCGGGTCACCCGCTGGGTGTCCGAGGTGGCCTACGTGGAGGACATGGCGCGGGTCAAGCTGATTTTTGCCCCGGCGGTGGTGCCCCACATCACCCAGCTGGAGCGCAATTTTACCGCCTATGAGCTGGAGCAGGTGTCGGCGCTGCGCAGCGCCTATGCGGTGCGGCTGTATGAGCTGTTGATCCAGTGGCGTGCCACAGGGGAGACCCCGGTGATTGCCGTGCAGCGCTTCCGGATGCAGATGGGGGTACAGGCGCATGAGTTGCTGGCCATGTCGGATTTCAAGAAGCGTGTGCTGGATCTGGGGGTCAGCCAGATCAATGCCCACACCGACATCTGGGTCGAGTACGAGCAGCTCAAATCGGGCCGCAGCATCACCGGCTTCAGGTTCCGGTTCCGCCCCAAGCACAAGGACCTGATGGACGCCCGGGACGTCACCCCCGCCAGTGCGTCCGGACAGCCGCGCAAGGCTGCGGCACTGCAGGGGTTGGCGGGCATCGAGCGCAAGCTACTGCGCGACCTGCAGCCAGTCTGTGCTGACCTGACGGAGGCCGGGGTACTGGCTGAAGCCAGCCGGCTGGGGGTCAGCGCCTTTGATTACCTGCAGCAGCGCGTGCAGGCACTGCCCGCCGAGGTGCGTGCGCAGCTGTACCCGCAGGTCCGTGAAGCCCACCCGCAGACCATGCTGTTTTGATCGTTCCAGGGTACATAACCAAGCAAACGTCCTGATATCGATTGGACAAAAGCCAAGCCCCTTGGGCCTTTGGGGCTTGACCAAGCAAACGTCCGCGTATTCCGGAGTGCTGGCTGGCCTGTGGCTGCCATCAACCTGTCACAAAACCCGGCTACCGTCAGCGCATCAAGCGTATGGAGCAACTCAGTCATGCAGCGCATGCAATGGATGATGGTGTTCGGTCTGGGGCTGGCAGGTCTGGCCCATGCAGGAGAAGCAGAGCTGGCCGCAGGCGAGCGCTACAACAAGCCGGGTTTTGTCACGGCTGTGGTGGCAGACCGGCTGTGGGTGTTTGAGGCCAATTCCAAAGCCCTTGCGGACTATCAGGCCACCAATCTGGTCCCCGATGTCAGTGCCAGCGACATCGGCAATGGACCAGAGGGCATGACCCTGAAAGCCAACACCCCCGAAGTCATCAAGGCCTATCAGGACGCCAAATAACCCGCGGCACCCACAGGCAATGTGGCCGGTGTAGCAACTTGCTACACCGGCTGTTTTTTTGAGGGTCTGCACAGGGCACGCGTCCCATGAGAGCTGTGCTCAGGGCAGCTTGTCACCCTCAGGAGGCTCAGGGGGCAGACGGCTGAAAAAACTCGTCGTGTGAGACAAAGCCGGGTTTGCCGCCTTCGTTACGGTAGCCCACCACCCGGTTGCGGCCCGTGCGTTTGGCGTGATAGCAGGCCTGGTCTGCCGACTCAATCAGGGCCTGCGCCGAGGAATGGCTATACGGACGCACCGAAGCCACGCCGATACTGACCGACAGGGGAACCACCTTGCCCTGGGCGTCCAGCGGCTGCTTGGCCACCTGTCGGCGGATCCGCTCGGCCACGATCAGGGCACCGGACAGGTCGGTGTGGGTGAGAAAAATCACAAACTCCTCACCCCCGTAGCGGGCCACAAAATCCCCGGCCCGGTGAATGATCGGCCCAACGACACCACACAGGTGCTTCAGGCATTCATCGCCCACTTGGTGACCATGCTGGTCATTGATTTGTTTGAAAAAATCAGCATCCATCAACAACAGCGCAATCGGGTGATGGGTGCGCGAGGCGCGTTTCCACTCCTGGGCGAAGGTCTGGTCAAAATAAGCCCGGTTGAACACCCCGGTCAGTCCATCACGGCGGGCCATGTCCTGCAGTTGCTGGTTGGCCTCCTGAAGCGCCCTGGTGCGCTCCAGCACGGTCATTTCCAGCTGCATGTTGGCCTTTTGCTGGATGCGCAGCAGGTCCTGCTGGGATTGCAGGCTTTCTTCCTTGTGGATGCGGATCTGGTTGGTCAGCGCCATCGACAGCAGCAGCGATTCCACCACCAGCGACAGGGGCAGGAACAGATCCACCAGCGGGCTGGAAGGCAGCATGCCGATTTTTGAACTCATATACACCAGCGTGCCCAGCATGAATGCCAGCCGTGCCACGGAGTAGATTCGTGCCATCGATTCGTCCAGCCGGTACCAGAGCAAGACGCCCAGACTGACCGAGCACAGGGTTTCAATGATCGCCAGCATCATGGTGGATTGCAGTGCAAGGTGTGCCGGCAGGACCAGACTGCCGACAGCCAGAATTGCAAAACTGACCAGAAAAACACGGTACAGCAGCTGCAGCCTGCGCGGCAGTCGCTGTAGCCGTAAAAAACTGGCCGTAAACAGCACCGAGGTCATGTTGGTCAGGGCCAGAAACAGCGGTGTAGCCAGATTATTCCACAGGGGGACATCAGCCCAGGCCCATTGGGCTGGCAAGCCACTCAGCGAGCTGACCACGGTGCTATAGCCCACCAGGTGCAACCCCCACCACAGGTAACTGAGCTGGCGAGAGCTGGCCGAAATCATCAGACTGAACAGGCCCAGACTCAGGATCATCCCGATCAGCAGGAGATTCAGGGCTGTGTCCAGCTGATGGTGGCGCTCAAAAGCACGCGGCTGCCACAGCTTGACCGGCACCTGCAGGGAACCCTCTGTGCGGATGCGTATGGCGACGGTCAGCGTGTCATGGGGGGCCAGCACCAGCGGCAAGACAAAATCCCGGCTCTCAATCAGCCGGTGGGAAAAACTGCGTTGGTCCCCCATGGTGGCCACGGGGTGAGTGGTTCCAGGTGCCAGGTAAAAATCCACCTCGTCCAGCAGGGGCTGCTCCACCGACAGGTAGCGCACCAGCGGCTGGTCGGTGGGGTTGGTGAATTTGAGGCGGAACCAGTGCGGACGGTGATCAAAACCCAGGTTGGGGATGGCCTGACGGCTGTACTGCCAGTCCAGACGGTGGTCAAGCGACAGGATCCGCTGCGGGGCAATGCGTGCCTCGGGGTCGGCCACAAACACCAGTGAAGGCCCCAGATCAATCTGCGTGGCCTGCGGCTCCACCACCACAGCCGCACCTGCAGGCTGGGCCCAGGCCTGTCCCGGAAGGGCCAGACACCACAGCATCCCAAGCAGAAGCTGCCGCATCATGAATCCTGAGATAATCTGGACAAAAGTAAATATGCATCCATGGCCGCGCGGCTGGTCCTGTGCTGAATCCTTCAGCCCCATGGCATTGTTCCCGTGTCGTGGCGTCCTGTGACAGGGCACCCAAACCACCGTTCTGGACCTGAGGCATATCCAAAAACCTGAGCCGTCCATGGCCAGGGCCCACAGACTGTCCGGTTTTTCCGGGTGAATCTAAACGGGTTTCATTTAAAACCAATGACCGGCGCTTGTCCAGTGGGACCAGACAGATTTATGCTGCGGCTAAGTCCATGATGCACCAAAAAAACCACACCGATCCCATCGGGAACCCATGGGAATTTCAGGCCCCGAGACGCCGTTGCAGCGCCTGGAGGTCCAGATGCGTTCCAAACGCCTGCACCAGACTGCGTTCCGGCCCATCTGGCAGCACCCGGACCGCCTGGATGAACCCGCGCACCAGCGCCTGTGCTGCGAGCGCCTGTAGCCGTGAAGGCGGATGAATGCCCAGCACCCCGTACAGCTCTGGCTCGATCAGCGCAAAAAACAGCCCTTCGGCCCAGGACTGCAGGGGTTTGGGGAACCAGTGGCTGGCCCACTCGCTGGACAGGGCCTGGACCACCGCCTGGGCATCGGCCGTGTGGCTGAAGTGTTTTTTTTCATGGTTCAGCATCCAGTCCAGATAGGCCTCCTGCGTCTGCGGAATGCCGGTGATGCCCATCAGTCCCCCCACACGGCGCCACAGATGGAACTGTGCCTCCAGGGCCCCGGGGTCGATGCCGCTGGGGCTGGCCAGCCGTTCGGACAGTCGTCGCGGCAGTACGGCCAGCGTGGCCAGGGTATACAGGTACAGCTCGTTGGGGATGTGAAAATGGCGGTGGATCTGCTGCATGCGGGCAATGATGCGCTGGCCCTCGGCACTGTCGCCATGCTGGTAGATCAGCCCAAAAAACACCAGCGTTTCAAAATTGCGCTGCCGGGTCTGGCGCACGATGCTGCCCGTGCCTTCCCGGTACAGCACCCGGGCAATGCGCGGATCGCCCATGTTGTAGGCAAAAGCCACCGAAAACAGCGCATGGATGAAAATCGGCAGGCCATACCGGGTCTCAAAGGTCAGTTGCGCATAGCGGCGCGCATCCCGGACCGGGTCGAGGCGGGCCAGCGCATTTTTAATCGCGTTCAAATCGCATTTTTGCCACGCCACAGGACCGTAGCCCATGCGCAAACCCCCACAGCAGGCCCGCTCACGCCGCATGGTTGAGCGTCTGGTTGATGCCACGGCACGGACCATTGCCGAGGAGGGCCTGGCCGCAGCCACCACCGCTCGCATTGCCGAAGTGGCCGGCGTCAGCATTGGTTCGCTGTACCAGTATTTTGGCGACAAGGAACAGTTGTACGCGGCCCTGCTGGAACGCATGACGGCAGAACTGGTGATGCTGGTGGACCAGCACAGCCGCCAGCTGGACAGCCAGCCCCTGCGTGACTGGGTGGCCGGACTGCTGGATGCGGTCTGGATGGGGCTGGAGGCGGATCAGGGGCTGTACCTGCGGGTGCTCAGGCACTGGCCACAGCTGGATGTGCTGCCGGGCATGGACATTCTGGAACAAAAACTCCTCAGTGTGCTGAGCCTGTATGCAGCGCAGCGGCCGGCCCCCCAGGCGGCTGCCCACCTCCCGGCCCGCCTCTACCTGCTGGTCAACAGTGTGCTGTTCACCCTGGTGCGCTACATCAGCCATCCCTCGCCACTGGTCAGCCGGGAGGCACTGATCGAGGCCTTCAGTGAACTGGTGGCGCGGGCCTTGCAGTAGCGGCACCAGGACCTTGCAGGGCGCGGGCCTTTGTAGCACACTGCGCTGCAGCGTCCTGTGCGCAGTGCTGGATGTTTGCAGGGCGACCAGCCGGGTGCTCCGGCACATTTGATAAGCTTTTTTTTAAATGGCATCCATACCTGTTCCGATTAATTTGATTCCATCTTCTGCCGTTCAGGATTTTTTCATGACATCACCTGTCGTTCCGGTCCAGTATCGTCCGAATGCCCTGCAACGGGCCTGGTATTTTGTGACCATGCGTCCGTATGGGCGGGAGCTGCTGACCCGGGCCAACAATGGCTATCTGATCACGCTTGCGCTGGTGATGCTGCTGGCTGCGGGAGCCGAGGCGGTGGCCTGGGGCTATCTGGGCACCACGTTCACGCCGCATCAACCGCTGTGGGGTGGGGCTGCCCTGGGCTGTTTTGTGTTTGCGCTGTTCTGGCTGTTTGACCGTTCACTGGTGACCCATGACCTGATGCTGCGTGAGCATGGCCAGTGTTTTGGCCGTCAGGCTGTCACCCCGGACCCTGCGGCACAGCCGGTCAGCAAGCCGCATCCCCTCCTGCAGTACAAGGGCTACGGGGTACGGATGGCCATCGTGGTGGTGTCCATGCTGGTGACGGCCCCGTACATGACCCAGCTGGCGTTTCGGGCGGACATCGAAAACCAGATCAACCGGCTGCATGTGCAGGCGGTCCGGGTCGAAAAGGAACGGGTCATCAAGCAGATGCAGGAGGAGCAGCAAAAGCAGATCCAGCGCATCGAGCAGAGCACGGCCAAACTCAGTGACGAAATGAATGGCACCGGGGGCAGCCGCCGCTTTGGCTATGGGGTCAATGCAGCGGCCATCCAGGCCCAGATCAACCTGCAGGAGCAGCGCCTCGACCAGCTCAAGACCGAAGAGCTGAAGCGGGTGGCGGACATCGAAAAGGCATTTGCCGATCAGGATTTCAAGACCCTAGCCAGTCTGGGCGTGGTGATTGATCAGGACAGCCCGATCCTGCGCAATCAGGCGATTGAGGACATCCAGAAAAATCCGGCGTTTTTGCAGACCGAGGTGGCCATCCGGGTGCTGCTGGGGATCCTGGCGGCTGCACTGCTGGGCATGAAACTCATGCAGCCCTATGCGCTCAAGCTGTATTTTTCAGGTCGGCTGCAGGAGCAGTGGAGCCTGTACCGGCTGGGTCGCTATGATGCTGACCTGCCGGAAACCGACCGCAGCCATTACCTGCTCAGCAGCGCGGATGCCCTGCCGGTTGAGTTTGAGGCGCTGCTGAAGGAGCTGTTTGCCCAGAAGGAATGGCAAGCCCGCAAGCAGCAGGAACTGCGTGAGCAGCGTGAGGCGGCGGCACAGCTGGCCGCCCGGCAGGCCGCCGAGGCCGAAGAAGCCCAGCGTCTGGCAGCACAAAAAGCCCATGAAGAAGCCGAGGCCCAGCGTCTGGCGGCCCAGCAGGCGGCAGAAGCGCTGCAGCAGGCTGAGCAGGCCTACCTGCGCCGTCTGGCCGAGGAAAAATCGGCCACGGAATTGCGCCACCGCAGTGAGGATTTTCAGGAACAGCAGATCCGTGAGGCGGTCGGGCAGATTGATCAGGCGGAACGGGTCTACCTGGACCGGCATCAGGATGAAATCAACCAGCTCCAGC
>JBPOIS010000077.1:0-3565 GCA_052034295.1 Pseudomonadota bacterium
CCCTGTACCGGCGGCCTGCAGCCCCGTGAGCCCAAGGACACGCATAAAAAAAGGAGGCCAGAGGCCTCCTTTGTGCAGCTGAAAAACCGACGATTAGTTGGTTTTTGCAGGCGCAGCAGCAGCGTCAGCAGCAACCGGAGCGGCAGCGGTGGCAGCAGCAGCGTCAGCAGCCGGAGCAGCAGCAGCGGTGGCAGCAGCAGCGTTGGCGGCGTCAGCAGCAGCACCAGCAGCGTTGGCGGCGTCAGTGGCAGCACCAGCGGCAGCGTTGGCAGCGTCAGTAGCAGCCGGAGCAGCAGCGGTGGCAGCAGCAGCATCAGTGGCAGCAGTAGTGGCAGCAGTAGCAGCTTGAGCAGCAGCGTCGGTAGCGGTGGCAGCAGCGTCGGTAGCCTTTTCAGCTTCCTGCTTCTGGCAGCCAACGAAGGTCAGGCTGGCAGCGATGGCAGCAGCGAAAGCGATTTTGTTGAGTTGCATGGCGTTACTCTCACGAAAAAAAGAAGGTTTTTGAAAAAAACCAACAGTTAATCCGTACACTTTGCCATCCATGCCCAAACACAGGCGCGACAGCTAAAAGGCCAGACTAAATGGCGGCGCTATCTTAACATCGAAACCACGTACCTGCCAGTATTTTGTCCAACACAATGTAAAAAAATATGGTTTTTTGTGCCGCTACCGTCTGACAAAACCTCTCGTGCTGCGCTGACAGGCCTTCTGCCGGGGCTGCGGTTTTTTGAGACACCGGGCCTTTAGTTCAAATCACTGGGCTGGATGCGCACCACCCCCGCACGGCGGTCTGCATGGGCCGGGTAATGCTGCAGACTCTGCGCCAGCCGGTTCACCACCACGCCGATGGCCACCCCTTCCGGCGGCAGCTGACACACCACCCGGTGGGTCTGGGGCGCCTGTTCAGCCAGTTGCTGGGCCAGTTGCTGTGCACCCTCTTCAGGGGTGTCCGGCAGCAGCACGGCCAGGTGCCGGTCATCCAGTTGCACACACAGGTCGCTGCGGCGCAGCCGCTGCAACAGCAGGTCACGCAGGGCCGCGCAGGACTGCGCGTCGACCGACTGGGTCATCAGCAGCGACAGCGGCAACTGGTTGCGCACATGCAGGGGCAACAGGTGGCTGACCGCCTGTTCCAGCACCGTCAGCCCATCGGCCGTGGCCGCATGGCCCGGCCATGTCGGCGCGGGGACCGCCAGCGGTTGCTCCACGCGCTGATGCGCCAGTGCGATGGCCAGCAGGCTCAGCGCCGTGGCAAAAAAATGCACCGGCTGCGCCGGACTGCCGGGCAGCGTGCCTGACAGGTAGGCCTGCCCCAGGGCCAGCAGCAGCAGGACAAAGCCTTCCACCAGCAGGACAAAGCCGCCCCAGCGCTGCAGGGCCGCCAGCAGCAGCGCCGCAGGAATCAGCAGCGCCGCCAGCGGCTGGCCGGGCAGTTGCATCAGCAGTGCCGCGGCCAGCAGGCCATCCAGCACCGGTGCCGCCAGCAGGACCTGCCGGTGTACGGACGGCTGCAGCAGCAGGGGCAGCCGCACCAGGGCCAGCAACAGCCCACTGGCCAGCAGATAGGCGCTCAACAGGGCTTGCAGGGCCGGTGACAGGACCCCCTGCAGGTCGAGCCATTGCCACAGCGCCCAGCCACTGCCCAGCCGCAAGGCCGCCAAAAAAAATGCGTCCACCAAAACAACCACAGCCAAACGGGCCCTTCTCCTGCAAGAGGATACAGGAACAGGCAGGAAAAGCGACAACAGAATACCGGCGCATGGTCTAGTCTTGGATTTTTAAAATCGTTGAACCAAAGGCCCGAATGGGAAACAGCACTGGCCTGACCCACGGGCGGGAGCCGTGCCATGGTGGATTGGAGAGGCCGTCGGGCCAGTGAAAACATTGAAGACCGCCGCAGCAGTGGCGGTGGTCTGGCGGTCAAGGGCGGGCTGGGCACCATGGTGCTGGCGCTGATCCTGTGGGGCGTGTTTGGTATCGACCCGCGCACCACCATGAGCGTCAGCACAGCGGTGCAGCAGCGCCAGCAGCCCGCCGGTCCGGTGCAGGAAACCGAAGAAACTGCCCGGACCAGACAGTTCGTGTCGGTGATTCTGGCCGACACCGAGGATGTCTGGGGGCAACTGTTCCAGGAACAGGGGCGCACCTATCAGCCGCCCCGTCTGGTGCTGTTTTCCAGTGTGGTGCAGTCGGGCTGCGGCACGGCGCAATCGGCCATGGGACCGTTTTATTGCCCGGCCGACCAGAAGGTCTACCTGGACATGGCGTTTTTCAATGAAATGCGCAGCAAACTGGGCATCAGCGGCGAGCAGCAGGGCAGTGGCGACAGCAGCCGTGATCAGGCCGGGGATTTTGCCCAGGCCTATGTGATTGCCCACGAGGTCGGCCACCACGTCCAGAACCTGCTGGGCCTCTCGGATCAGGTGCGTGCGGCCCAGCAGCAGGCAGGACGCAGCCAGGCCAATGCGCTGTCGGTGCGGCAGGAGCTGCAGGCTGATTGCTTTGCAGGCGTGTGGGCCAACCGCAACCAGCAGCGGGTGAATTTTTTGCAGCAGGGCGATGTGGAGGAAGCCATCAACGCGGCCACGGCCATCGGTGATGACCGTTTGCAGCAGCAGAGTCAGGGGCGTGTGGTGCCGGACAGCTTCACCCATGGCAGCAGCGCGCAGCGGGTGGCGTGGTTCCAGCGTGGTTTACAGGCGGGCCGTCTGGACGCCTGCGACACCTTTGCCCGCTGAAACGGCCCTCAGGTCCGTGGCACCGGCCAGAGCCGGCTGAGCACCAGCGCCAGAAAAATCAGCCCGCACCCACTGAGCTGCAGGCGGCTCAGGTGTTCGCCCAGCAGGGTCAGACCCAGCGCAGCTGTCCACACCGGCTCCAGGGTCAGCAGCAGGGCCGCCTGACTGGCGGGCAACTGTTGCTGGGCGCGGGTCTGTAGCCAGAAGCGCAGGCAGGTGGCCAGCAGCACACTGGCGGCCAGCATCAGCAGGGTCCACAGCCCCGGCCAGTGCCACGGCTCACCGGTCAGCACCGCCATCAGCAGTCCGGCGATGCCGGTCAGGGTCAACACCACGGTGGTCAGCGGCAACGCGCCCAGATGCTGCACCGCCCGGCTGTTCAGGTTGAAATACACCGCAAACAGCAGCGCCGCGATCAGATAGCGGCCCTGTCCCTGCAGTGGCACCTGCCCTCCGGTCAGCGCCAGCACCCCCAGGCCAGCCAGCCCGGCACACATCCAGCCGCTCAGGCCGATGCGCTGGCGCCACAGCAGCCAGCCCAGCAGCGGCACCAGCACCACCGACGTGCTGTTCAGGAAGGCCCCCACCCCCAGCTGGGGGCTGTGTTTGAGGGCCAGAATCCACACCAGCATCCCGGCGGCAAACCACAGGCCCACCCCGAGCGCCCGCAGCCAGTCGGGCCGGGGCAGGGCCCGCAGCGCGCGCGGCTCCAGCCCGGCCAGCAGCAGCCCAGCCAGCAGGAAACGGCTGCCCAGAAACACAAACGGGGGCATCTCCCGCAGGGCCTCGTGGCTGAACCACCAGCCCGAGGCCGCCAGCAGGGTGAC
>JBPOIS010000056.1:0-5644 GCA_052034295.1 Pseudomonadota bacterium
CATCAGCTCCTCGCGCAGCGAATCCGGGCTGATGATGCGCAGGTGCGGCAGCCAGAAGCGCACCAGCGGCAGGACCTGCAGCGAATCCACCATCTGACAGGACACCAGCAGGCTGCCATCGGTCAGGGTGCGGATGATCTGCTGGTGTGGCAACAGGGCGCGGGCCTGAAAATACGACGCCACCGCCGGGTCCACACTGACGATCACCTCCTGCTTCTGGGTGCCAAACCAGATGCTGTCTTCCTGCTCCAGCTGCTTTTGCACCGACACGCTGGGCACAAATGCACCGCCCTCGCCCTGCAGCACTGGCCCCATCTTGCTGAGCCGGTAGGCCTTCAGGGTGCCCTGCTCGACGGCGGCCAGATACCAGCAGCCCCGGTGGTGGATCAGTTTGTAGGGTTCGACCTGACGGCGACTGCCCTGAAACTCAAAGCTGACCCGCTGGTGCTGCTCAATGGCCGGCCGCAGCCGCTCGAAGTGTTTTTTGAACTGGTTCGCGTCCTCGTAGGACTGGCCTTTGGTGGCAAAGCTCAGGCTGGCCCGGCTGTCGAGCAACTGGCGCAGAAAATCCCGGTCCAGACTGGGGTACATCGGGATGATGCCCGACAGGGCAGCAAAATTGCGGATGTCACGAAAATCCAGTCGGCCCAGATAGCTGGGGTCGAGCCGGTAGCCCTGCGACAGGTCATGGTGCCAGGGCAGGAAGGCCAGCCGTTCGGTCAGGTCGCGCTCGATGGTGCGCTGACAGGTTTTGAAGTCACGCATCAGATCCTGCACCTTCAGGGTCTGCCCTTCATTGAGGCGGGTCAGGATCTCGGCCAGCCGCAGGCCGAGCTGCTGGTTTCGGGTGAGTTTTTTTGGTGCAGGTTCATCAGCCATGATGCGCAGGTCCAGCAAAAGAAGGCGTGTCCAGCAGACGGCTGGCGCACACACCGATGCCTTGACTATAGCGAGTCAATTCGACAGGTCATGTCGTTTGATGATTTTTTTTTGCTCAAAAGAACAGCAGTTGAACGCCTTCAATGGTGCCTGGCCCGCCGGGACCGGGATCAGCGGCCCTTCACCTCGCGCCAGTCCTGCAGGCGGCGCTGGATGGTCCGCAGCAAGGCCGCCTGATCCGCATCGCGCTGGGCCAGTTTTTCAGCCCGTTCCAGCGCCACCACGGCAGCAGGCAGGTCGCCCATCAGGTTCAGGCGCTCAGCCCGGTAGCGCAGCACTTCTGCAGCGGGCCGGTGGGTTTGTGTGGCGGCCTGCTCCAAGGCTTCCCAGTAGGTACGCTGGTAGGGAAACTGGGTGGCCAGCGCCTGCAGCAGACCGAGGGCGGCGTTGCCCTGCCCCTGCTGCAGGGCCGTCTGGGCCTGCAGCCAGTGGGTGACCGGCTGATCCGGCCAGCGCTGGGTCAACACGGCCAGTGCAGTCCGCAGCGGGGTGCCACGCACCGGGTCGGGCTGGCGCTGCTGCTGGGCCAGCAGGGTCTGCACCAGCGCCACCTGGGCGGCCAGCCAGTCCGGGTGTGCCGTCACGATCGGCTGCAACACCTGTTGGGCCTCGGCAAAACGCTGCTGTCGCGCCAGCAGCAGCGCCAGGGTCACCTGTTCCGGGTCACGGCGCTGGCTGCGGGCCTGTAGTTCGGTCAGGCTGGCCTGCAGACTGAGCACCGCCACCCGCCCCTGCAGCAGTTCAAAGCGCTGCTGTGCCCCCGGGTCCACTGCAGGACGATCCAGCCAGGCCGTGCGCTGTCGGGCGTCACTGATGCGTTCGCGGGTCAGCGGGTGGGTGAGCACAAAATCCGGCACATAGCTGGGCAGGCCCTGATTTTTTTGCATGACTTCAAAAAAATCCCCCAGCGCCTGCGGGGCATAGCCTGCGCCCTGCAGGAGCTGCAGACCAATCCGGTCGGCTTCCTGTTCCTGTCCGCGGCTGTAGGCCAGCTGTCGGTCGATGGCCAGCGCCTGCGTGCCGGTCAGCACGGCGGCACCCACGTCATTGTCCGCCTGACTGGCGGCCAGCCCGGCCAGCATGCCCCCCAGCACCAGCCAGCGGGTCTGGCGCAGCTCAGCCATGCGCCGTTCAAAATGATGCTGGTGCACATGCGCCAGTTCGTGGGCCAGCACCCCGGCCAGCTCATCGACGCTGCGGGCTTTCAGAATCAGGCCACTGTTCACCGCCACCACACTGCCCGGCACTGCAAAGGCATTCAGGGTCGGGTCATCAATCACCAGCACGGTCATCGGCGTCGGCATGCGCGCCACCGCCACCAGCCGATCCACGATGGCCTGCAGCCCGGCACTGACCAGCGGGTCATCCAGCACGCGCATTTGCTGGTGGATTTCCCGGAGGATCTGCTCGCCCTGTCGCCGCTGCAGTGCCTGGGCCAGCGGGCCGCTGGCCTCAAAACCGGGCAGGTTCAGCAGGGTCTGGTTTTGCTGGACCAGTACAGTGTTGCGGTCGGAGCGTGGCGGCAGCAGGTCCGGTTCCACACTGGCCTGTACGGGGCCTGCCAGCAGCCCCAGCGCCAGAGCTGCCGTAGACCATCCCGCCCTCCAAAAACCAACCCCGTGCAGGGTACTGCGCTGCCGAATCATGCAAAGACTGCCGTGTGGGTCATGAAAAAAATCCTCGCACCAATCATCGCCCACACCACCCCCACAGGCGATGCAGATCCAGTGAAAAATCTGCACAGCCCTGTAGGCGACCTATTTTGTCGCCCAGGGGTCGCACAGGGCGGTGCAGGCCTTTGCAGCGCCCGGACATTTTGCCAGAATAACCGGCCATGGGCGGCCCGCACCGACTGCCCAGCAGCCCCACAGGATGGCCCATGAACCCCACGCCCGCTGACTGCCCCTGCCCCGCCGACGTGGCCGAAGATGCCCGTGGACTGACCTGCCCCCTGCCGCTGCTGCGGCTGCGCAAGGCCCTGCATGGCATGGCGGTGGGGCAGGTGGTGCAGCTGCAGGCCACTGACCCGCACAGCCAGACCGACATCCGGCGTTTTTGTGAAAAATCCGGCCAGCGGCTGAAAGCGGCACAGGCCCGGGATGGGGCATTCACCTTCTGGATTGAAAAAACCCGCTAAGCCCTTGAGTGTTGATTCAAAAACCAGCCGGAGCTGACTTGATTTCTGCATGATTGCCGCAATAAGCGTACACGAAATGGGCCGCCTTCCGGCAAATCCGCACAGACAGTGTAGAACCATTGTGTTAAACACATTGACCAGAAGGCCCGCATGGGCCGGACTGGATTTTTTGAGGAATCATCATGAGTGACGCCCGTCCCCTGCTGCCTGCGGCACTGACTGCCCCCGGGGTGAATCTCGGCGCGTACATCAGCACCGTGAACCAGATTCCCATCCTGACCCCCGAGCAGGAAAAAGAGCTGGCCGAACGCTATGTGAACGACGGCGATCTGGATGCGGCACGCCAGCTGGTGATGTCGCACCTGCGGTTCGTGGTGCACATTGCCCGCAGCTACTCCGGCTATGGCCTGCCGCAGGGCGACCTGATCCAGGAAGGCAACGTCGGCCTGATGAAAGCGGTGAAACGCTTTGACCCCAGCATGAATGTGCGGCTGGTGTCGTTTGCCGTGCACTGGATCAAGGCAGAAATCCACGAGTTCGTGATCCGCAACTGGCGTATCGTCAAGGTCGCCACCACCAAGGCGCAGCGCAAGCTGTTCTTTAACCTGCGCTCACTGAAAAAATCCAGTCGCAAGCTGACCCAGGATGAAGCCGCCGCGATTGCCCAGGACCTGAACGTCACCCCGGAGCAGGTGCTGGAGATGGAAGGCCGCCTGACCTCCTACGACGCCTCGTTTGAGGCACAGAGCGACGATGAGGACGAAGGCCGCGTCGCCCCGGTGCTGTATCTGGAAGACAACCGCTACAACCCGGCCGAGCAGATCGAGGAAGCCGACTGGGAAGAAAACAGCCACAATGCGCTGTACAGTGCCATGAACAAGCTGGATGACCGCTCGCGCACCATCCTGCAGCGCCGCTGGCTGGACGACGAAAAAGCCACCCTGCACGAGCTGGCCGCCGAATACAAGGTGTCTGCCGAACGGATCCGCCAACTGGAAAAAAATGCCATGGACAAGATTCGCGTGGCCATGGCCTCCAGCCACCTGGAGCGCTGAATGCCCGTGGAGGGCCCTGCCTGAGGAGTTTTTGCCATGAAACCGACCACCCCAACCCCTGCAGTGCTCACCGAGACCGAGCAGCTGAATCAGGAGCTGGCGTCACTGACCCAGACCCTGCGCGATGCCCAGCAGTTCCGCACCCTGGAAGAAAAAATCCAGGACCTGAAGGACGAAGGGCGCTTCCGTCCGGACAGCGCCGAACAGGATGGACAGGACTGAACACAGGAAAAATGCCCATGTGGTTGAGTGTGGCCAGTCTGAATCTGGCGCTGGCGGTGGCGCTGGGGGCCTTTGGGGCCCATGGCCTGAAATCGCGGCTGGACGAACAGGGTCTGGGCTGGTGGCACACGGCCACCCAGTACTGGTTCTGGACCGCGCTGGGGCTGCTGGTGCTGGGTGTGCTGCAGCGGGTGTTGCCGCAACTGGCGATTCAGGGCGCGGCGTGGAGCCTGCAGGTGGGCATCGTGATTTTTGCCGGCAGCCTGTACCTGATGTGCCTGGGCGGGCCGCGCTGGCTGGGGGCAATCACCCCGATCGGCGGTACCCTGCTGATCGTCGGCTGGCTGCTGCTGGCGTGGCGGGCCTACCAGACGGCCTGAACCCGGACCGGTACAGGGCACCGGTCTTTGTCTTTGTTTTTTGAATGGAAAATCCCTGCCAAGATGAGCTATACCCTGTTGGTGAATGGCCAGAACCAGACGGTGGCCGACACCGTCCAGACCGTGACGGACCTGATTGCACTGCTGGGGCTGACCGGCCAGCGCATCGCGGTGGAACTCGACGGTGCGCTGGTGCCACGCAGCCGCCACGCCAGCACCCGGCTGTGTGCAGGCATGCGGGTGGAAATCGTCCACGCGGTGGGCGGCGGATAAGTTAAACTGGCGGCCTCTGGTTTTGATTCGGTCCATAAAGGCTTCGCCATGTCGAGTGTTTCTTTTTCTGCCGCTGGGGACAGCTGGATGCTGGGCCAGCGCCGTTTTGGGTCGCGCTTGCTGGTCGGCACCGGCAAATACCGTGATCTGGCCGAGACCGGCGCAGCCATTGCCGCCAGTGGCGCCGAGATCGTCACCGTGGCGATCCGCCGCAGCAACATCGGTCAGGACCCCAGCCAGCCCAACCTGCTGGAGGTGATTTCACCAGACCGCTACACCCTGCTGCCCAACACGGCAGGCTGCTTTGATGCCGACAGTGCTGTGCGTACCTGCATGCTGGCCCGCGAACTGCTGGATGGCCATGCGCTGGTCAAGCTGGAGGTGCTGGGCGATCCAAAAACCCTGTATCCGAATGTGGTACAGACCCTGCGTGCGGCGCGCACGCTGATTGAGGATGGCTTTGAGGTGATGGTGTACACCTCCGATGACCCGATTGTGGCGCAGGAACTCGAAGCCATGGGCTGTGTGGCGATCATGCCGCTGGGCAGCCTGATTGGTTCGGGCATGGGCATCACCAACCCGCACAACATCCGCCTGATCCTCGAAAATGCCAGAGTCCCCGTGCTGGTCGATGCCGG
>JBPOIS010000044.1:0-6949 GCA_052034295.1 Pseudomonadota bacterium
ATGCTCCAGCAGCAGCTTGCCCTCCAGCACCAGCAGGCCATGCTCGAATCCGGCCTGCAGGACCAGCGGCAGGGTGGTCCCGGCCTGAAGCTGGACATCAAGGGCAATCAGCGGGCTGTACACCTCCACCGGGGAGGTGTGGCGCTGGTAAGTCCCCACCAGCACGGTCAGTTGCACGCCCTCCTGCGTCAGCACCGGCAACTGTGGATAATGGGCAAAGGCCGGGGGCCGGTGGCGCTCCGCCTCCGGCAGGGCAATCCACAACTGCGCCGCATGCAGGCGGTCCCCTGCCGTGGCACTGTCCTCGCTGTGGATGATGCCCCGCCCGGCGGTCATCAGGTTCACCTGCCCACTGCGGATCCGCTGGTCAGTGCCCAGACTGTCCCGGTGGCGCAGCTCCCCCTCGATCAGCCAGGTAAAAGTCTGCAGGCCGATGTGGGGGTGTGGCCCCACGTGCAGGCCCTGTCCCTCGGCAAACTGCACCGGACCGGCATGGTCCAGGAAACACCACGCCCCGATCAGGCGACGTTCACGGTGCGGCAGGGCCCGGCGAATGCGGGTGCCCTGCCCCAGGACCGACTGGCGGCTGTCCAGCCACTCGACTTCATCACAGCACAGGTGACCTGGCGCGGGGGTGTCCATTGGCCTCTACACCTCCGCTTCCCACAGGCAGCTGTCAATCTGCAGCGGCTGGCTGAGCAGCTTGTGCACTGGACAAACCTGGGCAATTTTCAGCAAACGCTCCCGCTGGGTGTCGTCCAGCGGGCCTTCCAGATGGATCTGGCTGAGAATCACGGAAGACGTACCTTCAGACGCCACCGGCGCATAGGCCAGTGTGACCTCGACATGTTGCAGCGGCCAGCCCTTGCGCTCGGCATACATGCGCAGGGTGATGGCCGTGCAGGCCCCCAGCGCAGACAGCAGCAGCTGTTTGGGGTTTGGACCGCTGTCCTGCCCACCCACCGCCAGCGGCTCGTCGGCCTGCCACTGGTGGCCCTGCGCGTCCTGCAGCACCACCCGGTAGGCCGTGGGCTGGGTGCGGGCGCTGACCTGCGCTTCGGCATTCAGGGAAGTCATGGTTTGGGGTGCTCCACAGACAAGACCACAGCCAACAGGCTTTGGGCCAGCTTAACCGCTTCTGGCTGCGGCGCGGGTAACAGCCTGTATCCATTCAGTGGCGACACAGATCGTCGCACACCCCCTCCACTGCACCGATCTGGCCTGCGATGCGACACCACCTGTCAGATGACCCAGCCATGCTGCACGCATCTTCCCGCCGAGGTCCGCTGTGATGTCTGCCTGGTTTACCCTCAAGCACCTGGAAAGCCGCCTGCCCCCTGCAGCCCCCTTTCAGCAATGCTGCGAGGTCCATGTCTGCTACAACTGCGGGCAGTCCCACCAGCTGGATGAACGGGTCTATCGGTTTGCCAACCTGATCCGGCTGCTGCACCTGGACCCGCAGTGTCCACACTGCGGCAGCACCGCCGTGCAACTGGCCGGCTGGGTCCGTCACTGAAGCACCACCGCATCCGCCAGCCGGGCGTGCAGCATGGCGCGCATTTCCAGCGGGTCCTTGTCGAGCACATGCTCGCGGCTGTCCAGCCGGTGATGGCGCTGCCGGGCCTGCAACCGGGACAGCCAGAACCGGCCTGCTGCCGCCGCCAGATACACCGGCAGGGCCTGCTGGGCTGCAGCATCCAGCGGCTGCACACTGGCATAACCCTGCAAAAATGCCCTCGCCTTGTCAGCATTCAGGGTGACCGCAGGCCAGTCACTGCAAAAATCATTCAGGCTGATGGCCAGATCAAACAGCCGTACCCCGTGCCCCCACTCGCTGAAGTCGAGGATGCCGGTCAGTTGATGGCCCTCAAACAGGCAATTGTCGCGGAACAGGTCGCCATGGATCAGGCCGGTGGGCAGCGCAGGCCCCTGCTGTACGGTCGCCAGGGCCGCCAGCAAACGGTCCAGCAAATGTTGATCTGCCTGCCCAAGCTGGCCGCGCATCGAGACCGCCAGCCCGGTCCAGTCCGTGTCCGTATTCCCCGCCACAGGCTGCAGGTGCACGCTGTCCAGCGCCTGATGCAGCTGGGCCAGTGCCTGCCCCATCTGCCGACACACCCCCGCACTGGGCTGCTCCGGGTGCTGGCCGGACAGGCAGGGGGCCAGCTGGGCGGGCTTGTGCTGGAGCTGCTGCACCACCTGGCCATCCTGCGCCGGAATCGGTGCCGCCACGCGGATGCCCTGCCGGTGCAGCAGGTGCATCAGGGTGGCCAACTGTTGCACCGCCGTCGTGGGCAGTGCTTCAAACACGGTGAGCACCCAGCGCTGTCCACCGCTGTCGTGGATGAACCAGTTGCTGTTTTCGATGCCATTCAAAATGGGGATCTGCTGCTGAAGCACCAGCCCATAGCGCTGCAGAAACGCCTGGATCTGGCTGGGCTCCAGCGGGGTGTACACGGACATGGCAGCCTCGACATGGTCTGTTTTGTCAGGGGGTTTTTGTTACCATAGCGCATCTGTCACTGCTTTGGAGCGCCACATGCTGGCCAAGCGCATCATTCCGTGTCTGGACGTGGACAATGGCCGGGTGGTCAAGGGCGTGCAGTTCGTGGACATCCGCGACGCCGGGGACCCGGTGGAAGTGGCGCGCCGCTACAATGAGCAGGGCGCCGATGAAATCACCTTTCTGGACATCACCGCCACCCACCATGGCCGCGACACCACCTACCGCACCGTGGAACGCATGGCCGAGACCGTGTTTGTGCCGCTGACCGTGGGCGGCGGGGTGCGCAAGCTGGACGACATCCGCCAGTTGCTCAATGCCGGGGCTGACAAGGTGTCCATCAACTCAGCCGCCGTGTTTACCCCGGAGTTCGTCGGCGAAGCGTCGGGCCGCTTCGGCGCGCAATGCATTGTGGTGGCGATTGATGCCAAGCGGGTGGCCGATGTGGAGGGCCAGCCGCGCTGGGAGATTTTTACCCATGGTGGCCGCAAGCCCACCGGCATTGATGCCGTCGAGTGGTCGGTGAAAATGGCCGGGCTGGGCGCGGGTGAACTGCTGGTCACCAGCATGGATGCCGATGGCACCAGGGCCGGCTATGATCTGGGCCTGATGGCCCGCATCACCGCCAGCGTGAGCGTCCCGGTGATTGCCTCCGGCGGGGTGGGCACCCTGCAGCACCTGGCCGATGGCATCCTGAAGGGTGGTGCGGATGCCGTGCTGGCGGCGAGTATTTTTCACTTTGGCCAGCACACCATCCCGGAGGCCAAGCAGTATCTGGCCGCGCAGGGCATCGAGATGCGGCTGTAATTTTTTGATCAGGAAAAAATCCCCATGCAAGAGCGTCCCTACCGCGTGTTGTTCCTGTGCCGCAGCAACTGCGCGCGCAGCCTGATGGCCGAACGTCTGGTGCAGGCACTGGGGCACGGGCAGTTTGAAGCCTACAGCGCAGGCAGCCAGCCCGCCGCAGCCGCCGACCCGCGCGCCCTGCACGAGCTGCAGCAGGCCGGGCTGGACGTCAGCGCACTGGTCCCCAAGCACTGGACGGTGTTTTTACAGCCGGACGCGCCGGTGATGGACTTCGTGATCACCCTGTGTGACGCGGTGCAAAACGATGTGGCCCCCGAGTGGCCCGGCCAGCCGGTCAGCGCGCACTGGCATTTTGCCGACCCGGCCAGCGCCGCATCCGGTGACCCCCAGGCGCTGTTTCATCAGGTGTTTCGCGAATTGATGATGCGGGTCAAGCTGTTCATCAGCCTGCCGGAAAAAATGCTGCAGCAGACGGCCTTTCACCCGCAGCCCTGACCGCACCGGGAACGCTCATTTGACGATCTTGGGCACGATGTGTTCGAGGTTGTCCTTGATGGCACGACGCAGGTCGCCCAGGCTGAGTTTTTCCGGCTCGGCCGACTCCAGCTCATGGCCCACACTGGCCTCCAGCGCCATGATGCGCTGGCGCAGCTCAGCCGGCAGGGCGGCTTTTTCCCCGGTTTCGGCATCGGTCATCACCACGATGGCCTCCGCCGTGGCCACCAGCTGATCCTGCTGGGTGCTGTGCAGCTGATAGGTCATGCGAAAGCCCGAATTGCGCAGCTCCACCACCTGCACGCCGATGCGCAGCTGGTCAGGATAAAACAGCGGTCGCAGGTAGCGGCAGCTGTTCGCCGCCACCACACTGGCCAGCCCCCCATCGAAGGCTTTGATTTTCATCAGATAAGCCAGCCGGGCACTCTCGATATAGCGGTAATACAGCACGTTGTTGACGTGGCCAAAGGCATCCATGTCGCCCCAGGCCACCTCCTGGACAAACTCAACGGGACAATCGCGAAACACTTTTGCCTGACGGTTGCTCATGGGCCAGCTCCTGTATTTTCATCATAAATAAAGCGCAGCAGCCCGCCCGCAGACACCTGCCGGGCCATGGCCTGTTCCAGCCAGTATAAGCGATCCAGCAGCCAGGGCGTGGGCCAGACCTGCGCCAGCTGCCGGGCCTGTGCAGGCTCCCCCTGCAGCAGGGCCAGATGCACCTGGGCGAGGTGGAGCAGGGGCTGGCCGGGGTAACGCTCGATCAGGCTGTCCAGCAGACTGGCCGCCTCGGGCAGCACCCCCTGCGGCTGGGCCCACACCGGCCAGAGCGCCACCCAGCCGCGCAACACCTCCAGATCCAGACGATGCTGCAGGGCACTCAGCGCCAGTGGCCAGCCCCGTGCCTGCCCCTCTGGCCAATACACCAGCACCTGCAGCCAGCCAGCAGCCAGCCGGTGCTGCTGCGCCACAGGCTGCTGGTCCAGTTGTGCCAGCAGCGCCTGTCCCTGTGCGGGATCCTCCCACCCCTGCTGGCCCAGCACCTGCAGCCAGTCCCGCCACTGGGCCTCATTGAGTGGATCGGGTGGGGACAGGGACAGGGCTGCCCAGGGCGCCAGCCGGGCGTACTGCACCCAGCGCACCGTCAGGGCAGCGTGGTAGGCGGGCTGCAGGGCGGCCGCCAGCGGCCCCGGAGGCTGGTGCAGCAACACCTGCAACAGACCAGCCGCTTCGCTGCGGTTGGCGGCGGCCAGGGCTTCATCACAGCGCAGCAGCAGCACCAGCTCTTCTGGCAGGGCCATTTTTTCACTGGGGTGCAGCCCCTGCAGCTGCGCGTGCAGCAAGGTCCAGACCGGCTGATCGGGCCGCAGCTGCCGCAGTGCCGCCAGATCATCGCTGCCCAGCCGGGGCTGATCCAGCAGCCAGTAGCCCGCCAGATGCTCAGCGTGTTGCAGCGCCTGCCGATGGCGCCGCGCATGCCACAACTGGCGCACCCGTGCCGGCAGGCTGCTCAGGGTGCTCAGGGCCAGCAGTCCCAGCACCGAGGCCACCGCAAAGGACAACACCAGCATGGCCAGCACCACCACACTGGTCTGCATCTGCCAGCCCTGCCACACCACCAGCACATACCCCGCATCCTGCAGCACCTGCCACAGGACCAATGCCCCCAGCACCCCCAGCAGGACCACCAGCACCAGCACGGCCAGCAGGCGCAGCATGCTAGCGGTCTCCCTGCAGGAAACGGGCACTGTCCAGACCACCCCACACCGGAGGCGGCAGACTGGACAGTGCGCGGAGCTGGGCGCGCACGGCCTGTGCAGCCGGTTCAGGCAACGCGGCCAATTGCCGGTCTGCCTCGCCCATCAGCACCGCCAGGCGCTCTGGATCCGTGGCCACAGCCTGACGGACCAGCCCCAGGGTCAGGGCCGCCTCACGGCAGGACAGCGCACGCAGGGCCATGCGCTGGCTGGCCTGTGGGTTGGCAGGCTCGATCTGCACCAGCCCGCGCAGGCGGCTCCACACCCCGTCTTCAGAAGGTGGCGACGCCAGCCGGGGGGTCTGCCGGGCCAGCAGGTCCAGTCGCTGCTGCAGCTGGGCCAGCCGGTTGTCCAGCAGCAGGTCGTGGCTGTTTTTCTGGATCACCCACTGTTGCAGGCGCTGACGGTCACGGGCCAGCAGGGGCAGCAGCAGCTGACGCAGGGTTTCCGGGGCCACCGTGGTCTGGGGCGCCGCCAGCTGCTGCTGCTGCAGGGCCATCAGCTGGTCAGCATAGCTGAACTGTTTTTGATTGATGGCCTGCTGGACCAGCGCCAGCCGGGTGGCCAGCACCTGCTGGTCCAGCTGGTAATCCAGCGCACGGGGCAGGACATCCTGAGCTACGGCAGGCTCCGCGGCCTGCTGGCGGGACAGGGCCACCAGACGGTCATTGAGCTCGGCCAGCTGCTGCTGGTGATGGCCCTGCTCCAGCGCCAGCTGCTGACGCACCTGCAGCAGCTGGCCATACAGCCAGCCACCGCCGAGCAGCGTCAGCAACACCGGGATCCCCAGCAGGCCAGCCATGGATTTGCTCATGTCTGCACCCCATCGATCTGAGCAACAGCCAACGCCGCCAGCACTGTGGCCGGCTGTAGGTCATGCAGGGGCGCACCGCGCAGGCTGCCGGACGGAGACTGCGCCTGCAGCTGCCGCCAGATCCGCTCTCCCACCACCCACAGCAGTGGCTCTGCCCAGCGCGGTCCAGCCAGCTGCTGCCACAGCTGGGCCCCCAGACCACTGGTGAGCAACACCCCCTGGGGAAAACCCTGCTGCTGCAAAATATCCTGCCAGGTCTGCGCCCGGTCCGGATGGGGCTGGCGCTGATACAGGTCCACCGCCACCAGCTGCTGCCCCCGGGCCAGCGCAGTCTGTGCCAGCAGCTCACGTCCACCCAGTCCCCGCCAGAGCCACACCCGCTCAGCCTGCTGCAGGACGGGCAGGGCCAGCAGGCCCTCACTGGTTTCCTGCGCCGGCACGCCGGGCTGCAGTCCAGCCGCCTGCAGGGACCGGGCCGTCACCGCACCCACCGCCAGCCATTGCCGACCCGCAGGCCCCGTGCCCAGCTGTGCCAGCCCCTGCTGTGCAGCCAGACTGCTGACCACCACCACC
>JBPOIS010000094.1:0-22646 GCA_052034295.1 Pseudomonadota bacterium
AGGCTCAGGCTCAGGCTCAGGCTCAGGCTCAGGCTCAGGCTCAGGCTCAGGCTCAGGCTCAGGCTCAGGCTCAGGCTCAGGCTCAGGCTCAGGCTCAGGCTCAGGCTCAGGCTCAGGCTCAGGCAGAGCGTACGCGACCTGCGGTGCGGTCAGCTCAGGATTTTTTTTTTGCACGGCGGCGGGGTCGTTTTCCGGCAAAAACTCCCCGGCTGACAAAGGCCGGAACGCCAGCAGGCGCAGCACGCACATTTCAAAGCCCTGTTGCGGGTGGCTGGCCAGTGCCAGATCGGCGCGGCCCTGAATGGCAATCTGGTAATACAGCTGCACATCCTGCGCGTTGATCTGCGCTGCCAGTTGGTCGAGCTGTGCCCGCTCTCCCGGAGGCAGCCCCTCCTGCGCTGCGGGCAGCAACTGGTGCACCGCAATCTGGTGCAGCAGGCTGATCAACTGGTCCAGCACCGCCCCCGGGTCGATGGCCTGCTGGCCCAATTGGGTGAGCAGCTGGCGCAGGGCTGTGGTCTGGTTGGCATGGATGGCCTGCAGCAGCGCCGCCACCTGCCCCTTGCCAATCAAGCCCAGCATCTCCTCCACATCCCCGCCCTGCACCTGCCCCTGCCCGTAGGCAATCGCCTGGTCGGTCAGGGACAGCGCATCGCGCAGCGAGCCTTGCGCGGCCTCGGCCAGCGCCCACAGCGCGGCCTCATCGACGGCAATGTTTTCCTGATCCAGCACCCGCTGCAGGTGGTCATGAATCTCCTGACGCGGCAGTGGACGCAGGGTGAATTGCAGGCAGCGTGACAGGATGGTGACGGGGAGCTTTTGCGGGTCGGTGGTGGCCAGCAAAAATTTCACATGCTCCGGCGGTTCTTCCAGGGTCTTCAGCAGGGCATTGAAGCTGTGCGTGGACAGCATGTGCACTTCGTCGATCAGGTAAACCTTGTAGCGGCCCTGCGTCGGGGCATACGGCACATTGTCGAGCAGCTCACGGGTGTCCTCGACCTTGGTGCGTGACGCGGCGTCAATCTCGATCAGGTCAATGAAGCGGCCTTCATCAATGCTGCGGCAGGTGCTGCACACCCCGCACGGGGTGGCGGTGATGCCGGTTTCGCAGTTCAGGCATTTGGACAGGATCCGCGCAATGGTGGTCTTGCCCACGCCACGGGTGCCGGTGAACAGATAGGCATGGTGCAGCCGACCGCGCGCCAGCGCACTGCCCAGCGCGCGCGACACGTGGGTCTGGCCCACCAGTTCGGCAAAATTCTTCGGGCGGTATTTGCGGGCGAGAACCTGGTACATGCGGTGATCCTGTCAGTCTGGCCCAAGCATAGCCAAAGCCGGGAGACGGCCCAAGTGTTTTTCAGTCCGAAACGGTCCAGACGCCGCTACAGGGCTGCAAAAACACCGGGCAGCTCCGGAAACATCAGCTCAGAAAATCCTGAAAATTCACCCAGAAGGCTTCGGGCCAGCGGACGTTTTTTTAAAGATCTGCCAGACGCAGCGCCCGGTACAGCGATTTTTTCAGTCAAAAACCCGCTTGCGGGCCCCATCGCCCCCTCCATCAGGCCCGGTCAGCCAGCCACAGGGCCCGCTGACTCAGCCACCACAGCCGGGGATCGCCGGTCAGCCCGGCACTGGGATAGGTCTGCACATAGGCAAACGCCAGCCCACGCGCCGGATCACACCATGCCCCGGAGCCATTGTAGCCGATGTGTCCAAACCCCTGCCCCGCCCCCAGCGCCATGATGCGGTGATAGCCCAGCCGCCAGTGCATCGGCAGCGGCATGACCCGGTCACGCTGGCGGTTCTGCACGCTGGACAGGGCGGCAAAGGTCGCCGCTGACAGCCAGCGCTGCCCGTCCAGCGCCCCGCCCCCGGCCAGCAGCGCATAATGCCGTGCCAGCGCCCGCGCCGTGAACACGCCATTCATGGACGGCATACAGGCCTGCAGCGCACGGGGGCCAAACCAGTTCACCCTGCCCATGGCCCGGGGCCGCAGGGCATCCTCGGCATCGGCCAGATCCTGCCCGGACCACTGCAGCAACCGCTCACCCACAGACCGTGGACGGGACGGGCTGGCACTGGAAGCAGTGCCCGGTGCCGCAGGGGCTGGGGACTGACTGGACGGCGGCATGCGCTCAAAAGGGATCGCCACCTGTGGCAACCGGGCTTCAGGCACCCCAAAAAATGCCTGCCCGTCGAGGCCCAGCGGCTGGGTCAGCTGCTCGCGCAGCACCTGCGCCAGCGGCTGTCCGGTGGCTTTTTCGACCAGTCCGCCCAGCAGATAGCCATGGCTCAGCGCCTGATAGGCGACCGACGTGCCGGGGGCAAACCGCGGCGCGGCCTGCTCAAACAGTTGCAGCATCAGCGGCCAGTTGAGCAGCTGCGCTGCGGACTGGGTGAGCTGGCGCACATCGTACAGCCCGGCACTGTGGCTGAGCAGGTGCCGCAACGTCAGCGCGGCTTTGCCCTGCTGGCCAAACTCAGGCCACCACACCGCCACGGGGCGGTCATAGTCCAGCACCTGCTGATCGACCAGCCGATGCACCAGCGTGGCCAGCACGCCCTTGCCGGTGGAGTAGCTCATCGACAGGGTGTCGGCCTGCCAGGGCTGGCCAGGCTGCTGCCAGCCGGCCCACAGGTCCAGTACTGGCTGGCCATGGTGATACACCGCCAGCGCAGCGCCGCCAGTGGGCTGCAGGGGTTGTAGCCGGGCAAAATCCTCGCGCAGCCCAGCCCAGCGCGGCTCACAGGTACCCTGCACCGGAGCGGGGTGCCGCCAGTGCTGGAGCTGCTTCAGTGTGACCATGTTTTTTCCAGAAAAATCAAATACTCAGACACAAGCCAAGCTGCCGCAGGTAGCCCATCCAGCCCTGTTGCCGCACAGCGTGCACCCCCTGCCGCAGCCCGTCACCATACACCGGGTCGCCGCGCTGCCATTCCTGCTGGCGCACCTCGGGCATCTGCGGGTTGGCCGAACCTGCCGTCAATGCCCAGGCCAGCGTCTGGCAAAAGCCCTCCTCGTCGGCAGCGTGGGCAAATGTCCACCCCTGCTGCGCCACCAGCACATGACCCAGCTCGTGGCCGAGCACCCACAGCGCCCGTGCTGCTGGGCTGCCATACTGCAAAAATACCTCGGCCCGCTGGTGCTGCCGCCCAAACCGCCCGTCCAGCCACCACTGCTGCGCCAGTCCTGCCACCCCGTTGCCGAAACGCTGTTCAAACGCGACAGGGTCCAGCAGCCGCACCCGGGTACTGCCACGGCGCAGCGACCACGGCGTCACCTGGGCGATCCGCGCCAGCAGCCACTGGGCCAGTGACTGCAACTGCTCAGGCCGGGTGACGGCCTGCGCCGCACACACCGCGCAGCTGTGCAGGTACGGATCACGCCACGGCTGCAGGGGTCGCAACCGGCAAAATGGGCACAACCACGGCACTGCCACCGCAGTCATAAAAAACGCCAGTCTGGACTGGCGCTGGCAGGAGCCCCCGACAGGTCAGGCCGGCTCAGGCTCATTGTGGTCCTGCATGACCTCCAGCCGCAGCCGGCCATCCTCGCCCACACTGACGTGCACCACGCCGCCGTGTTCGGCCAGCTCGCCAAAGAGGATTTTTTCGGCGAGCGGTTTTTTCAGCTCATCCTGGATCAGCCGCTGCATCGGACGCGCCCCCATCATGCGGTCATAGCCACGCTCGGCCAGCCACAGGCGGGCCTCAGGCTCCACTTCAAGCACGACTTTTTTGTCATCCAGCTGCGCCTGCAGCTCGGTGAGAAATTTGTCCACCACCGAATCCACCACCGAAGTGGGCAGCGCCTTGAACTGGATCACCGCATCCAGCCGGTTGCGGAATTCCGGGGAAAACGCCCGTTTCATGGCGTCACTGTTGTCGCTGCTGTGGTCCTGCAGGGTGAAACCAATGCTGGCGCGGCTGATGCTCTCGGCGCCAATGTTGGTGGTCATCACCAGCACCACATGGCGAAAATCGCTCTTGCGGCCATTGTTGTCGGTCAGGGTACCGTGGTCCATCACCTGCAGCAGCAGGTTGAACACATCCGGGTGGGCCTTTTCGATCTCGTCCAGCAACAGCACACAGTGCGGGTGCTTGTTCACGGCATCGGTGAGCAGCCCACCCTGATCAAAGCCCACATAACCCGGCGGGGCCCCGATCAGCCGCGACACGGTGTGCCGCTCCATGTACTCGGACATGTCAAAGCGGATCAGTTCCATGCCCATCAGCTGTGCCAACTGGCGGGTGACTTCGGTTTTGCCCACACCGGTCGGCCCGGCGAACAGGAACGAACCGATGGGTTTTTCCGGGGCCTTCAGGCCCGCACGCGACAGCTTGATGGCCGCCGCCAGCGCCTCAATGGCTTCATCCTGGCCAAACACCACCCGCTTCAGGTCGCGCTCCAGGTTTTGCATGACGCTCTTGTCATCGCGCGACACGGTCTTGGGTGGAATACGGGCGATCTTGGCCACAATCGCTTCGATCTGGTCCACGTCAATGCTGTCCGGACGCTGCTCGGCTGGCAGCAGGCGCTGGTAGGCCCCGGCCTCGTCCACCACATCAATGGCCTTGTCCGGCAGGAAACGCTCCTGGATGTGCTTGGCCGACAGTTCTGCCGCAGCCGCCAGCGCCGCGTCGGTGTAGCTGACCTGATGGAACTCCTCGAAACGGCTTTTCAGGCCCTTCAGGATGGCAATGGTGTCGGCCACCGAGGGCTCGTTGACGTCGATTTTCTGGAACCGCCGCGACAGCGCGTGGTCCTTTTCAAACACCTGCCGGTATTCCTGATAGGTGGTCGAACCGATGCAGCGCAGGCTGCCGTTGGCCAGCGCTGGTTTGATCAGGTTGGACACGTCCATGCTGCTGCCCATCGACGTGCCCGCGCCGATGATCATGTGGATTTCGTCGATGAACAAAATCGCATCCGGCTGTTTTTTCAGCTCGTTCAGCAGGTTTTTGATGCGTTTTTCAAAGTCACCCCGGTACTTGGTCCCGGCCACCAGCGAACCGATGTCGAGGCTGTACACGGTGGCACGCAGCAGCGGCTCGGGGGCCTTGCCATTGACGATCAGCCACGCCAGCCCTTCGGCGATGGAGGTCTTGCCCACGCCAGGATCGCCGACCAGCAGCGGGTTGTTCTTGCGGCGGCGGCACAGGATCTGTGCGGTGCGCTCGATTTCCTTTTCGCGGCCAATCAGCGGATCGGTGCGGCCTTCGCGGGCCTGCTCGTTCAGGTTCACCGTGTAGGCCCCCAGCGGGCTCTGCCGGCCTGACGTGGTGCTGTCGTCGTCGCTGTCGGGTTCCTGGCTGGCGGCACCCTCGCCCGGCTCTTCATCCTTGCGGATGCCGTGTGACAGGTACTGGGTCAGGTCCAGGCGGTTGATCTGCTGTTTTTTCAGCAGGTAAATGGCGAAGCTGTCACGCTCGGAGTACATGGCCACCAGCACATCGGCGCCTTCCACTGAGCGGTTGTTGCCGCCGGACTGCACATGAAAAATCGCCCGCTGCAGGATGCGGTCAAAGCTGTCGGTGGGCTGCGGGGTCTGCTCGCGGTTGTCGGGCAGCACCGGCGTGTGAGTGTCGATGTATTCGGTCAGCTCACGGCGCAGCAGCGGGACATCGGCCCCACAGGCGCGCAGGGCATTGACGGCGCTGTCGTTTTCCAGCAGCGACAGCAGCAGGTGTTCGACGGTCAGGAATTCATGGTGTTTCTGTCTGGCCGTCGTGACAGCCAGACGCAGCGATACTTCCAATTGGCGACTGAGCATAGAGACCTCATTGCGGTTGCGGCTCGATCTGGCACAACAGCGGATGCCCCTGTGACCGGGCATGGTGGTTGACCTGTTGAGCCTTGGTTTCGGCAATGTCTCGCGGGTAAATCCCGGCAATCCCTTTGCCCCGATAATGCACTGTTAGCATTACCTCGGTCGCCCGGTCAAGATCATGTCCAAAGTAGCGCTGTAGCACTTCGATTACAAACTCCATGGGGGTGTAGTCGTCGTTAAACAAGACCACCAGATAAAGTGGCGGCGGCTGCAGTTGCGGCGGTGCCACCAGCACATCCACGTCCCCGGCGTCGCTGTCCCCCTCCCGGGGCTGCGACAGGTGCCAGTCGCGGTCGGCAGGCACCGGCTGCAGGCGCTGCCCCTGGGCATCCTGCCAGCCCATGGCCTGCAGGGTCCAGGGTGGACTCTCCGGGGACAGGGGCTGGAGAAAATCAGGGAACCGGAGGCTGCTCATGCATCTGCACCTTTGTGGACGGCGGGACTGAAGAGGGACGTGGACCCGGCGCGGCGGTGGTTTTGGCTGGCTGGCCCGCCGGACTGGCGGGTTGACTGGCCGGGTCAGTGGGTGGCGGCGGCACATCGGCCAGTGTGGCCGGCAGGTCAGTCAGCACTGCACCCTGCTCCCAGGCATAGCGGCGCACCACCGGCACAGCCCCGCCCTGCACGCGGACCTCAATGAACTGGGGCGTCACGCCCTTGGGCATGGTCCAGCGCCCGGTCAGCCGCAGGAATCCCTGTACGCTGAACCGGCTGGGCTGCACCGGCACTTCCAGCAGGGTGTCGCCGTCAATCAGGTAAATGGACAGCGTGCCATTGACCGGGCGACCACTGGCCGGCATGGCCATCAGGTCCACGCGGTACTCAAACGCCTGCTCCGGCAAGGGCCGGATCTGCACCTCGCGCAGGTCCAGCGGTGCGCCGCCCTGCCGGATCACCCAGCCCATCAGACCCTCCAGTCGGGCCTGCGCCAGTTGCTGGGCATCGGGGAGGGTGGCCAGCTGGCTGGTGAGCTGGTGGTTGTTTTCCACCGCCAGATCCCGCTCCTGGGTGGTCACGGTCATGCTCTGGCTAAGCGTGTCGATGGAAGCCTGCTGGGTCTGCAGGGTCTTGCGCAGTTTTTCGACCTGGTCAGCGCTGGCCCCAACCGCCGTCATGCCCTGCTGATGGCCCACCGAGTAGCCCAGCAGGGCGCTGCCGCCGCCCAGCACCACCCCGGCCAGGGCCAGCAGGTAGGGGTGTACCCCGATGCGGCGCTTGGCCAGCGGCGATGGGGGCTGTGTGGAGGTTTGCATGTCGGGTTTCACATCCATCAGGGCATCAGGGGAACGGGGTCCAGCCCCAGGGTTTCGGGCAGGCCACACATCAGGTTCATGTTCTGTACGGCCTGACCGGCAGCGCCCTTGACCAGATTGTCCTGCACCACCAGCACCACCAGCAGGTCCGGCTGGGGCCGGTGCAGGGCGATGCGCAGCAGGTTGGAGCCGCGCACCGAGCGGGTTTCGGGCAGGGCACGAGCCGGCATCACATCCACAAAGGGTTCTCCCGCAAAGCGCTGTTCGTACAGGGCCTGCAGGTCCGCAGCCTGCCCAGCCGCCGTCAGGCGCACATACAGGGTGGAGAACATGCCCCGGATCATCGGCACCAAATGCGGCACAAAGGTCAGTTCGGACAAGGCGTCGGCCATGGCCGGGTTGATCACCCCGAGGCCCTGGACGATTTCGGGGTGGTGACGGTGGCCACTGACCCCATAGGCCTTGAAGCTGTCGGCGCTCTCGCTGAACAGCAGGCTGGTTTCGGCTTTGCGCCCGGCACCCGACACACCGGATTTGGCATCGACGATCAGGCTGGCCGGGTCGATCAGGTCGGTGGCCGATTCCAGCAGCGGCAACAGTCCAAGCTGCACCGTGGTCGGATAGCAGCCGGGATTGCCGATGATGCGGGCCTGGCGGATTTTTTCGCGGTGGACCTCGGGCAGGCCATACACCGATTCGCGCAGCAGGTCCGGGCAGCTGTGCGGCATGCCGTACCATTTTTCAAAGGCCGCCAGATCCTGCAGGCGAAAATCCGCTGCCAGATCAATCAGCTTGCTGCCCTGCGCCATCAGCGCCGGGGCCTGTTTCATGGCCACACCATGCGGGGTGGCAAAAAACACCACATCACAGCCTTCCAGCGCGTCCGGACCCGTGTCACTGAAACACAGATCGGTCTGGCCACGCAGGCTGGGAAACAGGTCATCCACCCGCCGGCCTGCTTCGGTGCGGGAGGTCAGGGCCTTGATCCGGACCTGCGGATGGCGCAGCAGCAGCCGCACCAGTTCAACCCCTGTGTAGCCTGTGCCACCGACAATACCGACCGAAATCAAGACTGTTCTCCTCTGCTGGCCTGCGGCTCACCCCGGACCGATGCCGGACCGGTGTGCCCAAAGTGCCGTAGTATGACAGGAAGCCCCGGTGGACAAAACCATCAAATGGCATAGACGCGGCCCGGATTTGCACGTAGAGTACGGACAGGAACAAGATGAGAAACATTTCCACGGAGTCTGGACATGTCAAGGGATTTTGCGGCGCAGCCCGACCTGTACCGTGCAGGTCGTGGCCTGGCCATCATTGGGCTGGCGCTGGCCGCATTGACGGGGTGTGGGGAAAGCAAACCAACCGACCGTGTACCGGGTTATACTGAAAACGACCCCAGCATTCTGCGCACTGTGCGCACCTTCTCCCCGGTGCGGGTTGAAGACGTGACCTTTCATTACTACAGCATGGCCAATGGCGAAAAACTCGGCAGTGCGAACCTCAGTGCCGGACATCAGGCCGATTTTGCGCTGGACCTGAATGGCCCCATCAAAAACACCCAGCGCACCCTGCTGGTGGAGATGGTCCCCAATGGTCCTCAGTCGCGCTACTATGATCCCATTGCCGACCAGATGCTGCCGCTGACCACCACCCTTCATGCCGTGGTGCTGGTGCCGCAGGTGTCCAACATGGGCACGGGTCTGGATGTGACCGTGACGCCGTTCAGTGAACTGGCCTTCCAGCGTGCACTGGCCCGGATTGGTGCCCCGGACAGCAGCCTGGCCAGCCTGAAGGCGCTGGATCTGGGCAGCCTGCAGGTGGCCCAGAATGAAGCCCTGACGGTCTTTCAGGTGCGTGCCAATGACCCCAGCGTCCTGCTCAGCCAGTCCGGTAGCCTGGCCCAGATCAACCTCGGCCTCAATGGTGCCGCCAACTACGCCCAGAGCCTGATGAACACCGCCATGTCCCTGGGACACATCCTGCTCGCCCAGCAGCGGGTGGGTCCACTGGCCCACCCGTGGATGGACTATGCTGCAGCGGTGCAGGCGGACTTCAGCGATGGCGATCTTGATGGCCGCGCCCTGGCCGGTCAGGGTGACAGCGGGCCCTTCAAGCGGCTGCTGAGCCGGTCGGTGCTCGGCAGTGCTGCCCCGGAAAACACCGATGCCACACAGAACAGCTACGCGGCGCTGAGCAGCCTCCAGTACCCGGCCCGCAATGCCTACCATGTGGCGCTGGGTCAGGCGGTGCAGGCCTTTTTGCTGCCCAGGCTCAATCCTGCCGCAGCCAGCTACCTGCAGCAGTTCAGTTTTGCCAACCTGAGCCAGCCTTCGAGTGACCCGGTGGTGCTGATGCAGGGCTATGATTTTCACGCCGCGGGGGCGGGCAACTATACCCCGGCCTTTGGACTGCCGGGCACCACCGTGTTCAAGCAGGCGATTGGCCTGACTAATCCCGGCACCCCCCCGGTTCGGCTGGACGCCCTGGCCGGCACCTACACCAATCCGGCAGGCTGCACCCTGCACATCACCGAAACCGGACAGGTCACCCTGTCCCAGGGCAGCACCCGGCTACAGACCTCGCTGAACCGCGAAATCCTCGACAGCCTGAAGCGCCCGGACGCCCAGTCCAGCCAGTACATCCTGAACGTCGGCACACCGCGCACACCGGTACCCACCTTTGTGCAGATCCAGACCCTGAGCACCCAGATCCTGACCGCCAGCGCCGGAGACTCCACCGAGACTTCGCCGGATGCGCTGGCCAATCCGATGCTCAGCTGCACCTTCTCCTGAACCGGACCCATCTCCCAGGGGCCCTGTTGCCTCTGGGCATTTCACCAAAAAAGCACGAGTTATCCATGGTAATTCACCGCAAAATTTGTCTAAATCACTGGCTTATCCCCTGACCTGAACCCGGACTGCTGTGGTCGATTCCCGTTCTTCATTGCCGTCTGCCCAGCGTGGGCTGATGCTGCTTGGCCTGATCACCCTGTTGCTGCTGATCGCCTGTCTGATTCTGTCGGCACTGTATGTGTACAGCCTGGACCGCACCGTCACCCAGAAATTCGAGGGCAAGCGCTGGGAAATCCCCGCCAAGGTCTACGCCCGGCCGCTGGAGCTGTATCAGGGTGCCCCACTGACCCCGGCCCAGCTGGAACGCGAACTGCGCCTGCTCAACTACCGCAACGGCAGTCATGACCTGCCCGGCAGCTGGAACACACAGCAGGGCTATGTGTACATTCACACCCGGGGCTTTGATTTTGGGGACCATCAGGACCCGGAGCAGGTGCTGCGCGAGCAATTCGGTCCGCAGGGCATCACCGACATCCAGAGCACCCACCCCGATGGCAGCGGCACGGCCCTGCTGGAACCGATTCTGATCGGCGGGATTTATCCACGCCACAATGAAGACCGCGTGCTGATCCAGCTCAAGGACGTGCCCAAGCCGCTGATTGAAGCGCTGATTGCCACCGAAGACCGGCAGTTCTACAGCCACCATGGCATCTCGGTGCGCGGCCTGGCCCGGGCCATGCTGCGCAACGCCACCGGCGGGGCACGTCAGGGCGGCTCGACCCTGACCCAGCAGCTGGTGAAAAATTTTTACCTGACCCCGGAGCGCACCCTGCGGCGCAAGGCCAATGAAGCCCTGATGGCGGTGCTGCTGGAACTGCACTACAGCAAGGCCGAAATCCTCGAAACCTACCTGAATGAAATCAACCTCGGCCAGAATGGCAACCGCTCCATCAATGGCTTTGGCCTGGCCTCGCAGTTTTATTTTGGCCAGCCGCTGCGTGAGCTGGATCTGGCCCAGTCGGCCCTGCTGGTCGGTCTGGTCAAGGGGCCCAGCCAGTACAACCCCTGGCGCAATCCGGACCTGGCGCTCAAACGCCGCAACACCGTGCTGAACAACATGCTGGTGCAGGGCATGATCAGCACGGCGGACTATGAACAGGCCCGGCAAAAGCCGCTGGGCATCCTGAAAAAACCCACCGTGGGCCAGAGCCTGTTTCCGGATTTTCTCGATGTGGTGCGCCGCCAGCTCAGCCAGCAGTATCAGGACAGCGACCTGCGCACTGCGGGCCTGCGTATTTTCAGCAGCCTGAACCCCACCACCCAGCAGGCTGCCCAGGCTGCTTTTGATGCCGCCATCACCCGGCTGGAAAAAAGCAATCCCAAGCGCCTCAATGGGCTGCAGGGTGCACTGGTGGTGGCCAATCCCCACAATGGCGAACTGGAGGCCGTGGTGGGTGGTCACGGGTTTTTCACCGGCTTCAACCGGGTGCTGGATGCCCGCCGTCAGGTCGGTTCGCTGTTCAAGCCTGCTGTCTACCTGACTGCCCTGCGCGGTGGCCGCTACTCGCTGGTGTCCCCGCTCAGCGATGAGCCGATCACCATCAGCGGCATGGGCATGAAAAACTGGACCCCAAAAAATTATGACCTGCGCAGCCATGGCACCGTGCCGCTGTATGCGGCCTTGGCCAATTCCTTCAATCAGGCCACGGTGCGGCTGGGCTGGGAGCTGGGCATTCCCCAGGTCACCAACACCCTGCGCCAGCTGGGCATCCAGAGCGAACTGCCCACCTACCCATCTGTCCTGCTTGGGGCCGCCAACCTCAGCCCGCTGGAGATTCTGGGCATGTACCAGACCTTTGCGGCCGGCGGGGCCGACTACCCCACCACCGCCATCCGCAGCGTGGTGGACAGTCAGGGCCGGGCGCTGCAGCGGGCGGGCTTTGCCATGCGCCAGCGCATTGACCCCGCCGAAGCCTACCAGATCAACTTTGCCCTGCAGCAGGTGGTGAAACAGGGCACGGCCAAGGCCCTGCTGTCGAGTTTTTCGCCCGAGCTGGGGCTGGCGGGCAAGACCGGCACCACCAATGACCTGCGCGATGCCTGGTTTGCCGGGTACAGCGGCAACCACGTGGCCGTGGTGTGGCTGGGCCATGATGACAACCGGCCCATCGGCCTGTCCGGCGGCAGTGGGGCCCTGCCGGTGTGGACGGCGGTCATGAAACAGATTCCCCAGCAGCCGGTGAGCCTGCCACAGCCCAGCAACATCCAGTGGCAATGGCTGGATGGCCAGACGGGCCGCATCACCGCGGAAGGCTGCCCATCTGCCCTGCTGGTGCCGGTGCTGGCCGATCACCTGCCCACGGACTACAGCGCCTGCGCCTATGACCGCTACTCACAGCCGGTGCAACCATCGACCAACTATGGTGATACAGAACTGCCACCCGACGACCTGTATGCTCCCGATCCAGCCGTGTCGCAGGGCATCGGCACCGCCAGCAGCAGCCCCAACCGGGTGTGGTCAGGGGGCTCACGGGAGACCAGCCCCTCCCGCAACCCCCTGAGTCCGCCAGCGTCGGACCGGGGCCCGGACTACAGCTGGTACGATTCTGCCAACCCCCAATAACGGTCCGGTGCCGCCTGTGGTGCCGGGAGCCATCCACCGGGAAACCACCAGAGAACCCTGACCATGTCCATTCCCCTGCAGCCCGGCTGGCGTTCTGCCCTGATCCTGCCGCTGGCCCTGCTGGCCGGCTGCCAGACGGCACCAGTGTCCCCGCCCGGTGCCGGTTCCCTTCCCCCTGCCGCCACAGCCCCCGTGCCGCCCCCTGTGCTCCCGCAGGCGCAGCCGGAGCAGCGACCGCAGCATGAACGTCTCCCCACCGTGCCACCCCCGCGGCGCATCCTGCGCCTGCCTGCGGTGCTGCAGCCGCGCGCCGCCGCCCCACTGGATGGGCAAAACGTCCCGGCTGTCCAGCAGCTGATCGGCCAAGCCAAAGCCCAGTTGCAGGCGGGCCAGCTGGACACCGCAGAGCAGACCCTGCGGCAACTGCAGCGAATGGCCCCGGAAAATCCGGCCCTGTATGCCTATCTGTCGGAGCTGTTTTTGCGGCGCCAACAGCCGGATCTGGCCGAGACCGCCGCCCGGCGGGGCCTGCTGTATGCGCGCAGCCCAGCCCAGCAAAAAGCCTTCTGGCAACTGGTGCTGCTGGCGGCCCAGCAACAGCAGGATGCCCACAAAACCGCAGAAGCCCAGCGCCAGATGGCGCAGTTGCCCTAGGGCAGCGTGCCTGCTGCAGTCTGCTCCGGGGCCACAGCAAATGCCCGGATGCCGGCCACCCCATAGGCACCCGCCTGTTGGGCCCTGGACAAGTCCTGCGGTCCCACGCCACCCAGCGCATACACCGGCAGGCGGGCTTCTGCCACCCATGCAGCAAAGGTGGCCCAGCCCAGCCCCGGCTGTCCGGGGTGGGTCGGCGTTGCCTGCACCGGCCCCAGCGTCACCGCATCCACCCCGAGCCGTTCCGCCTGTTGCAGCGAGGCACGGTCATGACAGGCGGCCAGCACCACCCGCCCCTGTGCCTGCCACGCCGCCACCTGGGCCGCGCTGACCTGCCCCAGTTCGGCATGGCGCAACTGGATGCCGCACAGCCATGTGGGCCATGGCTGTTTCGCCGCAGACGCCGCCGCTGGCCAGGACACCACCAGGTGCAGATCTGGCCGCTGTTCGTGCAGCGCCTGTGCCCACTGCCACTGCGCCTGTGCCTGCATATGCGGCTGCCGCACATACAGCCAGCCCTGCAGGGGCCATGCAGGCTTTGGCACTGCCGCGCCACAGACCTCCCCCACGGGACTGATGGCATAGCACGCCGGCAACTGCGCCAGCCGCACCATCGGCGCATTGGCGTCGGGCAAACGATACTGCGACAATTGCCCTACCGGCACCCAGCACAGGGCCTGCCCCTGCTGCCCCACCGGCTCGCCCTGCCAGGCGGTGACGCGGAACACCGACAGGCAGACGGTTTTTTCCGGATAGTGGTGTTCGATCTCGCGCAGCGCCTGTGCGGCCGTCACGCGGATGCCCAGCTCTTCGTGCAGCTCACGCAGCAGCGCCTGCCGTGGGCTTTCACCGGCTTCCACCTTGCCACCGGGGAACTCGTGGCGATTGCCCTGATGCAGGCTGGCCTCGCGCCACGCCAGCAGCATCTCACGCCCCTGAGCGCCGCTGCGCTCAATCAGGCCCACGGCCACCTGGACCTGTTTCGTCCCCTTTGTACCGCCGACGGGCATCCCGGAACTACTCACCGTGTTTTTCCTGACCAACCAAAAGCCCCAGTATAACGACTGGGGCCGGTGGGTGGGCCCTGACCCGCGCCGAAGCGCCGTCGGCCCGTCAGGATCAGTACGGATACGCGGCAAGCACGCCACTGGCCGGAAGGCTGAGCCACTGGCCTTCATTGGGGTGGTTGGCGCGGCCCCTGGCCTGGGCATAGAACCGCAGCCCGGCCACGGGCAGCCCCAGGGCCGCCACGGATTGACGTGCGGCACTGGACACCGGCAGTCCATACAGCTCAAACACGGCAGCCAGATCCTGCTGCAGGATCTTGCTGGACAGGGCATACACCAGATCCGGCGTGGTGACGGCGTCTTTGCTGGCAAAGGCGCTCAGGCCCACTTCGGCACTGCGGCGGGTCCAGTCGGCGCTGCTGATCTGGTTGAACACGCGGTTGCCGATGTTGAGCAGGCGGATAAACGCCAGCGTGCTGTTCAGGTCAGGGCGGGCCTGCCCCAGATTCAGGCGGCTGTAGAGATAGGCCAGCTGGACATGTACCGCCTGTTTGGCATTGGGGTTGTCATAGCCACCACCGCTCCACAGGCGTTTTTCCAGATCCCGGCGCAGCGCTTCCCCGCTCAGGCCGGTGGCCCGGCTGGCCGCCAACTGCTGATACAGGGTCTGCGAGTCAAAATTGCCGCCATTGGTGTCTTCGCCGTACAGGGCGTATTTGCGCATCATGGTCAGGCCGGCCAGGATATTGTTGTCGCACTCCACCGCGCAGCCGATTTTCTGCCCGGTGTCGCTGCTGTTGAAGGTCATCGACAGCACCCGCTGCACCGTGTTGTGGCCCAGCTCATGCGCCCAGCCCCAGCCCACATCCACCCCGGTGAAGGCATCGGTGGGATTGCCCGAGCACAGCCAGCCGCAGGTGGCGATCCAGCCCACAAAATGCTGCACCGACGGCGGCTGATGCAGGCTGCCGGTACAGTCCCAGCCCAGTCGGCTACAGGCAGCCGCTGCTGTGGCCCCAAGGGGCTGGTTGTTGTAGCCGTTGGCGATGTGGTTGGAGTCAAAAATCACCTGCCGGATGCGGTCCAGATACACGGCGGGCGTGGCCGTGCCCATGGCTTTCTGGGCCATGGGCAGGGTCTGCTGGATTTCTCCGCCCTTGAACTTGATGGTGTTCCAGCCCAGCGTGTTGGTCTGTAGCGCGGCCAGTGCGGCACTTTCATCCGCGGCTGTCATCGGCTGGGTGTAGTCAAAATGGGCGTACCGGCTCACCCCGCGGAGGCGCAGTTGCACCACCTGTCCGGCTGTGGCCCCGTCATAGCGCAGGTACAGTGGCCCGCCAAACGGCGAATTCAGGATGGTGTATTGCGCAGGCTTGACCGGCAGGGAAAACGACTGGGGCCGACGGGGGCGCAGGTAGCCCGCGTCACTCAGCGGCGTGCCTGCGGTGCGCAGATAACTGGTCTGTAACCGCAGGCTGGGTGTGGTGGTGCCACTGACCCACAGCACCGCAGGCTGGCCCGGCAGGGCCATCCGTCCCACCGATACCACCCCACTGCTCTGCGGCAATGTGACATTCAGGGTTTCAAAACTGCTGGAAGGCACGACGCCCAGGGCTGCCCTGGGCATGTAATCGCCTGCGCCCTGTGGGTTCGGCATCACCGTCAGCCGGCCATAGTCCAAAAAGGAATCCGAAGCATACGCCCGCAAAAACGCCTGACTGTTGCCTTTCCAGCTCAGTGCGGGCCCGTACACCACCTCAGGCCGCCACAGATCGGCCCAGAGCACCAGCGCCCGCGCCACCACACTGTAGGCGCTGCGAAATGGCCCTGTGCCCGATTCGGCCATTTGCCGCATCTGCTCGTGTATCCGGTCGATGCCCGCCAGCAGGCTGCGGTCATTGGCAAAATCCTGCTGCGGCAGCGAGGTTGCCGCCAGTGCGGTCAGCGATTGCACGATGGGCTGCCACGGGTCGATGGCGGTCAGGGTCTGTGCCGGGGTGCGGTCCGCCGTGATCGACAGTTCGGTACTGCTGCTGAAATAGTTGCCCGGATAACCACCGGGGGCCATGCCCAGTGCGCTGAGCACCGGGCGCACCCGCTCGGAATCATTCCAGTAGCTGGGCAGGATCAGCACGGCCTTGCCGGCGGCCATGTAGGTGGCCAGTTGTTTTTGCACCACCACGGGGTCGTAGTTGCCCCCCCCGATCACCATCAGGTCGATGTCCTGCCAGCAGGTGTTGGCGGGGTCAAAGATGTCACAGGTGATGGCGGTGCCGGGGCGCTGCAGTTGCTGGGTCAGGTAGGTCTGCACGGTCTGGGCCGAATAGCCATTGACGTTGTAGCGCAGTGTGGCGGGCAGCGTGCCCCGCGCATCCCCGGTCAGCAGCCAGGTCAGGGCACGGCGAAACAGCGGCAGGTGCTGCAGTTGCTGGCCCTTGTTGAATTTGGCCAGGATGTTGGTGCCATAGGCCAGGCTGCGCCCCTTGCCGAGCATGCCCAGTGAAGCCAGATTCTTGCCGGTGTTGGACACCAGCAGCGGTGTGGCCAATTGCATGTGCAGGATATTGATGTCGATGCTTTCCCCGCCCACAAAGGTGAGGCTGCTGTCTGGGGCCGGATCACCGGCGCGGCCATCCAGCCCCAGAATCGCCCGCACCCGCATTTGCTGGCTGCGCTGGGTCACGCTGGCCCAGCCCAGCGCCTTTTGCAGCAGCACATCACGGTCTTCGGGCAGCAGGGTCTGGGCATTGCCGCTGCTGAGTGCTGCATTGATGCGGGTGGTCTGGTCGGTGGCTGTATCCGCGTGGATTTTTTGCTGGGCGGGGGGCACTGACGCCGTAGGGTTGGCCTGATCCGCCGGGCCGCAGGCCTGCAGCAACAGGGTCAGGGCCGCCAGACTGATGGCCTGTGCGGCACTCAAAGGTCTCAGGACAACACGGGAACCATCACGACGGCTCATAGGGGCGCTCCTTGCCAAAACAGGCCTCTCGGGGATACTTTCACAGAATACACACAAAAACACGCCAGAAACCTGCCCGGCCACCACAATTTTTCTGCTTTTTGCCTGCGAATCCGGATTGGGATGCCGGATGCACCTGGCCCCTGAGGCATGAACCCTACGGTCTGCCTGGCTGACTGTGGCGTGTCGGCCTGACGGGCGCGCACTGGGGAGTGCTGAGATTCAGCCTGAGGATTGGCCATGCTAATCTAAGCGCATCTCCATCAACGTCATATTGTGAACCGTATGTCATTTGTATATGAATTCCCTCCCAGCCAAGCCATCATCGACCGTTTCAACTGGCGCGCGATGCCCATGTTTGAACGGGGTGAGTTAGCCCCCTACATCACCCCACCGATTGCAGTCATTGTAGACTATGAGCGCGATTTGATCTTTGCAGGTGGCTGGGGGGGGGGGAACGGTCGTACGACTAGAGAATGGCAGTGCACCACCTTCATTTACCTAAGGAAGGGCGTTGTCATTCCCTTTATGGCAGATGATTATAAAAGAGAAATCGTCAACGGAGACTTGCCTGTCGAATTCAGGAGTTTGAAGGTTTATTATCGCATTACACGCCTATGCGTCCCTATTGCCCTAAAAGGTGACATTGAATCGATCAAGTCTGAGTTAGCCGAATGCTTTCCAGGTGAAAAATGGTATTCAAGAAAAAACCATTATTTTTTGGACGAGATTCCAGATGCTGTCGTGGAGTACATCTCAATCAATCCACAGTCAAAAAATCAAATGAACAACACCCTGACCGATTGATGAACACCATTTGCCCTGTGTTTCCGGTGGCCAGGCAGGACTGGCCTCAGGATAGATCTGGCCGCCCAGCGCCGGACCCCACAAGACCAGGGGCTTATTTTTCAAAATTTTTTCTCCTGGCGTCAGTTGCGCCGGCCTGAAGTCTGGTGCGGCTCTCCGGGGCGCTTGCGCGGCCCCGACTCAATGCAGCGGCACCACCCGCATCACCTCCTCCAGCGTGGTCACCCCTTCGGCAATCTTGCGGGCACCCGCCAGCCGCAGCGGCAGCAGCCCTTCCTGATAGGCCTGCTGGCGGATCTGGGTCAGGTTGGCCCCTTCGCCGACCAGCCGCTTCATGGCGGTGGACAGCACCATGATTTCGTACAGTCCCACCCGACCCCGATAGCCGGTGCCCCGGCACAGCTCGCAGCCCACAGGCCGGTAGACGGTTTCAGGGCGCTGGCTTTTCCACGGGGCGGTGAGCTGCTGCCAGCCGTCGGCATCCACCGTGCCGGGGGCCTTGCAACTGGGGCACAGGGTGCGCACCAGCCGCTGCGCCATCACCCCCAGGATGGTGGCGGCGGTCAAAAACGGCTGCACCCCCAGGTCATGCAGGCGGGTCAGCGAACTCGGCGCGTCGTTGGTGTGCAGGGTGGACAGCACCAGGTGCCCGGTCAGCGCCGCCTGAATCGCCATGTCGGCGGTGTCCTGATCACGGATCTCGCCGACCATGATGATGTCCGGGTCCTGACGCATCAGCGCGCGCACCCCTTCGGCAAAGGTCAGCTCGATGTTGTGCTGCACCTGCATCTGGTTAAATGACGGCTCGACCATCTCGATCGGGTCTTCGATGGTGCAGACGTTGACTTCATCGGTGGCCAGCTGCTTGAGGGTGCTGTACAGCGTGGTGGTCTTGCCGGAACCGGTGGGGCCGGTGACCAGAATGATGCCATTGGGGTGGGCGGCCATTTCTTTCCATTTGCCCAGATCCTGCCCGGTCAGGCCCAGCTGCTCAAAGGTGCGCACCAGCACTTCCGGGTCAAAAATCCGCATCACCAGTTTTTCCCCGAAGGCGGTCGGCAGCGTGGACAGGCGCAGTTCGGTTTCGATGCCCTTGGGGGTGCGGGTTTTCAGGCGGCCATCCTGCGGCTTGCGGCGCTCGGCCACGTTCATGCGCCCGAGGATCTTGATGCGGGAAATCACCGCCAGCAGGATCGCCTGCGGCATGTCATACACGGTGTGCAGCACCCCATCGATGCGAAAGCGCACCCGTCCGCCTTCGCGGCGCGGCTCCAGGTGGATGTCACTGGCGCGCTGGTCAAAGGCATACTGCAACAGCCAGTCCACGATGCGCACGATGTGCTGGTCGTTGGCATCCGGGTTGACCGCATCGCCCAGTTGCAGCAGCGCCTCCACGCCCTTGCCGGACAGCTCATTCACCCCGGTGTTGCCGCTGGCCCCGGCAATTGCCCGGGTCACCTGATAAAACTCGCCCAGATAGCGGCTGAGCTGCTCGGGGTTGAGCATGACCCGGCGCAGCTCGCGCGGCTGCACCGTGTGCGACAGGTTGCTGAGCCAGTCGGTGTAAAACGGCTGGTCGGTGCCGATGGTCACGCTGTCCTGATCCACGGCCACGGCCAGAATGCGGTGCCGCTCGGCGTATTCATGCGACATGATGGCGGTGACGGCGGGGACGTTGGTTTTCAGCGGGTCGATGCGCCAGACCGGCAGGCCGGCCTGTTCGGCCAGCCACTGGGTCAGCACCGGCAGGCTGAGCTTCTGGGTGGGACTGGCCTGATCGGTCAGGTTAAAATCCGCAATGAACTGCAGCGGGTGCCAGGTGATCTGTTCCTTGCGGCGGCTGGTGGTGGCGATCAGGTTGGCGTCACGCTGGGTGATGCGGCCGGCCTTCAGCAGGGCATCCAGACACCAGCGGGTGTCAATCTGCAGGGAAAACTTCGGGGCCAGACTCATCGGCAGGGTCTCTCAACAATCCAGTCACAGGCTGTACCGCCACCACGGTCAGGCCCTCCGGCCCCACCACAAAGCGTACATTGACCCGATCATACGCCATGCCGTACTCACGCAGCGCATCCTGGCGGTTTTTTTCCAGGCCCTGATAGGCCGGGCGCGGGTCCTGCGCCAGCAACTGCTCGATCAGCGGCAACTGTCCGGCCTGCACCCAGCCCTGCTGCTGCAGGGCCGCCCAGTCCTGCACCGCCTGCGCCTGCCACGACACCACCAGCGGCACCGGCTCCGCTTCAGCAAAGCCGCTCACCGCCTCCGGGATGCTGTCACTGAAGCGGATGTAGGGCTTGAGGTCCAGAATCGGCGTGCCATCGACCAGATCCGCCCCCTCCACCTGCAGCCAGCTGCGCCCGTCGCGCACCACCACCGCGCACAGCCGCACCGCCGACAGGCCGATCGGTGCGGGCCGGTACATGCTGCGGCTGGCAAACACGCCGATGCGCACATTGCCCCCCAGACGCGGCGGGCGGATCAGCGGACGAAACTGCCGGTCGCGGTTGTGGTGAAACGCCCACAGCAGCCAGATGTGGCTGAAGCCTTCCAGACCGCTGCAGGCGCGCGGGTCATCGTAGGGGGCAAACAGCTCGACCTCAGCGGGCACCGGCACCAGCCGGGGCTGGCGCGGCACGCCAAATTTTTCCCGCAGCGGGCTGTGCAGGCGGCCAATGATGGGCAAATCCAGAATTTGCCGGGGCTGATTCATCAGATTTCCTGATAAGTCGAATTGGATTTATCCAGTTTATCGCTGAACAGTTTGCGCTAAAATACGCCCCAGTTTTTTTCCTGCTCTGGAACTTCAGTCATGTCGGCCTTTTACAACGAAACAGTCACCCACGTCCACCACTGGAACGACACCCTGTTTTCGTTCAAAACCACCCGGGACGCGCACCTGCGCTTCAAGAATGGCCAGTTCGTCATGATCGGCCTGGAAGTCAACGGCAAGCCGCTGATGCGCGCCTACTCGATCGCCAGCGCCAACTACGAAGACCATCTGGAGTTTTTTTCCATCAAGGTCCAGGACGGTCCACTGACCTCAATCCTGCAAAAAATCCAGGTCGGCGACACCCTGCTGGTCAGCAAGAAGCCCACCGGCACGCTGGTGCTCGATGACCTGCTGCCCGGCAAAAACCTCTGGCTGCTGTCCTCGGGCACCGGGCTGGCGCCGTTTTTGTCGGTGATCCGCGACCCGGAGACCTACGAGCGCTTCGAAAAAGTCATCGTCGTGCACGGCACCCGCATCGTCAGTGAGCTGGCCTACAGTGACCTGATCGAAAACCAGCTCCCCAACGACGAGCTGTTTGGCGAGCTGGTCGCGGGCAAGCTGATGTACTACCCCACCGTCACCCGCGAGGACTACCGCAACACCGGCCGGGTCACCACCCTGATCGAAAACGGCAAGCTCTTCAGCGACCTGGACCTGCAGCGCTTCGACCCGGCGGTGGACCGTGCCATGATCTGCGGCTCTCCGGCCTTTCTGGATGACACCGCCAAACTGCTGGACGATCACGGCCTGAAGATCAGCCCGCGCATGGGCGAGCCGGGTGACTATGTGATCGAACGCGCCTTCGTGGAAAAATAAGCCGATGGTGTTGCTGATCCTGACCACTGCCCCGCACGACCCGCTCAGCCACACGGCGGTGGCGCTGGCCCGTGCCCTGCTGGCGGCGGGGTCGGCGCTGGCGGTGTTTTTTTATCAGGATGCGGTCAGTGTGGCCAACCGGCTGCTCTGGCAACCGGCGGACCGCCCGAATGTCCAGGCCGAATGGCAGGCGCTGGCACAGGCCCATGCGCTGGCGCTGCCGGTGTGTGTGAGTGCGGCGCTGGCCCGCGGCGTCAGCGATGCCGACAACGCCGCCCGCCACAGCCTGAGCGGTGAAAATCTGGCCGCAGGCTTCAGCCTGACCGGGCTGGGCACGCTGGCGGAACTGACCGCACAGGCCCAGAAGGTGATCCGGCTGTGAGGACGACTGCCCTGCCGCCGCTGTGCCCGCTGGCGCAGACCGCAGCCGACACCGGCCAGCAACCCACGCTGGTGCTGATCCATCACCTCAGCGGCCTGCACGGCGAAGAAACCCTGTCGGCGCTGCTGGTGCTGGCCAGTTTTGAGCAGCCGATTCAGTTGTGTCTGGCTGGGGATGCCGTGTCTGCACTGTCGGCGCAGTCGCCGCTGGCTGGGGAGCGCATCGTCCAGATGCTGCGCAGTCTGGCGTTTTATGACCTGTTGCCGCTCTGGGTCACTGCCCCTGTGGCTGACCCGGTGGTGGCGGTCGAGTCTCTCTGCGCGGGGCAACTGGACCGCCGCGCCTTTGCCCAGGTGCTGACATGGTAATGGCAACGCCCGACTGCGACATGGCGCTTGACCGGGCTGTGCACCTGCTCTGTGCCGCCCCCAGCCAGTGGGCCGTGTTCTGGCCGGAACTGACCGCACTGCTGCAGTCGCAGGATGCGGTGGTGCTGCTGGGCGAGGCGCGCGCCGGGGCACAGGACCCGCGCCTGCAGGGCCTGCCCGTGCTGGGCCTGTTTGATCCGGCTGCGCCTGCCCCAGCGTCCGCCACGGCGGTTTCTGCCCAGTGGCGCCAGCTCACGGCGGTGGCACTGGCCGGGCTGGTGCTGCAGGCCAGACAGGTGCTGACATGGCGCTAGAGCCGACCCCAGCCGCTGCACTGGACCGGCTGGCGCTGGATGCCGACGGCCATTTGCAGGATCACCGCGA
>JBPOIS010000154.1:0-7825 GCA_052034295.1 Pseudomonadota bacterium
TCACGAAACTCCTGCAGGGGCATTTCGGGTGTTTTGCCACTGACCCGCCATTTGATCAGCATCTCATACAGGCGCACCGCGTAGCCGCTCTTCAGCGCCGCCACCTGCTTCAGCTCGTACATGGTGAAATTGGCCTCCAGACGGGTGATGTGCGGGATCACCTCCGGACCAAAACGCAGGGTGATCAGCGCCTGCCCCGGCTCATAGCTCATGCCGGTCACCCAGCGCACGGTCAGCGGCCTGTACTGCTGGCGGTCGGGGTCATACACCTCAACCGTCACCCGGCGGTTGAACAGGCTTTCGGCCGCTTCCGCCAGGGCCTGATACGCCGTTTGGCGTGTCACATTGAAATGCTGCATGTAGTCTTCGGCACGCACCTTCAGCAGGGTGTCTGACGTGATTGGCAGGGCGGACTCGCGGGCCGTCACAATCGCCATCAGAATCAGCCGCTGCTCCACCAGACTGAGGGTGTAGCTGGCCACAATCAGTTGATTGGATTTGACCACCAGATCTTTTGACATGGTGCGGGACCTCTTTTGATTTTTGGGCATCATAGCCTCAACACCGATCAAAAAAAAGAGAGTAAAAAAATTTTCGCACTTGGTAGGAAAACCTCTACTCCTGGGTAGGAAAACCTCCACTTATTGGTAGGAAAACCTCTACTTGTCGGTAGGAAAACCTCTACTTGTCGGTAGGAAAACCTCCACTTATTGGTAGGAAAACCTCCACTTCTGAATGCTGGAAGCCTTGTGCCGCAAGGCTTCTAGCGGGCGTAAAAGCTTTAAAATACTTAAAAGACTAAAAAATAAAAAAAGGGCCAGGCATTTTTTTTGCTGAACAGCATGAGGACACGCAAGGTAGGGAAACCTCCACTTTTAATAAAAAATATTTATTTTTCAGAAATTTAATCAAAAAAGCCAAACTCACCCAAGCCGGTCCGCCTCCCGGCGCAAGGGACAGCGCAGGGGTACAAACCAGGGCATCAGGGCCTGGCTGCACCAGAAGGCTGTTTTCTGGCGATTTAAGCCATGCTCCGATCAGGAATGTAGGGTAGGACCAAAAATTCGTCAGATGGACCTTCTGCGCGCTCCTATCGCAAGCAAGGCGCATATGCAGTGCGAAGCGTTGTCTTATGGACAGCCGTTTGCCGGCCCATGCTGCCCTTTTCCGGGGCCATGAACCGCGGCCCGAAGGCTTCAGCCAGACCGGCGAATCACCGTCACATGGCCCGTGGTTTCCAGCACCGCCAGCCGCACTTCCTGCACCGACACACAGTCATGGTCGCGCAGAATGGCCCGCAGGTCGGTCATGCTGATGGCCTCGCGGCGCATCAGCCGATGGTCCACCCAGCCATTGTGGATGAGGATTTTTGCGCGGCCATCCAGCAGCCGCTCCACCGCCCTGAACCGATAGCCCAGCCGCGACATGGCCCAGTGGAGCAGCAGCAGGGTGGTGGCCGAGATCAGCCCGCCCAGCAGCGAATTGTCCCCGGCATTCATGGAGTTCTGCACGGCATTGGAAATGATCAACAACAGGATCAGGTCAAACGGCGCGTATTCGCCAATCTGCCGCCGTCCGGTGACCCGCATCAGCACCAGCAAAAACCCGTACACCACCACCGCACGCAACACCAGGTCCCACCACGGCACGCTCAATTGCCACAGGTCTGTCATGCGGCCCTCCCCCCTGATCCCCTGGGCAGATTCATTCGGGCTGCCCGCACCACAGCGGCCAGCTCAGCCCCTGCTGGTCGCGTTCTGACACCACCTGAACCGGCGCAGGCCAGGCAATGCCCAGACCGGCATCGTCCCAGCGCAGGCAGCGTTCATGGGCCGGGGAATAGGGGGCATTGACCTTGTACAGCACCTCAGCCACTTCGCTCAGCACCAGAAATCCATGGGCAAAGCCCTCGGGAATCCACAGCTGCCCGGCATTATCGGCACTGAGCAGTTGCGCGGTCCACTGGCCCCGGCGCGGCGAATCCAGCCGCACATCCACGGCCACATCCCACACCGCCCCGGCCACGCAGCGCACCAGCTTGGCCTGGGCCATCGGCGCCACCTGCCAGTGCAGCCCGCGCAGCACCCCCTGCCGGGACTGGCTGTGGTTGTCCTGGATCCAGTCCACTGAGCGGCCCACCAGTGTCGTGAAGCGCACCTGCTGGAAGGCCTCCATGAACCAGCCGCGTGCATCCGCATGGCGCTGCGGCAGCAGGTATTTCACCTCGGGCAGGCCGGTGTCCAGACACTGCATGGCTAACCCTCGTCCGCCAGCCGCAGCAGGTACTGCCCATAGCTGTTCTGCACCAGTGGCTGGGCCAGTGCACGCAGCTGCGCCGTATCCAGGTAACCGAGCCGGTAGGCGATTTCTTCCGGGCAGGCCACCTTCAGGCCCTGGCGCTTTTCCAGTGCCGCCACGAACTGACCGGCCTCCAGCAGGGCATCCGGGGTGCCGGTGTCCAGCCAGGCATGCCCACTGCCCAGACGCTGGACGGTCAATTGCCCCTGCTGCAGATACAAGCGGTTCAGGTCGGTGATTTCCAGCTCACCGCGTGCCGAAGGCTGTAGCTGCCGGGCCAGAGCCGGGGCCTGTCCATCATAAAAATACAGCCCGGTCACCGCATGGTTCGAGCGCGGCTGCGCCGGTTTTTCCTGCAGATCGACCGCGCGCCCGTCGGCATCAAACGCCACCACCCCATAGCGCCGGGCATCCTCGACCCGGTAGGCAAACACCGTGGCCCCCTCTGGCTGCGCACTGGCCTGCTGCAACAGCGACGACAGCCCATGGCCATAAAACACATTGTCCCCCAGCACCAGCGCCGAAGGCCCACCCTGCAAAAACTCCTCGGCCAGCATCAGCGCCTGGGCAATGCCTTCGGGACGGGCCTGCGCCCGGTAGTGCAAACGCAGGCCCCACTGCTGGCCATCACCCAGCAGCCGGGCAAAGCGCGGCAGGTCTTCGGGGGTGGAAATCAGCAGGATCTCGCGGATCCCGGCCAGCATCAGCACACTGAGCGGGTAATACACCATCGGTTTGTCGTACAGCGGCAACAGCTGCTTGGACACCACCTGCGTGGCGGGATACAGCCGGGTGCCGGAGCCACCGGCCAGCAGGATGCCGCGTCGTTCGGGAATCATGGCAACAATGGGCTGGAACTGGGGTGCTGATTTAACCACGCTTCCACCACCGCCTGCACGCCGGCCTGCCAGGGTGGCGGGTGGATCTGCCAGACCTGTCGCAACTTGCTACAGTCGAGCCGGGAATTGCGTGGCCGCTGGGCCGCCGTCACATAGGCCGAGGATGGGACCGGCTGCACCGCAGGGGCTGCACAGCACAGCTCGACCCGGCCTGTCGCCTGCTGCAGGACCTGCATCGCCAACCCGTGCCAGCTGGTGGCCCCGGCGGTTGTGGCATGGTACAGGCCACTGAGCTGGCGGGCCTGCACACCGTCCACCGGGGTCCGCGCCAGCGTGGCCACCATGTGCCACACCACGGCCGCCAGCCAGTCCGCTGGCGTGGGTGCGCCCCATTGGTCGTCCACCACCTGCAGCGTGGGCTGCTGCTGTGCACGCGTCAGGATGGTGCGCACAAAATTCCGCCCCTGGGCACTGATCACCCAGCTGGTGCGCAGAATCACATGGGCGCAGCCGCTGGCGGCAATCGCCTGTTCGCCGGCCCGCTTGCTGGCACCATAGACATTGAGCGGATGGGGGGTGTCCTGTTCGCAGTAGGGATGGTTTTTTTGGCCATCAAACACATAATCGGTGGAAAAATGCACCAGCCAGCTTCCGTGCGCCGCGCACCACGCGGCCAGCTGCTGCACGGCGTGGCTGTTGACCTGCCAGCAGCGCCCGGGTTCGGCTTCGGCCTGATCCACGGCGGTGTAGGCCGCAGCATTGATGAGGATGCGGGGCCGATGCTGGTTCAGCACAGCGCGGATGGCCGCTGGATCCTCCAGGTCCAATCCTTCACGGCCCAGCGCCCGCAAGGGCCAGTGGGCCGGGGCCTGTTGCTGCAGGGCCTGCCCCACCTGCCCCTGTGCCCCCAGCAGCAGAATCAAAGCCGACATGCCTGACCCGCAGGCCACACCGGCCACGGCAATCCGCTCACTTGATACCCAGTGATGCCATGCAGGCTTCCGGTACCGTGGCCGACACCGACAGCAGTTTCTGGACCATGACTTCACCATCGTAGTCTGCGGCTTTGGCAGCCGCCGTGACACTGACCTTGCCTTCAAGCTGCACATACAGCATTGGGTAGGGATTCTGGCGGCTGCGCAGCCGGTTCACCTGCCGCCACAGCGTGTCCAGTGCTGCGCCCTGCAGCAGGTAGCCCTGTCCGGTTTCACACACCTGCAGGGAATTGACCTGATGGCCGGACTGGTAGACCCCGGCCAGGGTCTGGGCCTGCGCCCCGGCGCTGGACAGCCCCACAGCCAGGGCCAGACCCAGCCCTGGAAACAGTGCGTTTTTTTTTGCATCGACCATGCCAGCCCCCGGCGTGTTTTTTTCCGGCCCCAGCCTAGCGGGAATCGCCCCAAAAACCAAGCCTGCCACGGCAGCAGTGCAGCTGATTGTGAACGCTGAAAAAAATGTGGAATACTGCAGTCCCTCCCCCAGAACAACCACCCCGGTGTGGACAAGGTTTGAACACCATGACTGCTGCTTCCCCTGATTCTTCCTCCCCTCAAAGCGCCCCCGTGCTGGTGACCGGTGCCAGCGGCTATCTGGGCAGCTGGATTGTCAAAAAACTGCTCGAGCAGGGCCACACGGTCCATGCCACGGTCCGTGACCCGGCCAGGGCCACCAGCGTCAGCCACCTCAAGGCTGTGGCGGCCCAGTCTCCCGGCACCCTGAAGCTGTTCAAGGCCGATCTGCTGCAGCCGGGCAGCTTTGTGGCGGCCATGCAGGGCTGTGGGGTGGTGATCCACACCGCTTCGCCTTTTGTAATCACCGGCATCACCGACCCGCAGCGTGAGCTGGTGGACCCGGCCCTGCAGGGCACCCGCAATGTCCTCGATGCCGTGGACCAGACCCCCAGTGTCAAGCGGGTGGTGCTCACCAGCAGCGTGGCGGCGATCTATGGTGACAATGCCGATGGCCTGAACCTGCCAGGCCGCCGCTTTGATGAAACGGTCTGGAACCGCTCCAGCAGCCTGCACCACCAGCCCTATTCCTACTCCAAGACCGTGGCCGAAGAGGAAGCCTGGAAACGTGTCAATGCCCAGACGCGCTGGCAGCTGGTCACCATCAATCCGGGGCTGATTTTTGGTCCGGCACTGAGCAAGGGCAGCCAGTCCGGCAGCATTGACACCCTCAAGCAGTTTGGCAACGGCACCCTGCTGCTGGGCGCACCGGATCTGCACCTCGGGGTGGTGGATGTGCAGGACGTGGCTGAGGCCCATGTGCGGGCAGCTTTTGCCCCGCAGGCCAATGGCCGCTACATCGTCAATGAACGCAGCATGAGTCTGCTGGAGATGGGCCAGACCCTGCGGGCCCGGCTGGGCCGCAAGTACCCTTTTCCCACCCGTCTGGTCCCCAAGATGGGCTTCTGGCTGGTGGCCCCGGTGCTTGGCCATTCGCGCCGGTTTGTGCAGCGCAATGTGGGCATTCCGATTGAGTTTGACAACCGGCGCAGCCGCGAGGAACTGGGCCTGCAGTATCACGATGTCCGCGAGGCGCTGGTGGCCCATTTCCAGCAGCTGGTGGACTACGGCATCGTCCGCCAGCGCTGACCCCTGAGACAGCGGCCATGCCAATCCGGATGGCCGCTGCACACGTTCAGGGCAGGATCCCGCCGGTCCAGCTCAGGCTCAACAGGCCATTGATCCCCGGCTGTCCATAGTCCGGGATGGTTTCATAGCGCTGGTCGAGCAAGTTGTTCACCCGCAGGCCCAGCCGCAGCTCCGGGGTCAGTGGATAGCTGCCGTGCAGGTTCACCAGTCCATAGCCCGGCAGACGCCGGGTGTTGGCCAGATTGGCCTGACGCACCCCCACACCCTGCAGCTCCAGTCCAGCCTGCCAGCCCATGTCGTCAGCATAACCCAGCAGCAGGCTGCCCGTGCGGCGGCTGCGGTAGGGCAGGTCATGCCCCTGCTGGGCACCGGCTGTGGTGTTGCGGGGCTGCAGGTAATCCGCCGACAGACCCAGCTGCCAGCGTTCCGTCAGGGCCCAGTCGGTGCGCCAGCTGACGCCGCGCAGTCTGGCCTGACCCAGATTGCCAAGCTGGTACTGGCTGTTGGCCACGATCAGGTCCTGAATGCGGTTTTCAAACACACTCAGTCGGCTGTGCAGCGCCTGTGCATCGACCTGCAGGAATCCCTCCAGGTTTTTGGCCCGCTCAGGCTGCAGGCTGGGCGATCCGCCCCAGGGCACATACAAGTCGTTGAAGGTAGGGGCCCGGAAGGCTGTGGCGTACTGCGTGCCCACCCGGACGCCCGGCAGCAGACTGTAGGCCAGACCCAGCAGTCCGGTGGTGTGCTGCCCATACTGGGAGTTGTCGTCGTGACGCAGATTGGCCTGCAGGTCCCAGCGCTGGTGGCGGGCGGTGTAGCTGCCGGTCAGGCTGTGCACCTGCCGGTGGTCGAGCGCATAGGGGACGCTTCCCCAGGCCTGCTGGCGCAGGGACTCGGCAGCCAGCACCAGCCCCTGATCGCGCTGCGTCCAGGTGTGGGTCAGGCTGATCTGCTGCTGGCGGGTGCTGAGTCGGGTGTCTTCCACCGCGCGGTCATCCTGCCGCGAGGCTGGCCGGTAGGTCAGGCTGTGGTCCTGGCTTTGCCCCACCACCAGCCGGGTGTGCTGCGAACCGGACCAGCCCCAGTCCAGCCACAGCTGGCCGGCCCCGTTCTGATTACGGTTGCGGTAGTCAAAGTCCTGCTGCACCGGCTGATAGGTGACCGGATCGTATTGCGCTGAATCGTAGTGATTCACGGAGCGGGTCAGCAGGCTGCTGGCCCCGAGCTGCAGCTGAGGATTCACCTGCTGGCTCAGTTGCACCGACAGGCTGTCATTCCAGTAGCCATCGCGGTCCGGGGCATAATTGCCAAAGGCATCCGGGTGGGCAATCGCACTGATGCCATCGGTTTGCTGGCGGGACACGGTCAGGCTGGCCTGCGTGCCGTCCTGCGCGCCAGAGAGCTGGACACTGGCCTGTTTCTGGCCCAGATTACCCCCGGCCACCTGCAGCTGTACCTGGGGGCGTGCGGTGCCCTTGCCTTGGCGGGTGAACACCTGGATCACCCCGCCGACTGCATCGGCGCCGTACAGACTGCCGGCCGGTCCCCGCAGAATTTCGATACGCGCCACCTGCGCCACCGGAATGTGCTCAAGTGCCGCCGTGCCGGCCGTGGTGGACCCATAGCGCACCCCATCGATCAGCACCAGCACCTGATTGGCATTGGCACCACGTACATACAGGGCGCCCGGCTTGCCTGCCGCCCCATAGCTGCTCCACTGGATACCGGGTTGCTGTCGCAGCACTTCAGCGACGCTGTAGCCCTGCAGGCTCTGCAATTGCGTGGCCTCCAGCCGGGTGACATCGCCGATCACCTCGGCCACAGGCCTGGGCAGCCGGGTGGCGGTGATGGTCAGCTCTCCGGCAGGGCGTGTCTCGTCAGCAGTCGGCGAAAAAAGGTCCTGCGCCGGGGCAGGACCGGCCCACAGGGACGTCAGAGCCATCGCAGGCCCGAAAAGATTTTTCATGCAAAAAAAGTCCGATCAGTCCATGCCCGCTGCATGGAGGATGAAGAACAGTGTTCCCCATGGGAACCCTGATCCAAGGCCGGTCTCCGGACTGGTTCCCCCCGTGCAGCCGCTGGAAAAGCCGA
>JBPOIS010000218.1:0-2709 GCA_052034295.1 Pseudomonadota bacterium
GGGCCAGCAGGGCCCAGCATCGCCACCCGACTGTCTGCATTGCCATCACCAGCGCGTCCGGTAGGCCGCCCCCAGAATGATGATCTTGGCGCTGGTCTTGACGTTCAGACCCGCGTAGGGGTTCAGCAGCAGGTTGTTCACCCCGGTCTGGTTGGCCAGGCCGCTGGTGTCTGCCGGAATGTGGTCGCTGCTGCGCAGGAAGGCCGCAGTCAGGTCGATTTCGGTGTCCTGATCAAACCGGTAGCCGATGCCCGAGCCAAACAGCTGGGTGTTGTTGATCGGCAGCATGGTGCTGCGGCGGTTGTCCGGGATCGCACTGCGGCGCGGTTCATAGCCGAGGCGGAATTTCAGGCGGTCGGTCATGGAATACTCCATGCCGATGCCCCAGCTCCACGGGCTCTGGAAGCGCAGCGGCAGCGACAGGGAGGTGTTGGTCACGCCGGGGGCCAGCAGCTTGGCGATGCGCAGTGCAGACACTTCCCGGTCAAACACGAAGTCAAAGCTCTGCCATTTCTGGTAATCGGTCCAGCCCACATCCACATTGAACTGCATTTCCGGGAACAGCTTGTACTTGACGCCCGCCTGGAAGTGCGCCGGATAGTCCAGCTTCAGCGACACATGGCCGGTTTCCTTTTCGGGCACATACGAGGGGAACCCGAGCAGCGCCACCAGGATCTTGCCGGTCACCGAGGAGTTCAGGCCGGCAATCAGCTCGCGCGCGCCCTTGGTGTTTTCGACTGTGTAATCGCCTTTCATGATCATCGGGCTGGCCGACTGGTACACCATCCCGAAGGCAAAATCGTTGCTGGGCTCCCAGAGCAGGCCCAGGTTGTAGCTGGGTGAAATGGTCTGTTCCAGACCCACCTGCAGCGAACCAAATTTCTTGAAGGGGCCGATGCCTTCCTCGGCATTACACACGCCGAACAGCAGCAGATCCGACACAATGCTGCCGTTTTTCTTGAACGGGGCACAGATGTCCTCGTCGATCAGCCGGAACACCCCGATCAGCTCGTTGGGAAAGCGCAGGTCGGTTTTCATGCCCAGACCCTGATAGGACACCCCCACCGAACCGCCAATGGCAAGGTTGTCGGTGATCTGGTACGACGCCGCCGGGGACAGGTAGGTGATGCGCTCCACTGCCACCTGCTGGCCCATGTAGTTGCCGGGATCGCCTTCCGGCTGGGCAAAACCGGCCACCATCGGCGCATAAATGGCCGAGGCATAGGTGATCTTGGAGCCTGGCGGACGATAGGCCGCACCGGCCAGCGGGGCGGCCAGCGGAATGCCCTTGGGCCAGTTGATGAATTTTTTCAGGCCAGGCACAAACAGCACCGGGTTGCTGACCTTGCTGACCCCGTAATCCTTGAAATTGGCACAGGTGCCTTCGCCATCGTCCGGGGCATCGTCACACACCACCGGGTCATCGGAATAGCCAAACACATCGAAGCCATTCGGGGCCTGAAACTCCCGGCGGATGTTGAAATCCACCAGCAGGTTCTGCACGTCGGTCTGCAGGCCCTGAATGTGGGCCAGTCCGGCGGGGTTGTAGTGGACCGAACTGATGCCGGGCGGATCGGCAGTGACCGCGTTGCCCAGGGACAGCGCACGGATGTCCACCGAGACGTTCTGGGCCAGCTGGGCCTTTGCCATCCCTGGCAGACTTGCAAGCGCGATTGCACCCACCAGGGCCTGCAATTTTCCGTTGAATCTGTTCATGTCGAGTCCGCAATCCGTATCCGTACTTGTTTATTTGCCCAGGATGCCTTCTTTGATGCGATTGAGCGGGAAAGACAAGCCTTCAAAGGTCAGCGGGAACGACATACCCAGACTGACATCCGGGGCATCCTCGGTCAGGCCAAAGCCCACACTGGTGTTGACGATGGTTTTTGGACTGACCCGCACCCCGAGCGACATGTTCAGCATGGCACTGGAGGATGCGCTGGGACTGGAATACTCTCCACCGGCAAAATCAAAGCGACTGCCTGCCGAAAAGCTTTGCTGATAGGACATGGTCAGCGACACGTCATAGTTCAGCGAGTAGGCAAAACCAGCCGCCACGCCGCCGCTGAAGCCAGGGTCAAAGCTCTCCAGCAGCCGCCCGCCACGGTTCTGGTTCAGGCCGCTTTCCTTGAGGCCATAGCTGAGCGAGGCCGAGCCAAACAGCACAATCGGGTCGATGAACTTGCGCGTGCTGGCCCCACCGCCGATGGAGTAATAACCCTTGCCGGTGGACAGGTCCTGCAGCGGGTTGTTGGTGTACGGGCTGTCACCGGTCTTGGTGGACAGGCTGCCAAACAGGGTCAGCGGCAGGCGGCCACGCTCGGTGGGGAACGGCTCCCAGCGGGCACCAAAGCCAATGTCGCCGATGCCCAGGGCCTTGCGCTCATTGTTGACGTCCATCCGTGCCACCAGCGGCAGTGAAGCGGTCAGGGTCAGGTTGTCGCGCAGGCCGTATTGCACCTCAAAGGTGTTGGTCACGGTGTGCTGTGCTTCTTCGCCGACCCGCAGGCGGGTGATTACCGTGCTGCTTTTGTCCAGGGCCAGATCCAGCTGGGTGTCGCGATAATAGGTGTAGTTCAGGTCATAGGTGGCACTGATGGTGCCTTTTTTGGCCAGTGAATAGGTTTTTTCGGAGGCCTTGAACACCTGATCCAGGTTGCGCTCGGCGCTGGCATCGCCTTCTTTTTGTTTCAGTGCCTCGTTGGCTGC
>JBPOIS010000136.1:0-10352 GCA_052034295.1 Pseudomonadota bacterium
ACTGACCCGTCGAATGGTTTGGCCCACTGTGCCACCCCGGCGCTGGCCCTGCTGTGTGGTTTTTTGCTCTCCTCCTCATTGAGTGCTTCTATGCAATCCACGTTTGAACATGCTCCCGTCAACTGGCCCGGCGCACTGGTGTTGCTGCTGACCCCTCTGGCGGCCCTGATCCTGATTCCCTGGTACGCCCTGAACCATGATTTCAGCACGGCGGCGTGGGTGAGTTTTTTTGGATTCTGGGCACTCAGCGGACTGGGCATCACCGCAGGCTACCACCGGCTGTGGTCACACCGCGCCTACAAGGCACACTGGCTGGTGCGGCTGGTGCTGATGGTCGGCGGCACCATGGCCACCCAGAACAGCATCCTGTTCTGGTCGTCGGGACACCGCACCCACCACCGCCACGTCGATGACGTCGATCTGGACCCGTATTCGGCCAAGCGCGGCTTCTGGTTTTCCCACATCGGCTGGATGCTGCGCAACTACCCGAGCGGCACCCCGGATTTCAAAAACACCCCGGACCTGCTGGCCGATCCGATGGTGATGTTCCAGCACAGGTATTATGTGCCGCTGGTGCTGCTGGCCAACTTTGGCCTGCCCGCACTGGTGGGCTGGGCGGCAGGCGACCTGTGGGGGGTGATGCTGCTGGGCGGACTGCTGCGTCTGGTGGTCAGCCATCACCTGACCTTTTTCATCAATTCGCTGTGCCACATGTATGGCACCCGGCCCTACACCGATGAAAACACCGCCCGCGACAATGGCTGGCTGGCGCTGGCGACCTGGGGCGAGGGCTACCACAACTTCCACCACATCTTCCAGTATGACTACCGCAATGGGGTGAAATGGTGGCAGTTTGATCCGACCAAATGGCTGATCCTGAGCCTGTCCAAGGTCGGTCTGGCTTCGGACCTGAAGCGGGTGCCCAATTTCACCATCCAGCGTGCTGAAGTGGCGATGAAATTCAAGCGCGCTGAGCAGCACCTGCAGACCTACGGCCATGATGTGCGTGAAGACCTGCAAAACCTCAAGGCCCGCATTGCCCAGGAATATGAAGCCTTTGGCCAGACCCTGAACGAGTGGGCGGCCCTGAAGGAGCAGTCGATCGAGATGAAAAAGGCTGAGTTCGCCCAGAAGCTGCATGAGGCCGATGAAAAGCTCAAATCCCAGTATCGGCAGATGGAAACCCGCATGAAGGCCCACAGCGAGCAGATGGAAGCGCTGATGCTGAAGCTGCGGATGTTTGGACGCAAGGCAGCCTGATTGCCTTCCTGAATCAACGGCGCCGGGTGCGCCGTTTTTTTTGCCCTGCTGTTCCAGCAGGGTTGCCCAGCAAACTCCACCCAAAACACTTGGAATTGAAGTCCTGCGCCACCATGAACAGGGCTTTGCCGTGTTTTTTCCGAGCCTGTCATGCTGCTGGACAACCGCTACGCCACCCTGGACCCGCGCCTGTTTCACCGTCAGCCGCCCAGCCCGCTGCAGCACCCACGCCCGGTGCATTTCAACCACACGCTGGCCGCGCGGCTGGACTGGCCGTGGCGCACGGAAGCCGAATGGCTGCCCATCGTCAGCGGTCAGGTGGTCCCCGAGGGCTTTGACCCACTGGCGATGGCCTATGCCGGGCACCAGTTCGGCCACTGGGCCGGACAGCTCGGCGATGGCCGCGGCCTGCTGCTGGCACAATGCCGGGATCAGCACGGCCAGTTGATGGACCTGCACCTCAAAGGCGCGGGTCTGACCCCTTATTCACGCCTGGGCGATGGCCGCGCCGTGCTGCGCTCGTCAATCCGCGAGTATCTGGCCGGTCATGCACTCACCGCGCTGGGGGTGCCGTCTTCGCAGGCGCTGGCCCTGGTCGATTCCCGCACGCCGGTACAGCGCGAAACGCTGGAACGGGGGGCCATGCTGCTGCGCGTGGCCGACAGCCATGTGCGGCTGGGGCATTTTGAGTGGATCAACCGTTTTGCCCCGGCGCTGCTGCAGCCATTTACCCAGCAGACGATGGCGTGGTATTTCCCCGACTGCCTGAACGATGAACAGCCGGTGCTGGCCTTTGCGCGTGAAGTGGTGCTGCGCACCGCACGGCTGATCGCCGACTGGCAGCGGGTGGGCTTTGCCCATGGGGTGATGAACACCGACAACCTGTCCATCACCGGCAGCACGCTGGATTTTGGGCCGTATGGCTTCATGGAGCGCTTTGAACCGGGCTGGATCAACAACCACTCCGACCATCAGGGCCGCTATGTGTATCAAAACCAGCCCGCCATCGGCCACTGGAACCTGTGGGTCTGGCTGGGCCAGCTGCTGCGGCTGGGCCTGTCGCGCGAATCGCTGCAGGCGGTGCTGGCCGAATACGAGCCGGAATTCCTGCGCCATTACCAGACCGGCATCTGCGCCAGGATGGGCCTGCCGGATCACCCGGACAGCTTCGCGGTGGCGATGGAGTGGCTGGCGCTGCTGGCGGATGAACAGCTGGACTACACCAACAGCTTCCGTGCCCTGTGCGGTGACTGGGAAGCGCTGATCGACGACTGTGTGGACCGTGAACGGTTCCGCCGCTTTGCCGGGCGTTACCGGGCCCTGCGCGAGGACGCCAGCCCGGCGCTGCTGGCCCGGATGATCCAGCACAATCCGGTCTATGTGCTGCGCAACCGACTGGCACAAAATGCCATCGAACGCGCCGAACAGGGGGATTATTCGGCGCTGGACCGGCTGTTTGTGCTGTTGTCCAGCCCGTATGAACTGCAGCCGGATCTGGAAAAACCCGGCGACCGCCAGCCGCCCGAACCAGGACACAAAGGCCCGTCGATCAGTTGCTCCTCCTGAGAAAACAAGGCTTTCACCGACCTGGCAAAACTGTCTATACTCTGGACCGGCTGAGCATGACTATCCGGTCACGGTGAAGGATTGCCCCTGTAGCCCCGCCTGAACCAAACTTGGCCGCATTGGCAATTTTGCTCAGGTTTGCATTTTTTTGTGTGGCATCCTGATGCACAAGGAGCCTCCCCCTGACTTTGAGGAATGTGACATGCCCCAGTACAAGGCCCCCATCCGCGATATGCAATTTGTCATGCATGAACTGCTGAACATGGAAGCGCATTATGACAGCCTTCCTGCCTATGCCGGCACCAATCGCGAGCTGATCGACGGTGTGCTGGAGGCTGCTGCCAGCTTCTGTGAAAATGAACTCTCGCCGATCAACCAGAGCGGTGACCACGAAGGCTGTACCCGTCATGATGACGGCAGCGTTACGACTCCCAAAGGTTTCAAGGAAGCCTACAAAAAATACATCGAGCTGGGCTATCCCTCGCTGGCCGTCCCGACCGAACACGGCGGTCAGGGCCTGCCCGGTTCGCTGGGTAATTTCATCAGTGAAATGGTCGGTACCGCCAACTGGTCCTGGGGTATGTATCCTGGCCTGTCCCACGGCGCGATTCGTACTATCGAGCACCATGGCAATGACGAACAGAAACGCCTGTACCTGACCAAGCTGGTCAGCGGCGAGTGGACCGGCACCATGTGTCTGACCGAAGCCCACGCCGGCTCGGACCTGGGCATTATCCGTACCAAGGCCGAACCGAACGCTGACGGCAGCTATGCCATCACGGGCCAGAAGATTTTCATTTCGGCCGGCGAACACGACATGGCCGAAAACATCGTCCACATCGTGCTGGCGCGTCTGCCGGGTGCCCCCAAGGGCACCAAGGGCATCTCCCTGTTCATCGTGCCGAAGTTCAACGTCAACGCCGACGGCAGTGTCGGTGAGCGCAACACCGTGGTGTGCGGCTCGATCGAGCACAAGATGGGCATCCACGGCAACGCCACCTGCGTGCTGAACTTTGACAACGCCCGTGGCTTCCTGATCGGCCCGGAAAACCGTGGCCTGAACTGCATGTTCACCTTCATGAACACCGCCCGGATCGGCACCGCTGTACAGGGTCTGGCCGCGGCCGAAGGCTCGTTCCAGGGTGCCCTGGCCTATGCCAAGGACCGTCTGGCCATGCGTGCGCTGTCCGGCCCGCAAGCCCCGGAAAAAGAAGCCGACCCGATCATCGTCCACCCGGCCGTGCGCAACATGCTGCTGACCCAGAAGGCCTTTGCCGAAGGCGGCCGTGCGCTGGTGTACTTCCTGTCGCAGTTTGCCGACGTGGTCGAAGTGGCGGAAGACGCCGAACAGCGCAAGGCGGCTGACGACATGCTGTCGCTGCTGACCCCGATCGCCAAGGCCTTCCTGACCGAAACCGGCTACGAGTGCGCCAACCACGGCGTGCAGGTCTATGGCGGTCACGGCTTCATCGCCGAGTGGGGCATGGAACAGATCGTCCGTGACACCCGCATCGCCTGCCTGTATGAAGGCACCACCGAAATCCAGGCGCTGGACCTGCTGGGCCGCAAAGTCCTGCAGACCCAGGGTGCCATGCTGCGCAACTTCACCAAAACCATCCACAAGTTCTGTGAAGCCAATGCCGGCAATGCCGCCATGGCCGAGTTCGTCAAGCCGCTGGCCGACCTGAACAAGGAATGGGGTGACCTGACCCTGCGCATCGGCATGAAAGCCATGGCCAACCCGAACGAAGCCGGTGCCGCTGCCGTGGACTACATGTACTTCTCCGGCTATGCCACCCTGGCCTACCTGTGGGCCCGCATGGCGCTCGTGGCCCAGGAAAAACTGGCCGGTGACACCACCGAGCAGGCGTTCTACGAAGCCAAGGTCAAGACCGCCCGCTTCTACTTTGCCAAGCTGCTGCCGCGCACCCGCGCCCACGTGGCCCGCATTGATGCTGGCATGAACACACTGATGGAAATGGATGTCGAGCAGTTCGCCTTCTGAGTGAACCGCTGAGCCAACGCCCACAAAACGCCCCTCCGGGGGCGTTTTTTTTGTCCAAAAGACCGCCATGGCCGTTTTGGTCAGGCAAAATGGTCGTTTTGACGGCTGGCAAAGGGAGCGATCCGGGTTAGGTTTGGCTGATCATCGCTGTTGCCCAGGGCGCACCGCTGCAACACGCGGACAGATCCACGCAAGTGGCCAGCACGACCGGCGTGTCGTACACCGCAGCCGCCGGGTTTTGCGTGGACCAATGGCTTTGCCTGCTTTGGCCGAAACCAGAGCAGGTCGCCAAAGGCCAGCACAGTGGCTCAGGCGGGTGGGGTCAGCACTGACCATCAACCTGCCGTTGAAGTGCTGATGATGGCTGAAGCGCCGGGCGGGCCCGAATCCTTGCATGGGCGTGCCCCCAGCCGCAGCCTGTGCCCCTGTGGTGAGAGACCACGGTTTAAAAGACAACCCAACAAGGCCTGATGGAAGCACTCCCATGAATCCAGTTTTTCCCCACCCCCTGCCCATGACCACCCAGCAGGCGCTGGACTGGTTTGACCGCCTGCCTGCGGTCAGCAATGCCCAAATGCTGGGCACTTGGCGGGGCATGGGCTGCCCGACCCGGCATCCGCTGGATGGCCTGCTGGAAGCGTACCACTGGTGGGGAAAAAGCTTTCTGGATGACAACAGCGTGCACCCGCTGGTGTTTGTCAGCACGGGGGGCAAACACCTGAGCATCGACCCGGCCCGGCTGCCGGTGCCCCTGCTCAAACGGTCGCACCTGCCCCGCCAGCGCTGGCTGGGCGATGCCTTCCAGCGGCTGCTGCCTGCCCTGCGCAGCCATCGGCCCAAGGCCCGTCTGCGCCAGATTGAGCACCGGGGCGTGGTCACCGCCGCCATGCTGTATGACGACTGGCCCATCAACGATGTGTTCCGGCAGATGGATGACCACACCGTGCTGGGGCTGATGGACTACAAGGGCATGGCGCAGCCGTTTTTCTTTGTGTTACAACGCGCCACCGGCTGAATCCACGGCCGGACTGACTGCAGCGCACAAGACCACCGCAGGCTTTTTTGCTATGATGAGCCGCCTTTCTGGGGCCGCGTTCAGGCACGGGCCTGTCGCGTTTCTGGCCGTTTTTTGATTTTTTCAGGTGAGCTATGCCCATTTACAACGCCCCGTTGCAAGACATGCGTTTCATCCTCAAGGACGTGTTCAAGGCCGAAGCATTCTGGCAAGCCACGCCTGAGCTGGCCCATGTGGACCTGGCCACCGTGGATGCGGTGCTGGAAGAAATGGCCAAATTTGCCAGTGGGGTACTGCTGCCGCTGAACCGCAGCGGTGACGAAGAAGGCGCCCAGATCAATGGCAGCGTGGTCACCACCCCGGCAGGGTTCAAGGACGCGTTCAAACAGTACGCCGAAGGCGGCTGGGTCGGTCTGGGTGCTGCCGAAGCATGGGGCGGTCAGGGCATGCCCAAGATGGTCACCATGCTGGCCGAAGAAATGATTTTTGCGGTGAACCCGTCGTTCACCCTGTACCCGCTGCTGTCGGTGGGTGCCTGTCTGGCGCTGGTCAGCTATGCCTCGCAGGAACAGAAAGAAACCTACCTGCCGCGCATCTACAGCGGTGAATGGTCTGGCACCATGTGCCTCACCGAGCCGCATGCCGGTACCGACCTGGGCATCATCAAGACCAAGGCCGTGCCCAATGCCGACGGCAGCTACGCCATCACCGGCACCAAGATCTTCATCACCGGTGGTGAGCATGACCTGACCGACAACCTGATCCATCTGGTGCTGGCCAAAACCCCGGATGCCCCCGAAGGCAGCAAGGGCATTTCGCTGTTCATCGTGCCGAAATTCCTGGTCAATGCCGATGGCACGCTGGGCGCGCGCAACGGCGTGGCGGCGGGCAGCATCGAGCACAAGATGGGCATCAAGGCCTCGGCCACCTGTGTGATGAATTTTGACGGGGCCACCGGCTATCTGGTCGGCAAGGAAAATGAAGGCCTGGCCGCCATGTTCGTGATGATGAACTACGAACGCCTGTCGATGGGCCTGCAGGGTCTGGGGGCCTCCGAAATCGCCTACCAGAACGCCTGCGCCTACGCGCTGGACCGCGTGCAGGGCCGCAGCGCCACCGGCACCAAGGAACCGGCCAAGGCCGCGGACCCGATCATCCACCACCCCGACGTGCGCCGCATGCTGCTCAATGCGCGGGTGAACAATGAAGCGGGCCGTTGCTTTGCCATGTATGTGGCCCAGCAGCTCGACCTGTCCAAATACGGCACTGACGAGCAGAAAAAAGCCGCTGCCGACCGCGTGGCCCTGCTGACGCCGGTGGCCAAAGCCTTCCTGACCGATCGCGCCTTTGACGCCTGTGTCGATGCGCAACAGGTGTTTGGCGGCCACGGCTACATCCGCGAATGGGGCATGGAGCAATACGTGCGCGATGTGCGCATTGCCCAGATCTATGAAGGCACCAACGGCATTCAGGCGCTGGATCTGATGGGCCGCAAGATCGTCCGCAATGGCGGCGCCTATGCAGCACCGTACTTCGCCGAGATCCGCAGCGCCGCCGACCAGCTCGATGGCAGCTACGCCTTCCTGAAGGATGCCCTGAGCCAGTCGGTTGACCGCCTCGAAGCCCTGACCCGCAGCGTGATTGCGCGCAGCAAGACCAATCCCGATGAAGTCAACGCCGCCTGTGTGGACTACCTGCACGCCTTTGGCCTGCTCAGCTATGGCTACATGTTTGCCCTGATGCTGAATGCCGCCCACGGCCAGGACGGCAGCTTCTATGCCGAAAAAGTCCAGCTGGCGCGTTTCTTTGTCAGCCGTGTGCTGCCGGAACTGGAGGCCCGCGCGGCGGCTGTTGACGCGGGTGCCGAGCCGCTGATGGCGTTTGGGGTGCAGTCCTTTGCCCAGGGCTGATGCACTGACCTGAAAAAAACCGCTCCGGATGGGGCGGTTTTTTTATAATTTCTCAAATAAACTCAACTCAAATTCAGAGAATCAGGCCACAAAAAATAACCTCCTGTCTGACTGGTCCGGAACTCGCCCCCCGCCGCACGCCCCTTGGCCGTGATAAAAGGACGGTCATTCTTTAATTCCAGATAGCCCAACCCAATCAGACGCCCCTGTACATCAGCCGTCTTTAACCCCAGATGTGCAGCCAGTCTGACCGTCGTCAGTTTGCTGTATCCTGCGCTCAGCCTAGGCTCTTCAGGTTCATGATTTTTCAGTGAATCAGGTTTTTCCCGATCAATTTTTTCCAGTGCAATCCGAACTTCTTTCTCCTTTCAATCCGCCTGCAAAAATGCCGGAATCAGCGCGGTCAGCGCATGGCGGATGTCGGCGCGTTCGTTGATGAGCTGATGCGAGCCTTCTTCCAGCAGCAGCAGGGTCTGTAGCCGGCACTTGCGGCGGATGAAGTCCAGATTGTAGCGCCAGTCCACCGTCTGGTCGCGGGCCCCCTGCGCCACCCACACCGGCATCCGGCAGGCAGGCAGCGCCTCCATGTGCGGCATCCAGCGGCTCAGGGCCAGAATCCACGCCATGCCCATCACCCTCGGCTGCAACGGGTCCACCCGGCGCACGAAGCGCAAAAACTCCGGGTTGTGGTTGTTGCGGCGAAAGGCCCTCGGCACCGTGCTGCGGATCTTGCGGATCAGGCTCAGCCCCAGCGGATTGTGCCACCACGCGCTCTTGGCCGGGCGCACCAGCGGCGACAGCAAAAACAGCCGACTGACCAGCGCCGGACGGCGCACACTGCTGGCCTGTAGCACATGGTCCAGCCAGATCGCCCCCCCGGTGCTCTGCCCCAGCCCCAGCCATGGGCGTGGCAGCGCCTGTGCGGGTTGTTGCTGCACCCACTGGGCCAGCCCCTGCAGGATGCGCTGGTAGGTGGCAAATTCGTCAATACTGGCCTCAGCCCCATCGGACAGCCCATGTCCCGGCAGGTCAAACAGCAACACCGCGAAATCATGCGCCAGCAGCTCGGCAATCAGCGGCTGATACAGGGCACTGTGCTCCAGATAGCCGTGGATGACCCACACCATCCCCCGCGCGCAGCCCTGTGGCTGGTGCACCTGCACATGGATGCGGTGCCCCGCCAGCGGCAGGTGTCCCTGCGCCATCCGCGACGGCAACTGGTCCAGTCCGTACAGCAGCCGGTAGGCGGCCAGTTCACTGCCCGGTTCCGGCAGGCCCGCCGCCAGATCCAGCAGTGGCAGGGCCTGTGGCGTGGTTTGCCGGTCCGGCACCGGGTGCTGCTGGTCACGCAGCTGCTGTGGGGAGCGAAACGGCAAGGGCGCAGGAACAATCATGCAAAACTCCGCTCAGGGCACTTCTCGGCAATTGACCTCACCAAACCACAGATCCCGCCAGACTGCAATCAGCTCATGCAGGGCGCGGCGGCTGTGGGTCATGTTGCGGGTGTCCGGCCACCATGGGGCTGGATCACCGGGCAGCGGGGCCACCACCGGCACGGTTTCGATGCCATTCTGGGCAAACAGCCGTCTGGCCCGGGGCATGTGGTACAAATCCGTGACCAGCTCCACCTGGGCGGCACCGCCCTGTTTTTGCAGCAACAGCGCGGTGAACCGGGCATTTTCACAGGTGTTCATGCTGCGCGACTCCAGCCAGGAGGCCTGTACGCCCTTGTCCAGCAGCCATTTTTGCATCCAGGGCGCTTCGACCCCGCTGAGCAGGATCGGCAGCCCGGTCACTTCCTGCTGCACAATGGCCTGCGACAGCCGCAGCTGGGTGAAGGCATTCGGCACGATCTGGTGCTGATAATCCCGGCTCAGCCCACCGCCCAGCACCACAATCGCCTGCGCCATGCGCCAGGTGTGGCCGGACAGGGTGGCGCTGGCATTCGGCAGGGGGACATTGCGCGGGGTATGGTCCTCCAGCCCAGCCGCAGGGCCAATCAGGGCCTGCGCCTGCTGTAGCTGTTCGGCTTCGCTGATCACAGTGCCGGTCATCGCCAGCGTCCAGCCCGGCTGGGCATGCTGGGCCAGCCACACGGGGGAACCCGGCTCCGGCGGGTCCTCTTCGTCCATTTCCTGCAGGCCGCCCCAGACATGGCTCTGCGAGGCCACCGCATTGACCTGAATCGGCAGGTGGTTCAGATACCCCATCACCCAGACCGACAGCAGCGGGGTGGTCATCAGCAGCAGGCCGACCGTGAGCAGCACGGCCAGTCCCAGCGCCAGCCGCCGCGATCGCTGCGGCTCGGGCGGGGTCAGGGGGGCGTCCGGAACAGACAGGGCCATGGTGGTGGCTGAGCAGGATGGATTCAGCGGGATGGGCTCAGGCTCCAAGCTGACCCCATAGCGCGCCTGTACCGACTGCTGGACCGCACGGGTGAGAGCCTGCACATCGGCCAGCGTGGCCCCGCCGGTGTTGACCATCACCAGCGCCTGCAGGTCGTGCATTTTCACCGGTCCCAGCCCCCGGCCCTTCCACCCGGCCTGATCAATCAGCCAGCCGGCGGCCAGTTTGACCTGTCCATCCGGCTGGACAT
>JBPOIS010000051.1:0-4414 GCA_052034295.1 Pseudomonadota bacterium
CAGCACCCCATCCTGCAGCGTGGCATAGCCCGCAATGGGCACCTGACAGCCGCCCATCAGCGCATGGTTCATGGCCCGCTCAGCGGTGACGCACTGCTGGGTGGGTGTGTGGCGCAGGGCCTCAATGCGGGCCAGCGTGGCCAGATCACCCGCCCGGCACTCCAGCGCCAGCGCCCCCTGCCCGACTGCAGGCAGGCTCAGCCCCACCGGCAACAGCTCGCGGATGCGTGCACCCAGTCCGAGACGGTGCAGGCCCGCACTGGCCAGAATGATCGCATCGTATTGCCCGGCATCCAGACGCGACAGCCGGGTCCCGACATTGCCACGCAGGTCATGCACCACCAGATCCGGCCGGGCGGCCAGCAGCTGACAGCGCCGCCGCAGGCTGGACGTGCCGACCACTGCCCCCACCGGCAGCTCAGCCAGTGCAGCATACTGGTTGGACACAAAAGCATCGCGGGGGTCTTCGCGCTCGCAGATCACCGGCAGGATCAATCCCTCCGGCAGGGTCATCGGCACATCCTTCAGGGAATGCACGGCCAGATCGGCTTCCCCGTCCAGCAGGGCCCGCTCCAGCTCCTTGACGAACAGGCCCTTGCCGCCAATCTTGGCCAGCGGGGTGTCGAGGATCTTGTCGCCCTGGGTGACAAAGGTCACCAGCTCCACCCGCAGGTCAGGGTCCAGTGCCTGCAGGCGTGCACGGATGAATTCAGCCTGCCACAAGGCCAGAGGACTTTGCCGTGTGGCAATTTTCAGGATGGACATGCCCATGTTTTCCCGCCATCAAAGTGGGCTAAGCATGCCAAAACGCCCGCCCCCCAACAACCCACCCGGCCAGATTCCTGCCGGGCAGGCCGGGCACAGGCTACAGCACCTGCATTTTTTCGCGCAGCTGCGGCAGGTGGCGACGGCTCACCGCCAGCCGCTCCGGGATACCCCGGAAGCGCACCTGATACTGGCCATTGCTGACCATTTCCAGCCCTTCCAGATAGCCCACCGCCAGCAGGGCATTGCGGTGAATGCGCACAAAGCGCGCACCGAACTCCTGCTCCAGTTCCTTGAGGGTTTCGTCGATCAGCACCTGTCCACCCTTGTGGCGCACGGTGACGTATTTTTGATCGGCCAGAAAAAAATAGATGTCATCAATCGGGATCAGCTCCACCCCGCGGTGGGTGCGCGCCACGATGTGCTTGCGTACCGGCTTGCTGCCGGGGTTTTCCATCTCGCGCAGGTGGCTGATCTGGGCGGCATTCAGGCGGCCCGCCCGCTGCAGCGCTGCGGCCAGATCCTCACGGGACACGGGCTTGAGCAGGTAGCCTATCGCCTGGGTGCGAAAGGCATCAATCGCATGCTGGTCAAAGGCGGTGACAAAAATCACCGCCGGCGGATTCTGCATCCGGCTCAGCGCCTCGGCGCAGCGGATGCCATCCATCTGTGGCATGCGGATGTCCAGAAACACCACATCCGGCTGGTGCAGGCGCACCATGTCCAGCGCCTCCAGTCCATTGTCGGCGCGACCCACCACCGTGTGGCCTGCTTCCTGAACCAGCCGGCTGAGCCGCTCACGGGCCAGCGGCTCGTCATCACAGACCAGAATATTCATCATGCCTTGCCTCCCTTTAAGGCGCCGTGTTCCGTGCAGCTGCAGTTTGAATCAATGGACTTCCTGTCCCATAAGCCCTTGATGGTGCGGGTCTGCAAGTGAAGGATAACCCAGAATCACGGTAAAACTCTGCTCCGACACATGCGTGCGCAAATAAGCCGAGGCCCCATAGTAGGCCAGCAGGCGCTCCTGGATGTTTTGCAGGGCCAGCTGGTTGCCCATGCGGATTTTTTTACCAGCTTGTACCGGATTTGTCATCACGATTTGCACCTGACCGTCCTTCACGGCCACCAGCAGGCGGATCAGGCTCGGCGCCTGCCGGCTTTCCACCCCATGGTACACCGCATTTTCAAACAGCGGCTGCAGGGTCAGTGCCGGAATCATCAGGTCATACAGGGTGTCTTCGTCGGGCAGCTGCCACTCCACCTGCAGGCGCTCGCCCAGCCGGAGCTTTTCCAGGGCCAGATAGCGCTCGCACAGCGCCAGCTCATCCTGCAGGGGAATCTCCCCCTGCGCATTCAGGCTGGCCCGGAACAGGGCCGACAGGTCATGCACCGCCTGTTCAGCGCGCTGGTTGTCCATGCCGATCAGTGCCGACAGGCTGTTCATGCTATTGAACAAAAAATGTGGCCGGATGCGCGCCTGCAGCGCCTGCACGCGCAGCTTCAGCTCAGACTGGCTGTACAGCAGCTCACGCTCGCGCATGTACAGGTGGTACAGTACCATGCCCCCGCCCAGCCCCACCAGCAGCGCATGGCGCAGCAGGTCATCCTGCAGGTCGCCCCAGTCCCAGGGCTGCAGGTAGCTGAGGTCCATGACCCAGTGCGCCATCAGGGTCAGCAGCAGCACCACCGCCTCAAACACCAGCAGGCAGGCCCCCATGGCCAGCCGCCGGTCCAGACGGACCAGCAGGGGGCGCAGCGCATCGGTCAGCAGCGCGCCACACACCGCCACCCAGTTGGCAAAAAACACATAGCGCAGCAGCATGTCCGCTTCAAAGGCCTTCAGCTGCACCAGCGTCACCAGATACAGGCCGATGGCCACCAGATTGGTGCTGATCAGCAGGTTGGCCAGGTGATGGCGCTCGGCAAAGCGGGGCAAAAAAAAGCTGTCGTCGTGGCGGTGATCAACCACGGCGGTTTTTGCTATACTCGGATTTATTTTGAACATCTGCAATGACCACGCCTTCTGTTGTTCCGCCTGCCCTCACACCTGAATCCTCCAGCATGTGGGGGGGACGTTTCAGTGAAGCCACGGATGCCTTTGTGGCCCAGTTTACGGCTTCTGTCCAGTTTGATCACCGCCTGTACCAGCAGGACATCCATGGATCGATTGCCCACGCCACCATGCTGGCCTCGGTGGGCGTCCTGACCGAAGACGAACGAGACCTGATTATCAACGGTCTGGAGCAAATCCGTCAGGAAATCCAGACCGGCGTATTCAAATGGCGGATTGAGCTCGAAGACGTGCACATGAACATCGAGCACTGTCTGACCGAGCGCATCGGCCCTGCGGGCAAAAAACTGCACACCGGCCGCAGCCGCAATGACCAGGTGGCCACCGACATCCGCCTGTACCTGCGCGACCGCATCGACGCCCTGCTGCCGCTGTTTGACCGCCTGCAAAGCGGCTTGATCGGGCTGGCCAGCCAGCACACCGACACGATCATGCCCGGCTTCACCCACCTGCAGACCGCGCAGCCGGTGACCTTTGGCCACCATGTGCTGGCATGGTTTGAAATGCTCACCCGCGACCGTGAGCGCCTGCTGGACTGCCGCAAGCGCGTCAATGTCATGCCACTGGGCAGCGCGGCACTGGCGGGCACCACCTACCCGATCGACCGCCAGCTGACCGCCCGGCTGCTGGGCTTTGATGCGGTGAGCCAGAACTCGCTGGACGCGGTGTCCGACCGTGATTTTGCCATCGAATTCTGTGCGGTGGCCTCGCTGGTGATGGTGCACCTGTCACGCATCAGTGAAGAGCTGGTGCTGTGGACCTCGGCACAGTTCAAATTCGTACACATGCCAGACCGCTTCTGCACCGGCTCGTCGATCATGCCGCAAAAGAAAAACCCCGACGTGCCCGAGCTGGTGCGCGGCAAATCCGGCCGGGTGTTTGGCGACCTGATGAGCCTGCTGACCCTGATGAAAGGCCAGCCGCTGGCCTACAACAAGGACAATCAGGAAGACAAGGAGCCACTGTTCGATGCCCTGGATACCCTGGAAGGCTGCCTGCTGGCCTTTGCCGACCTGCTGCCGGCGCTGGTGCCCAATCAGGCCGAAATGCGCGAGGCCGCCCGGCGCGGCTTTTCCACCGCTACCGACCTGGCCGACTATCTGGTGAAAAAAGGCGTGCCATTCCGTGATGCCCATGAAATCGTCGGCAAGGCTGTCGCGCTGGGGGTGCGTGAAGGCCGTGACCTGTCTGAGCTGACCCTGACCGAGCTGCAGCAGTTTTCGGATCGCATCGGTGAGGATGTGTTTGCCGTGCTCACCCTCGAAGGCTCGGTGGCGGCCCGCAACCACTGGGGCGGCACGGCTCCGGCCCAGGTCCGCCAGGCCGTTGAACGCGCCCGCGCCCGTCTGGCTGCACAGGAGACCCCCACACCATGAGCCGCAAAGTCTTTTGCCAGAAATATCAGGCTGAGCTGGAGGGGCTGGAACGTGCGCCGTTCCCCGGTCCCAAGGGCGAATGGGTGTTTGAGCATGTGTCTCGACAGGCGTGGCAGGAATGGCTGAAGCACCAGACCCTGCTGATCAACGAAAAACGCCTGAGCCTGATTGACCCGGCCACCCGGGTGTTTCTGGATGA
>JBPOIS010000022.1:0-13248 GCA_052034295.1 Pseudomonadota bacterium
TGGTATTTGCAGGCGGTACAGATTCGGTCGATTTCGTCCTGTGTGATGCGGCGCTCCCGGTGTGGGCTTTCCTTGCAGCGGCGCACATCCTTCAGCGGGCTGTCGGTCATGACGTGCAGCTCCCGGATGGCATAGCGGAATACCCCACCCAGCAATTTTAGCTCCCGGTTCACCGATGATCCGCTGACCAGTTCAGCACGGATGTCGCGCAGCTCGATCATGTGCCGCTGGTGCAGCTCAGTCACCGGCAGGGCAAACAGGGCGGGGAAGTCACGCATGAGTTTGTTCAGGCGCAGCAGTTCCCAACGGTGCCCGGCATGGGTGGGGGATTCTTTTTCAAGATATGCCTTGGTGATAGAGGCCAGGGTCACTGCGGGCTGTGCTGCTTCCTTTTCCGCCTTGCGCTGTTCGCTGGGGTCTATCCCGGCGGCCAGCATTTGGTTGTATTGATTGCGGATGGCCTTGGCGTCCTTCAGGCTCAGTGCCCCGTCGCCATAGTCGCCAATGGCGATGCTGTTTTGCACCCCCAGGCCCGGACGGCTGTAGCGGTAGCTGAAGTGCTTGCGGCCATTGGGGTGCACCCAGAAGCTCATGCCTTCCTGACAGGTGCGGCTGTACTTCTTGGCCTCGGGCTTGGCGTTGCGACAGTCGGCATCACAGGTGATCGGCTTGCGCTTGGTGGGGGTAGTAGTGGCAGCAGTAGCAGGCTGGGGTAACTCGCTGTCAATTTCACTGTTTTTGGTCATGATGGGCAGTAGTAGTAGCAGGGTCACTACTAGTTTTACTACTAAATTTACGCGGACGCTATAGGTGGACGGCGGACTGTGGCGGACTACAGATCAGACCATAAAAAGGCTGTAAGCCAGTAAACACGTGCCTTTGGTGGACTATGACGGACTGCGGCGGAGGGTGTCGGAGGATGCGAAAAAAATGGATTTGGTGCCCGGAGCGGGACTTGAACCCGCACAGCCGTGAGGCCGAGGGATTTTAAGTCCCTTGTGTCTACCGATTTCACCATCCGGGCGTGGAGACGCGGGAAAGGGCGTGAAGCCGTGTGCGGTGTGCTTGCAGAATCTTGGAGGCTGAGGTCGGAATCGAACCGGCGTACACGGAGTTGCAGTCCGCTGCATGACCACTCTGCCACCCAGCCAAGGCCAAAAATCATAACAGGTCTGCCACAAAAGACAATCATATTTTGCTGAAAAAATCGCCGGTTGCTGCGCAATCGTGCCGCAGCGCACGCCATCGGGCGGCAGAATGCACAAGGGCCGGGGTGGCTTGCGCTATCATAGCGATTTTTGAACCGACCCGTGGCAGGTGAACCATGAGTGCATTGATTCTGGATGGCAGGGCCCTGGCGGCCCGGATTGAAGACGACCTGCGTGGCCGGGTGCAGCGCATCAAGGATCAGAGCGGACGCACCCCGATTCTGGCCACCATTCTGGTGGGGGACGATGGGGCTTCCGCCACCTATGTGCGCATGAAAGGCAATGCCTGCCGCCGGGTGGGCATGGATTCGCTGAAAATCGAACTGCCGCAGGACACCACCACCGCGCAGCTGCTGGCGCAGATCGAGGCGCTGAACGCCAACCCGGACGTGCACGGCATCCTGCTGCAGCACCCGGTGCCGGCGCAGATCGACGAGCGGGCCTGTTTTGATGCGATTGCACTGGCCAAGGATGTGGACGGCGTGACCTGTCTGGGCTTCGGGCGCATGAGCATGGGCGAACCGGCCTATGGTTCGGCCACCCCGCAGGGCATCATGACCCTGTTGCAGGAGTACGGCATCGACCCCGCCGGACAGCATGCCGTGGTGGTGGGCCGCAGTGCGATCCTGGGCAAGCCCATGGCCATGATGCTGCTGGCCGCCAATGCCACGGTCACCGTGTGTCACTCGCGCACCCGCAACCTGTCCGAGCTGGTGCGGCAGGCCGACATCGTCGTCGGTGCGGTCGGCAAGGCTGAACTGATCCGCCAGGACTGGATCAAGCCGGGGGCGGTGGTGGTCGATGCCGGGTTTCACCCGCGTGAAGGCGGTGGGGTGGGCGACATCGAGCTGGCCGGCATCGCCGGGCTGGCCCGTGCCTACACCCCCGTGCCGGGTGGGGTCGGTCCGATGACCATCACCACACTGATCCGCCAGACCGTCGAAGCCGCCGAGCGGGCGCTGGGCTGAGGCCATGACGGTGCAATCCCTGCCGGGGCGGGTGCCCGCTGAGCTGCAGCAGGCGCTGCAGGCGATCATTCCCGGTGTGGCGCTGCAGCAGCAGACCCTGCCGGGCACGCCGCTGGCGCTGTGGCTGATCGAGCCCGAGCTGCCCACGGCGCGGCTGGACGACGAGGTGATCCGGCGCATCTGGCAGGACACGCCGTACTGGGTGTTTTGCTGGGCCTCCGGGCTGGCCATGGCGCAGTGGCTGCTGGCTGAGCCGGACCGGGTGCGCGGCAGGCGGGTGCTGGATTTTGGCAGTGGCTCGGGGGTGGTGGCGATTGCGGCGGCGCTGGCCGGAGCGGCTGAGGTGATCGCCTGTGATCTGGACCGGGTCAGCCTGCTGGCCTGCCAGCACAATGCCGCGCTCAATGGCGTGTCGCTGACCCTGCTGGCGGACCTGTACGCGCTGGCCGGGGAGGTCGATGTGCTGCTGGCCGCGGATGTGCTGTATGACCAGTCGAACCGGTTTTTTCTGGATGAATTCCTGAAATTTGCCCCGGAAGTCTGGGTGGCGGATTCGCGGGTAAAAAATTTCAGCCATCCGGCCTACATTGTGGGCGAGCTGCGCACGGCCAGCACCTGGCCTGATCTGGATGAGGCACAGGAATTCCGTAACGTGCGCTTTTATCAGGGCAAAAGGCCGGACTGAGCGCGCCGGGATGGCCGGGGATCAGGGGTCCATCGTGGCGGTGGGGATGGCGTCTTCCAGGTCGCTGCGGCTGGAGCTGAACAGGCCATCAAGGTTCAGGTTGGCCTTCAGCACGAACTGTTCCTCACGCAGCACGGCGTGGTTGATTTCGACCTTGCGCAGGGCATTCAGGGCCTTGTCGCTCTTGAGCAGATAGCGGTTGATGTCCAGATAAATCAGCTCGTGCTTGACGCTGACGACATTGAGTTTTTCCAGGATCACCGGCAGCGGGTCCTGACGGCGAAAGGTGCGGATGAACCAGATGGCCAGAAACACCGCCGGTTTTTTCCAGGGCTTGTCGACAATCAGGTCCAGGACCTCGGTGGGGGTCTGCTGGTCAAACACCAGCCGCTGCACTTCACGGTCCATCTGGAACTGCACCAGCAATAAATTGGTGGCCAACCAGGCCTTGATGCCTTTATATTCGACAGTGGCATGCAGCCGCAGCCAGCCGTCATGCAGCTCGGCCCGCAGCTCCAGCAGCTGGTTGACGTTGTCGGTGACGTATTTTTTGATCATGGAATTCAAAAAATTCTGCGACAGCGGCAGCTCACGCTCTTCTTCCAGCAGGTCGCCCGCCCGATAATAGACCTGGCGCAGGCCCTGAGTGATCTTGCCCAAAAAATCCCGCATGTCTGATTCGCTGATGAGCCCCATGTCTGTGATGCATCCCCACCCCGTTTCCCGTCATGCTGGCATGGATCCGCTGTTGCTGGGTTGCGTGGCCGTGGCGTTATTGTTGCACATTCTTTTGATTTTTTGGCTGGGCTTTGTGGCGCCACGTGGCGACCGCGCCCAGATGCAGGATGTCACCGTGGCGGTGCGGCTCAGTCCGCAAAAAAACACCCAGGCCGATTATCTGGCCCAGGCCAGCCAGCAGGGCAGTGGCCAGTTGCAGGCGGCGCAGCGCCAGACCACCCCCACCCCCAACCGGGTGCAGCAGGATGGCCAGCAGGCGCGGCAGGCGCTGCCACAGCCCCTGCGCAGTCCCCCGCAGCAGGCCACCCAGGCCGAGCAGCTGCTGCTCACCCAGCTCAGCTGGAAAAAGGAACTGGAGCGCCGTCGCCAGCAGCGCACCCCGCCAGCGCCACAGGCGCAGACCCTGGACACGGCGGTGTCGGCTGAGTCGGCGCAGATGGCCGCGCTGGAGGCCCAGTATGCCCAGCTCAAGCAGCAGTATGCGCGCATCACCCGCATCCAGACCGTGGACACTGTGGCCACTCAGGCGGCCGATTCGGCAGCCTATCTGGAGCGCTTCCGCCGTCAGGTGGAGCGGGCGGGCAACCGCGATGTGCTGGCGCTGCAGTCCGGCGTACACGGCGATGTGCGGCTGATGGTGATCCTGCAGGCCGACGGCAGCATTCGCGCCATTCGCTTGCTGGCGTCCTCGGGCAATCCCCGGCTGGATGAGGCGGCCAAAAATTCGGTACGCCGGGCTGCGCCCTTTGCACCCTTTGACGCCAGAATGCGCAACCTGAGCGAGCTGCGCATCATCCGCACCTGGCGGTTCGCCGCGCAGCAGGATCAGCTGGACGTGCGGGCGAGATAAAGGGCTTCGGCTGCACTCAGCCGGCGACACCTTACCCCTGGCCAGCCATGTGATTCAGACATATGGGTCATTGATTCCCAGCGCGGCCAGCGCCTGGCGCTCCAGCGCCTCCATGGCTTCGGCTTCGGCATCGCCCAGTTCGTGGTCATAACCCAGCAGGTGCAGGCTGCCATGGATGACCAGATGGGCCAGATGGTCCAGCACGGCCTTGCCCTGATCCCCGGCTTCCTGTTCCACCACCGGCCAGCAGATCACCAGATCGCCTAGCGGGTGACAGCCCAGTTCCTCAATCAGGTACTCCGGCAGCTCGCTGGGAAAGGACAGCACGTTGGTGGGCTTGTCCTTGCCGCGATAGTCACGGTTCAGGTCCTGGCTCTCGACCGTGTCCACGATGCGGATCAGCAGCTCATAGGGCGTGGCAAACTGTGCCACGGCCAGCGCCTGTTCCACCCAGCGCTGCAGCAGGTCTTCCGCCACGGGGCGCACCCCGTGCATTTCCCACTGCAGGGCCACGGGGCCGCTGGGGCCCTCGTCGTCCCAGTCGGCTTCAGTGCTGCGGCTCATGTGGGGTCACTCGACAGGGTGGGTTCGGCAGGCTCCAGGCTCTGGGGAATCAGGCCAGCAGGCGCCGGGTCCTGATCCTGCGCGTCGGCGGCGCGGTCATGGGCCGCCAGTGCAGCCTGCTGGCGGGCCTGGCGCTCGCGGCGAGCCTGTTCGGACAGGCGCTGCTGCTGGTCGTCCCAGCCTTCGTAGGCTTCGACGATTTTTTGCACCAGCTGATGGCGCACCACGTCGCGCGAGTGAAAGCGGGTGATGTGAATTTCCTCAATGCCTTCGAGCACTTTGAGCGCATGGGCCAGACCGGATTGCTGGCCGCGTGGCAGGTCCACCTGGGTGATGTCGCCAGTGATGACCGCCCGCGAGCCAAAGCCCAGCCGGGTCAGGAACATTTTCATCTGTTCGGGCGTGGTGTTCTGTGCTTCATCGAGGATCACAAACGAGTGGTTCAGCGTGCGCCCGCGCATGTAGGCCAGCGGGGCCACTTCGATCACTTGCCGCTCGATCAGCTTGGCGACTTTTTCAAAGCCCAGCATCTCATACAGCGCGTCGTACAGCGGGCGCAGGTAGGGGTCGATCTTCTGGGTCAGATCACCGGGCAAAAAGCCGAGTTTTTCACCGGCTTCCACGGCCGGGCGCACCAGCAGGATGCGCTGGATTTCGTTGCGCTCCAGCATGTCCACTGCGGCGGCCACGGCCAGATAGGTCTTGCCGGTGCCGGCCGGACCGATGCCAAAGGAAATGTCGCTCTGCAGGATGCGCCGCACGTAGCGGGCCTGATTGGCGCCACGCGGGTGGATCTTGCCCTTGCGGGTCTGCAGGCTGACGTGGAGCTGGCCCTGTTCATCGGCGCGCAGTTCGCGCTCGGTCTGGCTGCCCTGGATCAGCAGGTGCAGCTGGTCCGGAGCAATGCTGCGGCTGGTTTCGCTTTCTTCAAACAGGCGCTGCAACAGCGATTCGGCGCGTTCAACCGCCCCCAGATCGCCATCAATCACGAAGGTGTCGCCCCGCTGGGCGATCTGCACCTCCAGCCGCTGTTCGATCAGCTTGAGGTGGCTGTTGTAGGCGCCCAGCATGGCTTTGAGCCGCTCGACGGTGGCGCCTGCAAATTCTAGGGTGCGGCGTACAGATGCAGTCAAGGAATGTCCTCAGTGGGTGGGGGCGTCGGTCAGGACACCATCCAGCAGGTTCATGCTGAGCATGCTGGTGACTTTGACCCAGACCATCGAACCAATCAAGGCCGGATCGCCAGCAAACTGTATCATCCGGGTGTTGTCGGCACTGCCCACCAGCAGGTCCGGACGCCGCTCGGAACGGCCCTCGACCAGCACCCGGTGGGTGTGCCCCACCATGGCGGCGGTTTTGCGCCGGGTGGAGTCGCGGATCCAGTCCTGGATGAGGGCGAGGCGGGCTTTTTTCACCCCCTCGGGGGTGTCATCCGGCAGTTCTGCCGCCGGGGTGCCGGGGCGCCTGGAGTAAACAAAGCTGTAGGAATGGTCAAAATCCAGGGCCTGAATGAAGGCGAACGTCTCGGCAAACTCGGCTTCGCCTTCACCGGGAAAGCCAATGATGAAATCGCTGGACAGGTGCAGGTCAGGGCGGATCTGCCGCAGCCGCTGGATCTTGTCCACATACACATCGATGCTGTGGTTGCGTTTCATGCCGGCCAGGACCGCATTGGAACCACTTTGCACCGGCAGGTGCAGGTGCGACACCAGTTTGGGCAGTTCGCGGTAGCGCTCGATCAGCTTGTCACTGAATTCCAGCGGGTGACTGGTGGTGTAGCGGATGCGCTCGATTCCGTCGATGCCATGCACCAGTGTCAGCAGGTCGGCAAAATCACAGAGGCCACCTTCGAAGGTCGGCCCACGGTAGCCGTTGACGTTCTGGCCCAGCAGGGTGATTTCGCGGACGCCACGCGATGCCAGACTGCTGATCTCGGCCAGCACGTCATCGAGCGGGCGTGACACTTCTTCGCCCCGGGTGTAGGGCACCACGCAGAAGGCGCAGTATTTGGAGCAGCCTTCCATGATCGACACAAAGGCCTTGTGGCCTTCGACCCGCGGTTCGGGCAGATAGTCGAATTTTTCGATTTCCGGAAAGGAAATGTCCACCAGCCGGATTTTCTGGCCGGTGGCTTTGCTGGTCTGGTGCTGGTCGAGCAGGTCCGGCAGGCGGTGCAGGGTCTGCGGGCCAAACACCAGATCGACATACGGCGCACGGTCCTGCAGGGCTGCACCTTCCTGTGAGGCCACACAGCCGCCGACCCCGATCACCACGGCGGGATTTTTTTGTTTGAGCTGACGCCAGCGGCCCAGTTCGCTGAACACCTTTTCCTGTGCTTTTTCACGGATTGAACAGGTGTTCATCAGCAGCACATCGGCGTCTTCGGGGTTGTCGGTGAGCACAAAGCCGTGCGACTCGCCGAGCAGGTCGGCCATGCGGTCGGAGTCGTAGACGTTCATCTGACAGCCCTGGGTCTGGATGTACAGGCGCTTGGCGTCAGGGTGGGCCGGGGCCGCAGGGCGGGCAGGCTGGGTGCCGGTTTGGTCCGGGGCAGCCGGAATAAAGGTTTCGACGGTCATTGCAACAATCAGTTCAACAGGACGGCGCCATCATACCATGACTGGGGCCGGTCGCAGGGGCTGCGGCCACTGTGCAGACCCGGTGCAGATGCCGACAAAAGCGCAACACTTTGTGCCCGGTCCATGGGCAGGGAGCTTCTAAACTAGAGGGTCGAACACACCGATTGACGACCGATTGATGATGGATGGCTGGGGAGCAATGCGCATGGCTGGGCAGGGGATTGCTGTGGGGTTCAGATACACCGTGTCCATGCTGGCCCTGTGTGCCCTGCAGGGGGCATGGGCGGGGGATGAAGCGGTGCTGCCCGCGCTGGCCGTGGCAAAAAACCCTGATGCCACCACACTGGAACTGGCCCGCCAGGGCCTGCAGGGCAGTGTGCTGGCCTATTATCCGGACTATCTGGCACTGGCCCGACAGCTCGACAGTCTGCCCCCCGACAGCATCATCGCCTTTGCCCAGCGCTATCCCGGCAGCGCACTGGCCGAAAAACTCGCTGCGGACTATGCCGAAGTACAGGCCGCCCGCGGCCAGTATGCGCAGGTCCGGCAGGTGGCGGCCTATGTGAGTAACCCGGATCTGGCCGAAGAGTGCGCCCTGGTGCAGGCGCAGGTGGCCGGTGGCGATGCGCTGAATCTGGCTGGGCTGAAAGACAGGATCTTTTTGAACACCGAAAAAATCCCCGACAGCTGCGCAAGTGTGGAAACCCAGCTGCTGGCCAGCGCCCTGACCACCCCGGCCGAGCGGCTGGGCCGGCTGTTTGTGCTGCTGCGCACCGGCCAGCCCATCGCGGCCAGTGAAACCGCGCGGACACTGGGCCTGAATCTGGATGCCGAACAGCTGGCCGCAGCCGCCCGCAATCCCGACGCACAGATGCAGGCGCCGATCCAGACCCGCGAAGACCAGATGCTGTTTCTGGCGGCCCTGAAGCAGATCACTGAGCGCTCGCCCAGCGATGCCCAGGCGTGGCTGAACCAGAAGCTGTCCAGCCTGCCGGAGGACGTGCAGCGCTATGGCTGGCGGATGCTGGCCCTGAGCACCATGGGCCGCTACATCGTCAACAATGGCCACGATTCGCGCACCACCGGCTGGTTTGACCGCAGCACCGGCCTGCTGTGGAGCGACGAAGAGGCGATTGCCTATGCACGGGCGGCCATCCGTGACGGTGCCTGGAACAGCCTGCTGCGGGCCCTGGATGCCATGCGACCCGAACTGCAGCAGCAGCGTGAGTGGCAGTACTGGTTTGCCCGCGCCAGTGAGCAAAAAAACGACCCGAACGCCAGGGCGTTGGCGCAGCGGTTTTACCAGACGCTGGCAGCCGAGCAGGATTATTACGGCCTGCTGGCGCGCGACCGGCTGGGCATCCAGACCACCAGCGCCGGGGCCAATGACCGCGCCACCGGGGAGGACCGCCAGCGGCTGGCGCAGGACCTGAATTTTCAGCGTGCCTTTGCCCTGCGGGCGATCGGGGCCGAGTCCAGCTGGGCCACCCGCGAGTGGAACTGGGCCGTGCGCCAGGCCAGTCTGCGCCGCGACGATGGGCTGATTCTGGCCGCTGCCGAGCAGGCCGATCTGGCCAACTGGCATGACCGGGCCATTTATGCGGTGGAAAAACTCAGTCAGAAACAAAACGCGCTGATCCGCTTTCCCATGCCCCATCACGATGAAGTGCTGGGCTACAGCAGTCAGGTGGGGCTGGATCCGGCCTGGGCCTATGGACTGATGCGCCAAGAAAGCCGCTTTGTCACCACGGCCCGCTCCAATGTCGGTGCAGGCGGCCTGATGCAGATCATGCCCGACACCGCACGCTGGGTGGCGCGCAAACTGGGCGAAACCTACAGCGCCAGCCGTGCCAACCAGATGGACACCAACATCCGCTATGGCACTTTCTATCTGAACCACATCTTTGGCCAGCTGGGCAACCAGCCGGTGCTGGCCACGGCAGGCTACAATGCCGGACCACGCCGGGCCGAACGCTGGCGCCCCAGTGCCGGCAGCCTGCCCGCAGATCAGTACACGGAAAGCATCCCGTTCACCGAAACGCGCGATTACGTCAAAAACGTGATGACCAATGCGGTGCATTATGCCTTGCTGATCCAGCAGCGACCGCAGTCACTGGGGCAGCGCATGGGTGAAATCCGCCCCACCGTGGCGGCTGCGATTGAAGGGCCCTGAGCCCGCACGGAAACGATCCAGTAACACGAAGGCCGGGGCAGTGAATCCCGGCCCCGCTATAATGCAGCAAACGGGGATGCGGTGGCGTCCGGACTGCAGGGACAGGCCGACCGCAGCACCACAGCGCAAATGGGGTGTGACAAACAGAATGCAGATCAAAGCCTGGAGTCTCGGCCTGCTGGTGCTGGGTGTGGCCGTCACGGGCGTGCAGGCCGGGGGCGACGTGCCGCCGTACCGGTACAGCATGCTGGTCAACCTGGCGGCGGCCCAGTGTCTGGTCAGTCCGGAACTGCGTCGGCTGCGCCAGTGTCAGGAGGGCTTTACCCTGACCATCTCCGGCCTGCGTGCCGAGACCTCACGGGGCAGCGTGCTGCAGGGCTGCCCCTCGGCTGCCGAAATGATCCCCCCGCTGCAGCTGCGCATCCTGGAGCGCATCATGCCGGATCAGGTGCTGCGCGACAATTACTGGTACAAATACGGCACCTGCACCGGCCTGCCGCTGCGTCAGTACTACCGCAAGATCACCCAGAATGCCAGCCGGCTCAAGGTGCCCACCGAATTCAGCACCGACCGTCCCGTGCTGGTGAATCTGGCCCAGATCAAAGCAAAGTTTGCCGAGCTGAACCCGGATCTGGTCGACGAAGCCATCCAGCTGCACTGTGCCGGTGTGGCGGGCCTGTCCGCCCCGGTGCTGACCTATGCGCGGGTGTGCTACACCCCGGCTGGACAGTATGCGCCCTGCATCGGGCCGGGGATGACGGCGGTGTGTCCTTCCCGGTTCATCATCTATGGGCGGCCCTGACGCAAGGCGCTGTGCGGGCGCAGCATCTGCAGGCCAAAAAAACCTCTGTCTTTTGTGATTTTGCCAGTCGCCTCAGCGCCGGGCTTGACGTACAATTCCCCCACCCTGTGAGCCTGCGCGTGATCCGCCAGACTCTTTTTTTCTATCTGGAGAATCCATCATGAAAGCTCCCGTACGCGTGGCCGTCACCGGTGCCGCTGGTCAGATTGGCTACAGCCTGCTGTTCCGTATTGCCAGTGGCGAAATGCTGGGCAAAGACCAGCCGGTGATCCTGCAAATGCTCGAAGTGCCGTTTGAAAAAGCACAGGCTGCGCTCAAGGGCGTCATGATGGAGCTGGAAGACTGCGCGTTCCCGCTGCTGGCCGGCATGGTGGGCACTGATGATCCCGAAGTCGCGTTCAAGGATGCCGACTATGCGCTGCTGGTCGGTGCCATGCCGCGTGGTCCGGGCATGGAACGCAAGGACCTGCTGCTCAAGAACGCCGAAATCTTCACCGTGCAGGGCCGTGCCCTGAACAAGGTCGCCAGCCGCAACGTCAAGGTGCTGGTGGTCGGCAACCCGGCCAACACCAATGCCTACATTGCCATGAAATCGGCCCCGGATCTGCCGGCCAAGAACTTCACCGCCATGCTGCGCCTGGACCACAACCGTGCACTGAGCCAGATCGCCAGCAAGACCGGCAAGGCCGTGGCGGACATCAAGAACATGGTGGTGTGGGGCAACCACTCGCCGACCATGTATGCCGACTACCGCTTTGCCACCATCGATGGCCAGAGCGTGAAAGACATGATCAACGACGAAGACTGGAACCGCAACACCTTCCTGCCGGTGGTGGGCAAGCGTGGCGCCGCCATCATCGAAGCCCGTGGCCTGTCCTCGGCTGCTTCGGCTGCCAATGCCGCCATTGACCACATGCGCGACTGGGCGCTGGGCACCAACGGCGAGTGGGTCACCATGGGCATCCCTTCGGATGGCAGCTATGGCATCCCTGAAGGCGTCATGTATGGCGTGCCGGTCACCTGTGCCAACGGCGAATACACCCGCGTTGAAGGCCTGCCGGTCGATGAGTTCAGCCGTCAGATGATGGACAAGACCCTGGCCGAACTGGAAGAAGAGCGCGCGGGCGTCGCCCACCTGCTGTAACCCATGGGGAAAGATTCCCCGTGAACCGGTCAAAACAGGCTCCGCAGGGGGCCTGTTTTTTTTGGCGCTGCGTGCTGTGTTCAGCATTTGTCCTCCGGCGTTTGGGCCAAGCCGCACCGCTGCGGGGCCCGGTTGGACAGGGCCGTGCAGGCCGGTGAGGTTTTTGTGCTAGGATGCGCGCCGCTGGTCACTGGCTGGTCCGGTGTCTGCTCTGATGGTTGTTCCGGTGGCTGGGCACGGACCCTGCATGGTGGTGTTTTTTTTGAAGGAAATCCTGTGACGGTCTATGTCCCTTCTGCTGCGGATCCGGTCGTGAACGATGACGAGCCCGCGATCATTGATGCCGTGACCCGGTTGCCGATCCACCCGGACCGTGACCGGCTGTTCAACGAACTGCACACCCGGCCCTTTCCGGTGCTGGAGGAGGGCGCGCGCATTTCCCAGGTGGCACTGCTGCATGGCGGGCGCGAGGTCAGCGTGGAGTTTGTCCACCTGGTCAAGCTGTGTGAGCGCTATTCGGTGCTGCCCCCAGCACCGGATTCGTCCTGCTACTACCAGAATTTTGGCGCGTTTGAGCTGCGCTGGGAGCGTCACACCGAGTTTTCCACCTACACCTTCATCCACCGGGAAAGCGGGCCGGGGCCGTTTGAGCGGGTTGCCCTGAACCTGTTGCCCACCGGCTGGCTGGCCGAGCTGCCCGGTCAGATCATCAGTGGCCTGCACATTGACATCCAGCCGATGCCGCAGCCTGAGCCCCGCGCCGATGAGGTGCGCCTGCAGTTTGAAAACCATCGACTGATCAGCAGTTGGGTGATTGACCGCAAAGCGCGGCTGTGGACCGCCTACCGCATCCACCGCGATGGCCTGGGGCGGATTCTGGTGTACAACCGCGGCCTGAACAGTTGCCAACTGGGCCGGCTGGTACGGCGGCTGCTGGAAATGGAAACCTACCGGATGATGGTGCTGCTGGCGTTTCCGATGGCCCGCACTCTGGCCCCGGAAATCGCCGTCATGGACCATCAGCTGGCCACGGTGAACCAGCAGATCAATGCGATTGCCGGGCTGGAGGATGAGCGGCGTCTGCTGGGGCAGTTGTCCACACTGGCCGCGCGCATTGAGCATTTGCGCGCCGAAACCAATTTCCGCTTTTCCGCCGCCCGTGCCTACTACGAGCTGGTGCTCAAGCGCATGGGTGAGCTGCGCGAGCAGGAAGAACCGGGGATGCAGACCTTCAGTGAGTTTTTGCCGCGTCGCCTGACCCCAGCGTTTCGCACCTGTGAGGCGGTCAGTGGCCAGCTCGAGGAGCTGGCCGGGCGCATCGACCGTGCCAGTGAGCTGCTGCGCACGCGGATCGACCTGACCCTGGAGGCGCAGAATCAGGACCTGCTGCAATCGATGAACCAGCGGGCGGCGCTGCAACTGCAACTGCAGCAGGCGGTGGAAGGGCTGTCGGTGGTGGCGATCAGCTACTATCTGGTCGGCCTGATCAAATATCTGGCCGGTTCACTGCATGAGCTGGGCTGGCTCGGACAGCCTG
>JBPOIS010000078.1:0-7918 GCA_052034295.1 Pseudomonadota bacterium
ATCAAACAGCTGCACCCGCACCGCCAGCTGGTCGGATTCGGCTGGAAAAATGTCCAGCGTCTCGCCGCGCAGCCGGTAGGTGCCCCGGCCAAAATCCAGCTCATTGCGGGTGTATTGCAGGTCCACCAGCCGGCGGATCAGCGCCGCCCGATCGACCCGGTCGCCGACGACGATGTGCAGCAGCATTTTCAGGTAGGCTTCGGGATCGCCCAGACCGTAGATGGCCGACACCGACGCCACGATGATGGCGTCACGGCGCTCCAGCAGCGAGCGCGTGGCCGACAGGCGCATCTGGTCGATGTGGTCGTTGACCGCCGAGTCCTTTTCAATGAAGGTGTCGCTGGACGGCACGTAGGCTTCGGGCTGGTAATAGTCGTAATAGCTGACGAAATACTCCACCGCATTGTGGGGGAAAAACGCCTTGAATTCCCCGTACAACTGCGCGGCCAGCGTCTTGTTGTGCGCCATGATCACCGTGGGCCGCTGCAGCCGGGCAATCACCTGCGCCATGGTGTAGGTCTTGCCGGAACCGGTCACGCCCAGCAGCAACTGGCCATGCAGGCCCTGCTCCACCCCCTGCACCAGTTTTTCGATCGCCTGTGGCTGGTCACCCGCCGGGGCAAAATCGGTCACCAGCTCGAATTTCTGGCTGGACAACTGCGTGCCGGACTCGTTGTAGCCGCGATGCTGGGCCTCGGCCTGGATGGCCGGTGCGATCTCGTTCAGGCGGTCACGGGAACGGGTTTTGGTCGGTTCGCGCATAGCAATCTCGGGTAACGCCAGACGGTTGATGTAGGTGGGGGCAAATGGTCGATCCACAACCCGGAAAAGTGTTGCAAAAGGCATCGGCACCCTTGCCCTGATTCAGTTTTGTTTGCACCCTGATCACTGGGGTGAAAGGATAAAAACCGTATGATCATGTTGACAGCGTTGCTGGGGCTGGTCGTGGTGGCCTGGGTCGTCCGGCTTTGGCGTATGCTGCCAGAACGAAAGTCTGCGCCGCCAGCCCCGCCCACCTCCATGTGCCTGTATACCCCCGCCATGCATGGCTCAGGTGAGCTGATTCGATTTCATGTCCGCGACTGGCCTGAGGCATTTGAGCGGGCGGCCCGTGCCCGGGCAGAAAGCTCCGCTGCCGAGCCTGCCGCAAAACTTGCATCAAAAAGGCGCTGATCGCGTGCCCCGGTTGCGGGCGGCCCGTCAGGGCTTCCGCGCTGACGGGTGCGCTGGTTTTTGGTGCCCTCTGGTTTTTCAGGTCTGTTGACTGCGCCACCGGATCCAGGGCAGTTTTTGGACACAAAAAAGCCCAGATCAATGTCTGGGCTTGCTTTGCAGAAGCACTTGGCTTCCTGTATATGGCTCCCCGACCTGGGCTCGAACCAGGGACACACGGATTAACAGTCCGTTGCTCTACCGACTGAGCTATCGGGGAATCGTCGGTGAGGCGTATATTAGGGACCGGGCCGGGGGTGGTCAAGCACTTTTCCAAAAAAACCATTCAAGTGCTTAATTGCTGACCATCCCGGCCACCGGGACTGGTTTGACTCAGTCCTCCACGCCCTCGATGCTGTCGGCGGCGGCCTTGATGCGGCGCAGCGCCTCAACCAGCACGTCATCGCCCGTGGCGTAGCTGATGCGCATGAAGCCCCCCAGACCAAAGGCATCGCCCGGCACCACCGCCACGCCGGATTTTTCCAGCAGCCAGCCGGCAAACTCGGTGCAGGAGTTCAGGCCCAGCGCCTTGATGAGTTTTTTCACGTTGGCGTAGGCATAGAAAGCACCGTCTGCCGGGGCGCAGCTGATGCCACGGATGGCATTCAGGCCATTCACCACCAGATCATGGCGGCGCTTGAAGGCTTCGATCATCGGCTGCAGCACGTCCTGCGGGCCATTCAGCGCAGCTTCGGCCGCCACCTGGCTGATCGAGGTCGGGTTGGAGGTCGATTGCGACTGGACGTTTTTCATCGCATTGATGACCTTGGCCGGGCCTGCGGCATAGCCAATCCGCCAGCCGGTCATGGCATAGGCCTTGGACACGCCATTGAGCACGAAGGTGCGGTCATACAGGTCCGGGGCCACGTTGACGATGTTGTAAAACGGCTCATCGGTCCAGCGGATCGGCTCGTACATGTCATCCGAGGCCACAAACACCTGCGGGTGGCGGCGCAGTACTTCGGCCAGCGCGGTCAGTTCGGCCCTGGTGTAGATCATGCCGGTCGGGTTGGACGGGCTGTTCAGCACCAGCAGCTTGGTGCGCGGGGTGATGGCGGCTTCGAGCTGTTCCGGGGTGATCTTGAAGCGCTGTTCTTCGGGACACTGGACGATGACCGGCTTGCCTTCGGCAATGATCACCATGTCCGGATAGGACACCCAGAACGGCGCCGGGATGATGACTTCATCGCCGGGGTTGATGAAGGCCAGCGCCAGGTTGAAAAACGACTGCTTGCCCCCGCAGGACACCAGAATCTGGTTTGGCTGATAGTCGAGGTTGTTGTCGCGCTTGAATTTGGCGATGATGGCTTTTTTCAGGCCGGGGGTGCCGTCCACGGCGGTGTATTTGGTGAAACCGTTGTTGATGGCGTCGATGGCAGCCTGCTTGATGTGCGCCGGGGTATCAAAGTCGGGTTCACCCGCGGCCAGACCGATGATGTCGTGTCCGGCGGCTTTCAGCTCGGCGGCCTTGTTGGTGACGGCCAGTGTGGGAGAGGGTTTGATGGCATTGACGCGATCAGACAGTTGATAGTCCACGGCTGCTCTCTGTGTGGGTGAAAAGACAGGGCAAAGTATAGCGGATTGTCGGCCCGGCGGCAGGGCTATCTTGTCGGCATCCCCCACCAACTGACGCCCAGCACACCAGCGTCGCGGTCCACCGCTCAGCGCAGCCAGCCGACCAGCGCCAGCAGGCCCAGCCCCACCAGCCACAGCCAGCGCGGCCAGCCGGGATTCGGCGTGAGCGGTACATTCTGCGGGGACTGTGGGGACGACACACGCCGATGGGGAAAAAATTTCGTCCAGCTCAGGCCAGAGCCCGGCAGGCTGGTGGTCAGCCGGGTGCCGCGCCGCGACAGGTTTACCCGGCCACCCCGCCCGCCCACCGACACACTGGTGCTGCGGTTGCTGAGGTTGAGGCGCACGCCGGGCAGCAGTTTGATGGATTTCCGGAATCGAAAGCCCATGATAAATCTCCTTTTTAGTGAATTAAATCATTAAATTAAACAAGACCTCAGCTTGCAGGCGGGAGCCTGCAGACCGACGCGGCCAAACTGGAAGCTGCGCGCGCTGGCGCATCACCCGTCCAGCCCCAGCCTGCACCCGGCCCGCCCGCCTGTCAAGCCAGCCCCCTCAGGGACCGGCAAGCCTCGGCCCACACCCCGGCGGGTCAGATTTTTTTGATCTCAAAGCCCAGCGCTTCCAGTTCGCGCTCACGGGCATAGGGGGCCAACACCGCCCGGACCGGCTGCCGGGAGGCCAGATAAGTGTGGGCCACCCGGCGCAGGTCTGCGTGGGTGACCGCCAGCAAGGCACTGCGAAACTGCTGGCGCTGCTCCGGGGTACGGCCATGCAGCAGGGCCACACAGGCACTGATGGCCTCACCCGCGGGTGAGCCGGGCTTGTCCATGCTGGCCATCAGGCCGAGAATGGCCTCTTCCAGCCAGCGTGGTTCATGGTCTTCCTGCTGCATGAAGGCGATGCTGGCCTCAAAGTCGGCAAAAGTCTCCTGCAGGCGCGGGTCCCGGTAGCTGTAAAACACAAAGGCGGCCGCATTGGCATCATAACTGGCCCCGCCGCCATAGGCCCCGCCCTGCTCACGCAGCGCCCGGTGCAGAAAGCTGTTGCGCAGGTACGGCCCGAGCACCATCAGCGCCGGGGCGTCGGCATGCTCCAGGGTCACCGCCGCGTGGCTGGCGGCGCAGAATTGCACGTTGCTCTGCACCAGCCAGGCCACAGGCCGGTCCGACTGGTCCACCTGACCTTCGCCATAGTGCTCGACCCGATTCACCGCAGGCCGCACCGCAGTCCACAGCGATTCCAGCGTGTCCTGCAGGTCCTCCAGCGAGGGCTCTTCAGCCACCAGCAAAAACTTGCGCGGCAACTGGATCACCTGATGGTGAATCTCCCGGAGGTCTTCGATGACCTGATCGAGGACTTGCGGCTGCGCGTTGATCTGCTCCAGCAACAGGCCCAGCGCCTGCAGGGCCGGCAGGCCCCGGGTGGCATAATCAATCGCAGCCAGCTTGCTGTGGGCCCGGTTGGCGGCCAGCATGGCCTGATTGTGGCCGGCATTGACGATGCGGGTTTTCCAGCGGGTGTAGCGCTGTTGCATCAGCTCCAGAATGCGGTCTTTTTCTTCAAAGCGCAGGTTGATCCAGATCTGCTTGAGCAGGGCCATCGCCTCGGGATGGCGCACCAGCGCCTTGGTGCTGATCATCAGCCAGCTGGTCAGGTGCTGCGGGTCATGGGCATGGGTGCGGCTGCTGACCGCGCAGGACACCCCGCCAGACAGTTCGGTCTGTTTTTCCTGCACCTGCAGGTAGCTGAGGATGCCCGCGCCCAGCTCGCCAACCAGACTGCAATACAGGTTGAAGTGTGGCTGCGCCAGCAGGTGATTGGGGATCGGCAGCAGGATTTTCTGGTAATACAGCCCATTGGTCCCGGCGGCATAGCGGTACAGCTTGGCCGGATAGTGCTCGGACAGCGGCACCACGTCACCCGTGGCAATGTGCAGCTCGGCCGGCACATCGTCCAGACCGACCTTGGGCAGCAGTTCCACATCGTCCGGGGTGGCCTGCCGCTCGGCCAGCAGGCGGGCATCCTGTTGCAGCTGCTGCCGCTGCGCTGCGCTGAGCTGCGCCTCGAGGTTGCCGAGTTTCATCTGCTCGGCCACCCGGTCCCTGGCGCTTTTGCGGCCATCCGGGGTCAGGGTCAGCCGCACCCGGTGCGGATTGTCGAGCAGGTAGGTGCGGATCAGCCGGGGAATGAAATCCGGGTCCTGCACCTGCTCACGCAGCTGCGCCAGCAGTGGGTCCAGCGCCCACACCGACAGCGGATCGCCGTTGTGCACGGCACAGTTCAGCCCTCCCAGCAGCAGCCCCAGCCCATAGGGCATACCATCACCGCCGATTTCACGCTGGGACAGCTCGATCTGGTGCAGCACCGCCTCGATGCGTTCGGCACTGGGGGGCTGCGCGGCCACCTGTTGCAGCACCTGCAGCACGCCCTGCTCAAAGGCGTCGGCATGTTCGGGTTCGCTGCCCGCCAGCCCACACAAAAAAGCCATCTCGTAATTGCTGTCTTCCAGCCCGGTCAGGGCCGCCGGAGACTGGCCCAGTCCGCAGGTCTCCAGATACTGGCGCAGCGGCGACGCCGAATCCTCCAGCAGCACCCCCGACAGCAGGCGCAGGGCCAGCCGGTTGGCAGTGTCGGTCATTTCTGACAGCAGCCAGCCGAGCACATGGAAGGTTTTTTCACTCAGATCGGTGTCGTCCACCGCATACGGGGCCTGCACCGTCACCGGGGCAGCGAGGCGCTGTTCACGCTGCGGCCGGATCGGCTGGGCCTGCAAAAACTGCCCCAGGGCCTGCTGCTCAAAAGACGCATGCAGTGCTTCGGCAGGGATATTGCCAAAGGTCATGAACACCGCATTGGAGGGGTGGTAGTGTTGGCGGTGAAACTCCAGCAGATCAGCATGGGTCAGTTCGGTGATGTGCGCCGGATCGCCGCCGGAATTGTAGTGATAAGTGGTGGTGGGATACAGGTGCTCGGCCAGCGTGTGGTAGAGCTGGTCATTGGGGCTGCTCATGGCCCCTTTCATTTCGTTGAACACGATGCCCTTGTAGCTTGGTTTGCCCTGCTCATCCAGCTCGACACGGATGCCTTCCTGGGCAAAATCCAGCCGGTGCAGGCTGGGAAAAAACACCGCATCCAGATACACCGACAGCAGGTTGTCAAAATCCTGGCGGTTCTGGGTGGCAAACGGATACGCGGTCCAGTCTGCCGAGGTGAACGCGTTCATGAAAGTGTTCAGCGAGCGCTTGATCATGGAAAAAAACGGATCGCGCACCGGAAAGCGCCGCGAGCCACACAGTACGGTGTGTTCCAGCACATGGGCCACCCCGGTGGAATTCATCGGCTGGGTGCGCAGCGCCAGCATGAACACATTTTCATCCGACGCTGAGGCCAGATGGTAATGGCGCGCCCCGGTCATGCGGTGCCGGTATTCCTGGAACACCACCGACAGCGATTCAATCGGCGCTTCCCGCAGCAGCTCAAAGGCCGGGTGGCTGGAGACGGTAACTTCCATGGACTGACTCATGTACACCTCAATCACGATAAACCGGCGCAATCCTGCGGTGGCCTGCAGGCCTGCTGGGACGCTGGCCTGCCATTATGGCGGGGATTGTCCAGCCGGACCAGCGTTTATACCCGAAACCAAAGGGCTTTTTTTGCAGGTTTTTTTTGCGCCATCGGGGGCAGCGCATCACGCAAACGCTGTTGTCTGCTCCGGCATTGCCTGACACACTGCGTGCCTGATCCTGATGACTGAGACTGTTGAGATGTCCCTTGATGTTTATGCCATCGGCAACGCCCTGGTGGACCGGGAATTTTCAGTGACCGATGAATTCCTGCAGCAATGCAGCCTGCAAAAAGGCACCATGCACCTGGTGGATGTGCAGGCCCAGAACCAGCTGTTCGAGTGGCTGATGCAGCACAACACCGTGTCCACCGAGGCCAGTGGCGGCTCCGCGGGCAACACGGCTTACGCAGTGGCCGCGCTGGGGGGTACAGCGTTTTATGCCTGCCGGGTCGGTCACGACGCCATGGGCGATTTTTATCTGGCCGACATGCAGCGTGCCGGGGTGCAGACCTCGCCGCGCGCCCAGTCGCTGGGCCAGACCGGCACCTGTCTGGTGCTGGTGACTGCCGATGCCGAGCGCACCATGCACACCCACCTGGGCATCAGTGCCGAGCTCAGTGTCGAGCAGGTGGACCCCACCCCACTGGCGCAGGCCCAGTACCTGTACATCGAGGGCTATCTGGCCTCCAGTCCCAGCGCACGGCAGGCCGTACAGCAGCTGCGCCAGCTGGCGCGGACACACGGCTGCAAATTGGCCCTGTCACTGTCCGATCCGGCCATGGTGCAGTACTGCCGCGAAGGTCTGGAAGACCTGATCGGTGACGGGGTGGACGTGCTGTTCTGCAACGCCCAGGAGGCGCTGCTGTTTGCCCAGACCCATGAGCTGGCCGTGGCCGTGGACCTGCTGCTGCAGCACGCCCCGCTGGCGGTGGTCACGCTGGGCAGCGAGGGTGCGCTGATTGCGCGTGCCGATGGCCTGCGCCAGCCGGTGCCCCCCCAGCAGGTGCTGGAGGTGCTGGACACCAACGGGGCTGGCGATGGCTTTGCCGGGGGGTTTTTGTACGGCCTGAGCCAGCGCTTCACCCTGAATGACTGTGGCCATCTGGGCACAGCCGTGGCCACCGCCATCATCCAGCAGTATGGCCCGCGCCTGCCGCGTGCCCGCTATGCCCAGATCCTGCAACAGATGATCCAGCCCTGAGCATCGAGGACCCATCCCCATGGAATTGTTGTGCCGCACCGAGCAGATCGCCGACCGCGATGCCCGCAGTTTTGACACCTCCCGTGGCGAGGTGATCGTCACCCAGCGCGATGGGCAGTTTTTTGCCTATCAGAACCGCTGCCCGCACCTGGGTATCTCGCTGGAGTTCCGCGAACAGGAGTTCATGGATCAGGACCGTGAGTACCTGATCTGTGCCAACCACGGTGCCCTGTTTCAGGTGGACAGCGGCCACTGCGTGCTGGGCCCGTGCAAGGGCCAGTCGCTGACCGCCGTGCCGATCACCGTGCACTCCGATGGCGGGATTTATCTGGCGCAGCCGCAGGACTGAGTCTGGACTGGGG
>JBPOIS010000040.1:0-6815 GCA_052034295.1 Pseudomonadota bacterium
CGGTCGTGGGAAATCAGCAGCAGGGTGCCACGGTATTTCTGCAGCCATTGCTCCAGCCACAGCACCGCATCCAGATCCAGGTGGTTGGTGGGTTCGTCCAGCAGCAACAGGTCAGAGCGGCACATCAGCGTGCGGGCCAGATTCAGGCGCATGCGCCAGCCGCCCGAAAATGCCGCCACCTCACGGGTTTCGTCCTGTGGGGCAAAACCCAGCCCAGCCAGCAGCTGGCTGGCCCGGGCCCGTGCGGTATAGCCGTCGATGTCGGCAAAGCGGGCATGCAGGGCGGCCTCTTCACCGGGGGTGGGCTGAGCCGCCAACTGCTGCTGGATCTGCCACCACTCGGCATCGCCACTGAGCACATAATCCAGCGCTGTGGCCTCCAGGGCTTCCACTTCCTGGGCCATATGGGCCACGGTCCACTGCGCCGGACGCTGCAATTCCCCTGCTTCAGGGGTCAGCTCGCCCAGCAGTGCGGCAAACAGGCTGGATTTGCCGGTACCATTGCGGCCGGTCAGACCGACTTTCCAGCCGGGGTGGATCTGGCCGCTGGCCTGCTCAAACAACAACTGACCCTGCCGGGCCAGGGCCAGATTTTGCCATTGGATCATTGATCCACCACCCCTGTCAAAAACACCTAGTTTAGGCGATGCCTGCCGCAAACTCACCCGGTTCCTGCGCGGAAATACCCCTGAAGGGGATGCAGGGGAACGCAGCGGTCCAACCCTCAAAACCCCAGAACAGCATTTTGGGTGGTTTACGGTGAGGCAGGCAAAAAGACAACCGTCTGGCAAAATCCACACAGTTTCTGCCAAAAATCCATTTATTCGGAGGCTCGGGCGCTATTGCAGGGATGCAATCTTGTATAAAATGCGCTTCAACCAAGTTCGGTTTCCCTTTCCGCGTGTAGGACGACGACGATGAATAAAAAAATCGCCATGGGTGTGGCTGCATTGGCTCTGGCAATGGGCTCCTCGGCTCAGGCCCAGACCGTGTGTGTGTTTGACCTGCTCGGTACCGCCGGCGAAAGCTACGCCATGATGAAGGACTATGCCCTGGCTGCCAAGCAGTGGGGTGCCAACGTGACCCTGAAACCGTACACCGACGAGCGTGTCGCTGCTGAAGACTTCAAGGCAGGCCAGTGTGATGGCGTCAGCCTGACCGGCATGCGTGGCCGTCAGTTCAACGCCTTTACCGGCTCGATCGACGCCATCGGTGCCGTGCCCAGCAATGCCATGGCCAAAGTCGTCATGTCCCTGCTGGCCAAGCCGCAGCTGGCTGCCGACATGGTCAACGGCGACTACGAAGTGGCTGGCGTGGTGCCGCTCGGTTCGGCCTTCCTGCTGGTCAATGACCGCAGCATCAACACCCTGGCCAAGGCCGCCGGCAAAAAAATCGCCGTTCTGGACTATGACAAAGCCCAGGCCAAACTGGTCCAGAAAGTGGGTGCCCAGCCGGTTTCTGCTGACGTGACCACCTTTGGTGGCAAGTTCAACAATGGCCAGGTGGACATCATTGCAGCGCCGGCCATTGCCTTCAAACCGCTGGAACTGCACAAGGGTCTGGGTGCCAAGGGTGCCGTGGTGCGTTTCCCGATCGCCCAGGTCAGCGGCAACGTGATCATCCGCAAGTCCAAGTTCCCGGAAGGCTTTGGCCAGAAGAGCCGCGAGTGGGTGGCCAGCCAGCTGCCGCGCGCCCTGAACATCATTGGCAAAACCGAAGCCGAAATTGCCGCCAAATTCTGGATGGACATTCCGGCCAACGACAAGATCGGCTATGTCAAACTGATGCGTGAATCGCGGATCGACCTGACCAAAGAAGGCATCTACAACAAGAAGATGATGTCGCTGCTGAAAAAAGTCCGTTGCCAGCAGGATTCGTCCAGCTTTGAGTGTGCGCTGAACGACGAATAAGCGCGCCGCGCCAGCACAATCCGGCCCCAGGGCCGGATTTTTTTTGGCTGGACAAAACCCGGACAAGTCCATAGGTTAGGCAGGTCATGCCAGCAAACAGCGGAGGTCAGCATGCATCGCACCACCAACACCATTCTGGGGCTGGCCCTGGGCCTGATGCTGGGGCAGGCGCAGGCGGCCGAGCCGCTGCAGCTGTGCATTTATGACCCGCTGGGCACCCAGGGGCAGGCCTATGGCCATGCCCGCGATTACCTGTTGCAGTTGCCGGGCTTTGGGTTCACCAAACCCGTTGAACTGAAGGTCTACACCAGCGAGGCTGCGGTGGCCGAAGATTTCCGCGCCGGGACCTGCGATGGGGCGGCGATGAGCAACCTGCGTGCCCGCCAGTTCAATGCCTTCACCGGTACCCTGGATGCCCCCGGAGCCGTACCCACTGCCAGACACCTGACCACTGCACTGCAGGCGCTGGTGCGTCCGGACATGGCCCCGTACCGGGTCAGCGGCCGTTATGAGGTCATCGGTCTGGTCCCGATGGGGGCCGCCTACCTGATGGTCAATGACCGCAAGGTCAACACGCTGGCCAAGGTCGCCGGCAAAAAAATGGCCGTGTTTGATGTGGACCGTGCCCAGGCCCGGATGGTCCAGCAGGTGGGTGCCCAGCCAGTGTCTGTGGACCTGTCAACCGTGGCCAGCCCGTTCAGCAAGGGTCAGGTCGATGTGGTCGCCGCCCCGGCGGTGATGTTCCAGCCACTGGCGCTTGACAAGGGCATGACCTCTCCTTCGGGTAGGATTCGCGGCGGCATTGTGCGCTTTCCGCTCATGCAGGTGACTGCCGCCCTGTTGGTCAACAACAAAACCTTTGATGATCCGGCCGTCAACCAGAAGCTGCGGGAATATGTGCTCACCCAGCTGGATCGCGCTCAGCAGGTGGTGCAACAGGCCGAAGCCGGGGTGCCGTCGCGCTACTGGATTGAGGTCCCTCCGGCAGACCGGCCCGGCTACCTGAAGCTGATGCGGGAAGCCCGGATCCAGCTTGCGCGGGAGGGTTTTTATGACCCGCGCATGCTGTCCTTACTGAAAAAAATCCGCTGCCAGTACGATCCTTCTGCCTATGAGTGTGCCCTCAATGATGAATAAAACCCCCGCAGGTCCTGCACCAATGCGTTGCTGCAATCGTGTTAAACTGGGACCCTTGTGAGGCAAGTGGAGCACACTCGATGTCAGCAGAGTTGATTTTGACCGATCGTGCGGCCCAGAAAGTCCGCGCCCTGCGTCAGGCCGAGGGCAATGAGGGGTTGCTGTTGCGGGTGTATGTCACCGGCGGCGGTTGTTCCGGTTTTTCCTATGGCTTTTCATTTGCCGAAACCATTGGGGATGAAGACAGCCCGTTTTTCAATGGCGATGTGGGGGTGGTGGTGGATGCCCTGTCCTATCCCTATCTGGCCGGTTCGGAAGTGGATTATGTCGAGGGTCTGGAGGGGTCGCGCTTTGTGGTGAAAAACCCCAATGCCAGCACCACCTGTGGCTGTGGTTCGTCGTTTTCGATCTGATTTTACAGAATTATAACATTGTAAGTGCCTGGTGATGCCGGGCGCTGTTTCACGACCAGGCCAGTCTTTTTGGCGATCAGTGGCAGTTCGCCTGTTCTAAAACCGCCTTGGCTCAGCCCTTTGGGGTCCATGCATTGAACTGATTTATTTTTAATCAATTCAGCCTTTAACCTGTCTTAACGCCCAAAACTGAGGCCGGCTTGCTGGTTCTTTCTGCTTCCCCTAAGATGCGCGCTGATCCTGTGATTCGGGTTCAGGGGGGCAGGGTGTTGGCCAGCAATCTGAGCGCGAGACTTTCCTTTTTTTGTTTTGACCTGGAGCCTGAAATGGCCAAGTTTTCCCTGGATGATGTGACTGAAATCAATGGCTTTGTGGCCGCGGCGCTGGTGGATGTGGAGAGCGGACTGGCGATGGCCACAGCCGGCAGTGGCATCAATCTGGAGCTGGCCGCAGCGGGCAACACCGAAGTGGTCAAGGCCAAACGGCAGGTGGCTGCAGCCTTGAATCTGGGTGACCAGATTGAAGACATCCTGATCACTCTGGGCAAGCAATACCATCTGATCCGGCCGCTGGAGCGCAATGACAACCTGTTTTTGTACCTGGTGCTGGACCGCAAGAAATCCAATCTGGCCATGGCTCGCCATGAGCTGAAATCCTTTGAAAAGAGTCTGGATTTTTCCTGAGTCCTGCCACACGGCATCTGGCCAGCCTGCTCAGGGATGGTACAGCGCCCCGAGCACACGGGGGCCCAGTGCCCCGGTCACCGCCGGTAGATTGCCAGATTTTCCCGCCAGACGCTGCGCCGCCAGCCAGGCAAACGCACAGGCCTCCACCCACTGCGGGGCCATGCCCATTTCAGCACTGGAGTGCAGCGACCAGCCGGGCAGCCGTTCCGCCAGCGCCTGCCACAGGGCATGGTTGTACGCCCCGCCGCCACACAGCCACAGTTCGCCGCCACACAGCCCTGTGGTGCCGATGGCCTCCGCAATGCTCCAGGCGGTCAGTGCCAGCAGGGTGGCCTGTACATCCACCGGTTCCACCCCGCCAAACGCCACCAGCTGCTGATCCAGCCACTCCCGGCAAAAGGTCTCACGCCCCGTGCTCTTGGGGGCGGGCAGGGCAAAGTAGCCATGATCCTGGAGCTGCGCCAGCAGCGCGGCATGCACTTGCCCCTGGGCGGCCCACGCCCCGGATTCATCAAAAGTCTGCCCGGTGTGGGTCAGACACCAGCTGTCCATCAGCACATTGCCCGGCCCGGTGTCGAATCCATACACCGCCTGCGGCTGCCCTGCCGGCAACACACTGACATTGGCCATGCCACCGATGTTCAGCACCACCCGGTGCCGGGTGGGGTGTTGCCATATGGCCCGGTGAAACGCCGGGACCAGGGGTGCCCCCTGTCCGTGAGCGGCCACATCACGCTGGCGAAAATCACTCACCACTGCGATCCCGGTGCGTTCGGTGATCTGGTTGGCATCGCCAATCTGCAGGCTGAACCCCAGATCCGGACGGTGGCGGATGGTCTGGCCATGACAGCCGATCACCTGCACCTGATCCGCGGCCCAGCCCTGCTGATCCAGCAGCGCCTGCACCGCATCGGCCACCAGCTGCCCGTAGGCCACTGCCGCCACGCCCATGCGCTCGATTTCATTGTGCCCTGGCTGGGTCAGCGCCAGCAGACTGGCATACAGGGTTTCCGGAAAAGGCACGGAATGGGTGGCGATCAGTGCAAACGGCTGCAGGGTGACCGCCGCCACGTCCACCGCATCCAGACTGGTGCCCGACATCACCCCAATAACGTACTGACTCATGGCCAACCCTGCGCACAGACCGCTCAAAGCGGGTTAGTATATCGGCAATTTTGACGCCCCTTGCTGGAACCTGACCATGTCGGCTTTTTTACCTGCAGCTGAGCAACTGGCCCAGATCAAACGCGGCATTGCCGAACTGATCGGTGAAGACGATCTCTGCAAAAAACTCTCCGAAAACCGCCCGCTGCGCATCAAGGCCGGTTTTGACCCCACGGCACCGGACCTGCACCTGGGCCACACCGTGCTGATCAACAAACTGCGCACTTTTCAGGAGTTGGGGCATCATGTCCTGTTCTTGATTGGCGACTACACCGCCATGATTGGCGACCCGACCGGCAAGAGCGCCACCCGCCCGCCGCTGAGTGCCGAGCAGGTGGCGGAGAATGCCAGGACCTATCAGGAACAGGTGTTCAAGATTCTCGACCCGGCCCGGACCGAAGTGGTGTTCAACAGCCACTGGTTCAATGCCATGACGGCGGCTGACCTGATCCGGCTGGCCAGTCAGCAAACTGTCTCGCGCATGCTGGAGCGCGACGATTTCAGCAAGCGCTACAAAGCCCAGCAGCCCATCGCCATTCATGAATTCCTCTACCCGCTGGTGCAGGGCTATGACTCTGTGGCGCTGCGGGCCGATGTCGAACTGGGGGGCACCGACCAGACCTTTAACCTGCTGATGGGCCGCACCCTACAGGGACGCTACGGCCAATCGGCGCAGGCCTGCATCACCCTGCCGATCCTCGAAGGCCTGGACGGGGTCCACAAGATGTCCAAATCGCTGGGCAACTACATTGGTGTGCAGGACAGTCCCGGCAGCATGTACCAAAAAATCCTCTCCATGCCCGACAGCCTGATTGCCCGCTACTTTGAACTGCTCAGCTTCCGCGCGATGGCCGACATCAACGCCCTGCTGACCGAAATGCAGCAGGGCCGCAATCCACAGGAACTGAAAAAGCTGCTGGCCCTGGAGCTGGTCGAACGCTTCCACGGTGCCGAAGCCGCAGCCACGGCCCACAAGAGTGCCGGCAACCGGCTGGCCGAGGGGGAACTGCCGGTCGACCTGCCGCACATCACCCTCACCCTGGAAGAGCATCCGCAACTGTTCATCACCAGCGTGCTCACCCGTGCTGGCCTCACCAAGAATGCCGCACAGGCCAAGGATGCCCTGGCGCGTGGTGCGGTCAAAGTCGATCAACAGGGGGTGGACGCCAGCCGGACCTTCAGCGCTGGTGAGCAGGTCATCATCCAGGTGGGCAAAAAAGCCATTGCCCGTATCCGCTTTCAATAAGAAAGCCCTTCTACAAACCCTCGACGCAAAAAGTGCAAAGGCCGGATCTTTGCTCTTTTATTAAAAAACAAATACTTATAAAAAAACTCATTGTAACCTTGTGTAAAAAACACCCACTCGCGTGCAAAATCCCAAAAAACACTTGCACTGGTTTGGGAGTTCCCTATAATGCACACCACGGCGACGCGCTGCAGCGACAAAAACCTGAAGTAAAACAGAAGGTTAGTAGTCAAAGTAGTGATAGTATCCGGGTCTGATC
>JBPOIS010000082.1:0-4227 GCA_052034295.1 Pseudomonadota bacterium
ACACTGGCCAGTGCGGGCTCGATCTGCCGGGCCAGTGCCGGGGTGATCAGTTCGCGGGTGCAGCCCAGTTCGCGCATCTGCCGGGCAGGCTCGATGGCCGCATCCAGCTCGGCTTCGGAGGTGTAGAAATGCAGAATGCCCCGGGTCTGCTGGTCGTACTGCAAATGCAGGTCGGCGCGCAGGGCCTGCAGGGTGGCGCGTGAATACAGCCCCAGCTGCACCAGCTGGCGCAGGTTGTGCCGGGTGCGTGCCGCCGGGCACTCACGCAGGAAGCCCAGCACCCACAGCCACTGCTGCCGGTCCAGCCGGGGGCGAAACAGCAGCGGCGCGTCATCCTGTCCCAGCCAGCGCAGGATCTTGGGCAGCACCTGGGGGTTGGCCCAGGGCTCGGCATGTGACACCGAGATCTGCCCGCCATTGGCCCGTGAGGTTTCCAGCGCAGCGGCAGGGTGGCGGTCCACCACCGTGACCTCATGCCCGGCCTGGCGCAAAAACCATGCACTGGTGACCCCGGTCACGCCCGCGCCCAAAATCACGATGTGCATAGATTGCCCGACACCTGCCGCCAGAAAGCCCCAGAGTTTAGCGCGTTCTGCCGCAAAAAAACCGTCCCGCCGGGCTCAGAAATCGGCCTGCAGCACCACCCGGTAGCGGGCTTTGCCAGCGCGGACATGCTCCAGCGCCGCATTGATCTGGCTCATCGGGAACACCTCGACCTGGGGACGGATGTCATGACGGGCTGCGAACGCCACCAGCTGGCGCAGGTCATGCGGTGAACCCGTCGGCGAACCGGAGACGCTTTTGTCCCCGCCAATCAGGCTGAAGGCCGGAATCGGCATCGGTTCCAGCACCGCCCCCACCACATGCAGCCTGCCCTGGGGTGCCAGTGTGGTCAACAGGCCCGGCCAGTCCAGCGGCACATTAACGGTGCTGATCAGCAGGCTGAGCTGTCCGCGCAGCGTCCGGAACGTGCCCGGTTCGGTGCTGGACACCACGTCGTCTGCACCCATGGCGAGGATTTCCTCGCGCTTGGCCGGATTGGAGCTGAACGCCACCACCCGACAGCCCATGGCGCGCAGGAACTTGATCGCCATGTGGCCCAGTCCGCCCATGCCAATCACCCCGACGGTGTCGGTGGCGCGGATGCCGTATTTCTGCAGGGGATAAAACACGGTGATGCCGCCACACAACAAAGGACCGGCAGATTCGGCATCCAGACCGTCCGGCAGCGGAATCACCCACGGCCAGCTGGCGCGGACCCGCTCGGCAAAGCCGCCGCTGTGGCCAACAATGGTGGCCTGTGCCCGGCTGCACAGCTGCTGGTGGCCGCTGATGCAGGGGTTGCAGTGCTGGCAGCTGTCGGCAGTCCAGCCGATGCCGACGCGCTGGCCGACCTTCAGGCCCCGTGCGGCACTGCCCAGCGCGGTGATGCGACCGACGATCTCGTGACCGCCGACCACTGGATAGCGGCTGTTGCCCCATTCGTTGTCGATCACCGACAGGTCGGAATGGCACACGCCACAGTATTCGACCTGCACCTCAACGTCATCGGGATGCAAGGGGCCCAGCGCCAGGCTGATGGGTTCCAGGGCAGCCCCGGCATGGGGCGCGGCATAGGCACGGCAGGTGGTCATGAGCGGCAATTCCTGACAAAAAGACTGGGGTATTGAATACGCCCAATGCCGGGGTGGTGCCAGTGTTTTTTGTGACTGGCCTTTCAGAAAAAACAGTTCAGGCAGTCTGCACCCCGAACAGGCTGCCCACCAGCGCGGTGAGGCCCATGGCCAGCAGACCCCAGAACACGATGCGCAGCACGGCGCGTCCCAGCGGCGCCCCGCCCAGCTGTGCCGAGGTCACGCCCAGACCGATCAGCAGCAGCACGGTCCCGGCCCCGACCGTCCACAGCACTGTGCCATGCGGGGCCAGCCACACCAGCAGCAGGGGCATGGCGGCCCCCACGGCGAAGGCCGCCGCCGACGCCAGCGCGGCCTGCACCGGATTGGCGCTGCTCAGCTCGGTGATGCCCAGCTCATCACGGGCATGGGCTTCCAGCGCATTGTGGGCGGTGAGCTGCTCGGCCACCTGCAGGGCCAGCGGCTCATCCAGACCGCGGCCCATGTAGATCTGCTTGAGTTCTTCGAGTTCGCGCTCGGGCACATGGGCCAGTTCCCAGCGCTCCTTGGCCAGGTCTGCCGATTCAGTGTCAGCCTGCGAGCTGACCGAGACATATTCTCCGGCAGCCATCGACAGGGCCCCGGCCACCAGACCCGCCAGCCCGGTGATCAGGATGATGCGGGTGTTGCCGGGATTGGCGGCCGCAATGCCCATCACCAGACTGGCCGTGGACAGCAGGCCGTCATTGGCGCCGAGGACAGAGGCGCGCAGCCAGCCCACATGCTGGGCACGGTGGATTTCGCGGTGGATCATGGCTTTGACCAAGTCAGAGTGGTGTGGCTATTGGACGAAAAAAACCGGACCCGTGCCAGCCTGCAAATGTAGCCAGTGGGAATGAGAGTCAGTTGTCACAGGCGCACCCCCCAAAGCCGGGGGCAGATCGGCTAAACTAGGCGCACCTTGACCTGTGCGGATTGCTGCTGATGTCCACTGTCCCCAAAACCCCGCATGTGCTGATGATCCTCGATGGCTTTGGCCACCGGACTGATCCGGCCGACAACGCGATTCTGGCTGCCCACACCCCAAATCTGGACCGCATCCGCAGCCAGCACCCGCACGGGCTGATTTCCGGCTCCGGCGAGGATGTTGGCCTGCCCGAGGGCCAGATGGGCAACAGTGAAGTCGGCCACATGAATCTGGGCGCGGGGCGGGTGCTGTATCAGGATTTTACCCGCATCACCAAGGACATCCGGGATGGGCGTTTTGCCGACAATCCCGAACTGTCCGGGGCGATTGCTGCGGCCAGGGCGGCGGGTGGCCGGGTGCACGTGCTGGGCCTGCTGTCCACCGGCGGGGTGCACTCGCACGAGGATCACCTGATCGCCATGGCGCAGGCGGTGCAGGCGGCGGGTGTGGCGGTGGTGGTGCATGCCTTTCTGGATGGCCGCGACACCCCCCCACAGAGTGCCGGGCCATCGCTGCAGCGGATGGAGGAGGCCCTGAGCGAGGCGGCCGCCGTGCAGGGGGCCGGGCCGGGCCGGATTGCCAGCCTCTGTGGCCGCTACTATGCCATGGACCGCGATGAGCGCTGGGACCGGGTCGAGCAGGCCTACCGGCTGCTGACCGAAGGCGTGGGCCTGCGTCAGGCCGACAGTGCCGCCGACGGACTGGCCGCCGCCTATGCTGCCGGTGAAACCGATGAATTTGTCAAATCCACGGTGCTCGGCCAGCCGGACCCGATCCGTGATGGTGATGCGGTGATTTTCATGAATTTCCGCGCCGACCGGGCCCGCGAGCTGACCCGTGCCTTTGTGGAAGATGACTTCAGCGGCTTCACCCGTGCGGTGCGCCCGCAACTGTCGCGCTTTGTGATGCTGACCCGCTATTCGGCGAAAATCCCTGCCCCGGTGGCGTACCCGCCGCAGACGCTGACCCACTCGATTGGCGAGTACCTGTCCAGTCTGGGCAAAACCCAGCTGCGCATTGCCGAAACCGAAAAATACGCCCACGTGACCTTTTTCTTCAGTGGCGGCCGTGAAGAGCCCTATCCCGGCGAAGATCGGATCCTGATCAAATCCCCGGACGTGGCCACCTATGACCTGCAGCCCGAGATGAGCGCCGCGGAAGTCACCGACCGGCTGGTCGAGGCGATCACGTCGGGCCGCTACGACCTGCTGGTGGTGAACTATGCCAATGGCGACATGGTCGGCCACACCGGGGTGTTTGACGCGGCGGTCAAGGCGGTGGAAACGCTGGACCAGTGCGTGGGCCGGGTCTACGATGCCGTGCAGCAGATGCGCGGCGAGCTGCTGATCACGGCTGACCATGGCAACGTGGAACAAATGATGGACCATGAGGCCGGTCAGGTGCACACCCAGCACACCACCGAAGCGGTGCCGTTCATTTATGTGGGTCAAAAAAACGCCACCATCGCCGGAGGCGGCATTCTGGCCGATGTGGCACCGACCCTGCTGCACTTGATGGACCTGCCGGTGCCTGAAGGCATGACCGGCCGCAATCTGGTGCTGACCCAGCCCTGAGGGCCACCGCCAACGCACCCGGGAGGATGCCCCATGCAAAGGATCTGGATGTGTGCCCCGTGGTTGCTGGCGG
>JBPOIS010000102.1:0-19490 GCA_052034295.1 Pseudomonadota bacterium
CTGGCCACCAGCGCCGTGGACCAGAATTGCCGCCGGGATGCAGGCTGGACCACACGATTGCGGCTCATGGGCTGGAGGCCGCAGCACCGCTGGGCTCCACCGCCACCGGGGTGTCCGCCACGGGGGCGGTCAGTGGTGTGGCGGTGGCCACAGGCTCCACCGGTGCCGGGGCGCTGGTTTCCCCGATCAGGTCCACCAGTGAAATGATCTTGCGCACATTCTTGCTCTGCTGGATCAGCAGATTGACCTGCTGCAGCTCCGCGGCACTGAGGCGGCCCATCACATACACCACACCATCTTCGGTGCTGATGCGGACCTTGCTGTCGCGCAGCCCGGACAGCAGGATGCGTCGGCGCACATCAGCCGTGGTCAGGTTGTCCTGCATGATGGTGGAATAATTCACCTTGTCGCCGACACTGAGAAAATTGTGCACCATTTTGACATCGCTCATGCTGCGCACGTTTTGCTCGGCCAGCTCCTTCAGGTAGGCATCGGGCACCTGCCCGGTCAGCAGCACGGCACTGTGAAAACTGTCCACCTTGATGCGGCTGAAGCGAAAGCGCGGGTCCAGCTTGTACAGGTTGATCTGCGCGGTGCGGGCAATGCTGGAATCGGTCAGCATCTGCGCCAGGCTGCGCTCGCCGCTGGGCACCCCGATCGCGGCCGGGCCGGTCTGGTCCGCCACAAACGAGGAACATCCGGTCAGGCTGGCCAGCACCACCAGACCCGCGCCCCACTGTTTCCACTGCCGCATGGCTTGTGCTCCTTCCCTTGTCTGGACAATTGGCCTGTTAGTCTAGCAAAGACCACGCCTTCAGGCAGTAAATGCACCACAAATCCATTCCGGTGGCTGCAGCAGCGAAGCAAACGCCAGCACATCAAAGCGGCACTCGCGCCATTCATGCTCAGGCGCCCGCTGCAAAAACCACTGCGCCGCCCGGATCAGCTTGCGCTGCTTGGCCACACTGACACTCTCTGCAGCACTGACCAGACCACCCTGACGGCGCAGGCGCACCTCCACAAACACCAGCACCGCCCCGTGCAGGGCCACCACATCCAGTTCCCCCACCCGCGCCTGCACATTGCAGTGCAGCACCTGCAGGCCCTGCTGCTGCAAAAACCGCACCGCCAGCTGTTCAGCCTGCTGGCCACGGGAGGGCCGGGCCGGCGGCTGGGGCACCATCAGGGCACTGGGTTCGTCTTTGGGCGTTTTTTTCGGCATACTGCACGGTCTTTTCGTCACAGGCGTGGAACTGATCCTACATGAAAGCCGGTTTGTATGTGGTGGCCACCCCGATTGGGCATCTGGACGACCTGAGCCAGCGCGCCCTGCACACCCTGCAGCAGGTGCAGCTGATTGCCGCAGAGGACACCCGCCAGTCCGCACACCTGTTGCAGCACCATGGCATCCACACCCCGCTGACCGCCTGCCACGACCACAACGAAGGCCAGCGCGCCGCCGAGCTGATTGGCCGCATCCAGCAGGGGGAGGCGATTGCACTGATCAGCGATGCCGGGACCCCGCTGATCAGCGACCCGGGTTTCCGGCTGGTGCGGGCGGCCCACGACGCCGGGGTGCCGGTCAGCCCGATCCCCGGCCCCTGCGCGGCGATTGCCGCCCTGTCGGCGGCGGGACTGCCGAGTGACCGGTTCTTTTTTGAGGGGTTTTTACCGGCCAAAACCGCAGGCCGTCAGGCGCGGCTGCACGAGCTGGCCACTGAACCGGCCACGCTGATTTTTTATGAAGCTCCGCACCGCATTGTCGCCATGCTGGAGGACCTGTGCCACTGCTTCGGCCCGGACCGTCAGGCCACGCTGTGCCGCGAACTGACCAAAACCTTTGAAACCCTCCGCCGCGCCCCGCTGGCCACGCTGCGCGACTGGGTGGCCAGTGACCCAAATCAGCAAAAGGGCGAAATCGTGCTGGTGGTGGCCGGGGCCGACCTGCACACCCGCCAGCAGGCCCAGCAGCAGCAGGCCCTGGAGATGCTGAAAAAACTGCTGCCGCACATGCCCCTGAAGACCGCCGCGCAACTGGTGGCGGACTGGACCGGCCTGAAAAAAAACGACCTGTACCAGCAGGGTCTGGACTTCAGGGCAGCGCTGGAATGAACTGCCCCGGCGGGCAAAAAAGGCCTTGACCTGTCATCAAGGCATGGCATAGTCAGGGCGCAGGGCTTTGGTATGGCCCACGGATGCTTTTTTAGACACTGGAAAAAACAACATGAACTGGTTTTTGCATGTGGTACGCGACAATTACGCCAATTTTCAGGGCCGGGCCCGGCGCCAGGAATACTGGATGTTTGTGCTGTTTCAGATTCTGGCGGTGATTGTCGCAGCAGTAATCGACAGCGTGCTGTTTCGCGGCAAGATGATCCTGTACACGGTGACGGCCCTCGGGCTGCTGGTGCCTGCCCTCGCAGTGGGCGTACGCCGCCTGCACGACACCGACCGCAGTGGCTGGTGGCTGCTGGGCTCGCTGGTGCCATTGCTCAACATTGTGGTGCTGGTGTTCTTGTGCCTGGACGGTACGCGCGGCCCGAACCGCTTCGGGGCCGACCCCAAACAATCACTGCCCCCGGCCCTGCCGCCTTCACTGCAGAAATAAAAAAAGCGCCCACGGGCGCTTTTTTTCAGTCCGTCTGTACGCTGCTCAGTGCACGGCACTCTCGTCCGGCGGCACTTCGGTGATCTTGCCGCCCTGGGCCAGAAACCGGGCCAGCTCGTCTTCCAGTTGCTGGCGCTGGTGCAGCTTGGCGGTGACGGTCAGGCTTTCGGCTTCGGCCACGTCACTGGCCTTCTGGCTGGCCAGTGTGCCATCGGCATCGTGTTCAGCCGAAGTGCCGGTCAGGTCCTCAGGACTGTCCGCCTCGTCGGCTTCGACCTCATCGCTGTCACTGGGGTCTTCGGCGTCCTCACTGGCGTCGTATAGGTCTTTGGTCTCTTCACTCATGGTGATTGACTCCACTGCAATCCGGGGCAAAAACCCGGTTCAACACAGCCAAGCCGGCGCTCCGGGTGGTTCACGATTCAGCAAACTGTACCAAGGGCCTTGCCCGGCTGCCAATCCCCCGCCTGTCAAAAATCCATCAGGGCGTAGCGGGTCTTGCGCAGTGCAGGCCATCCACTGGCGGCCTCGGTGATCCGGGACGACAGCCCCGGCCAGCGGTTCACCACCTGATGCCCCCAGTCGCGCAGCACCACCCAGGCCGGCAGGTGGTTTTTTTCCAGCCAGCCAATTGCGCTCATGCTGTGCATCATCACGCTGCAGGCCAGTCGGCGCTCGCGGGCATAGCGGCTCAGGGTCTGATCCGCGGCCCAGAGCCCCCGCTCGCGGTCACGCAGCAGGCTGTCGGCCAGCAGGCCAGCATCCAGCAGGCCCAGATTCACCCCCTGCCCCGCCAGCGGGTGAATGCCGTGGGCGGCATCGCCGATCAGCGCCAGAGCGGGCAGCCACTCCGTCTCCGCCTGCTGGGCCCGCAGCGGAAACAGGCCACGCGACTCAATGGCGCGTACCTCACCGAGTACCCGCTCGCTGAACCGGGTCAGGGCCTCGGCCAGCGCGGGCGTGTCGGCACTGGCCCACGCCTCCGCCTCAGCCGTGGGCAGGGTCCACACCATCGACACCCAGTGGTCACGCGCCGCCGGCGGCAGGTCAGTGGACAGGTCAGCCATTGGCAGCAACGCCAGTGGCCCACCCGGCAAAAACACCTGGCGCGCCACCCCGCCATGGGGACGGCTCATCTGCAGGGCGGCAGTCAGGCCGGACTGGTGATAATCCAGCTGGCGGACGCGGATGCCGGCCTGCTCACGCACCTGCGAACGGGCCCCATCGGCCCCGATCAGCAGGGCGGTGTCCCAGACCTGTCCATCCTGGCCCTGAATCCGCCAGCCCCTGCCCAGCGGGGCCACCGACTGAACCCGGCAGCCATGCTGCACCGCCACACCTGCGGCCTGCAGCTGGCCCTGCAGCGCCAGCGCCAGCACCGAGGGCTCGACCATACTGCCCAGCCGGGGTGCATCGCCCTGCGTGGCGCCAAAATTCATCTGCCCATGGCCTTCACGGTGCCACACCGCCATGGCGTGATAATCGGCACGCCGCCCCACCTGCGGCCACACCCCGGCCACCTCCAGCAGCCGGATCGAAGCGGGACTGAGTGCATACACCCGGGCATCCCGCTGTTGCAGCACCTGCCCGGTCAGCGCCGGGGCGGCGTCCAGCAGCGTCACTGCCACCCCTTCGCGGGCCAGCAACAGCGCCATCAGCCCCCCCACCAGCCCACCGCCCACGATCACCACGGGCAATAGCCCGCCCCCGCCTGCGGCACTCATGTTTTCAGCCCCATCGCATAGCTGGCCAGCAGGGGCTTGGCCCCCGGCAACACATCAAAGGCCAGCAACCCCAGATTGCGCGCCACCCGCAGCAGCGGATTGCGGTGGGTAAAGCCACGCACCACCCCATCGCAGAACAGCGCCACCCGGCGCTGGTCCACCTGCCGGGCCTGCTCATAGTCGCGCAGCAGCGCCGACAGGGACGCCGCCGACCCGGCCTGCGCCAGCATCCGGCACAGCACATCCACATCACGGATGCACAGGTTGAACCCCTGGCCGGCCACCGGGTGCAACGTGTGGGCGGCGTTGCCCATCAGCACCACCCGCCCCTCCACCTGCCGCTCGGCCAGCACCTGCACCAGCGGATAGGCAAAGCGTGCGCCCGTGCGCACGAAGCGTCCGGCCCGATCGCCAAAACTCTGCTGCAACGCCTGCAAAAACCGCTCATCCGCGTCAGCGCCCAGCCATTGCTGCTCCGTGCCACTGGCCACCGTCCACACCACCGAGCGCCGGCCCTGATCCAGGGTGCCGGGTTGGTCCGGCAGCGGCAACAGCGCCAGCGGCCCCTGATCACTGAACCGCTCAAACGCCACCTGCTGGTGGGGCCGGTCGGTCTGCACCGTGGTCACCAGCGCCACCTGCTGATAGTCATGCACGGCGGCACCGATCCCCAGCAACTGCCGACACACCGAATCGCGGCCATCAGCGGCCAGCACCAGATCCGCAGTCATCTGCTGCACCGCACCATCCTGCTCGGCGGTCAGCGTCACGTGGGTGTCCGACTGGCTCAGCCCGGTGACCCGGACCTGCTCACGCAGGGTGATCTGCGGCTGCTCGCGCACCGCCTGCAGCAACACCTGTCCCAGCCAGGCGTTTTCAATCACCTGGCCAAAGCTTTCAATCTGCTCTTCATCGGCCCTGAGGCTGGCCTTGCCAAAACTGCCCTGCTCACTGATGCGCACCTGCAGGATCGGTGTCGCATGCACCTGCAATCGATCCCACAGGCCCAGCGCCCGGAACACCTGCACCGTCCGCCGTGACAGCGCGGTGTTGCGGGCATCAAAACTCGGGTGGTACACCTCCGCGGCCGTCTGCGGATAGCGGCCTGCCTCCAGTACAGTCACCGCACGCCCCTGCTGGGCCAGCCGCAGGGCCAGGGTCAGCCCCACCATGCCACCGCCGACAATCACCAGCGACTGGGGCACCCGCGACGGGGGAATCCCGGTACTGGACTCAGAATGGGCCACATTGGACATGAAAAAACACCCCGCAGGTCGAGAGTGCCTGTGAGGATAGCGCCCCGGCCACGCAAACCCAAGCCTGATCCGGATCGGGACAAAAAAAATCCCGCTTCACGCGGGACAGAAAAAAATAAGAAATACCCGTTTTGGTCCAGTTAACCGCCACGCACTGCGACTCGCATGACCTGCCTAGCTTCGGACACTACGGCAGGGGGCTCAATCGCCCAAACTGGGTATTCCCTGGATCAGCGCCTCCAGCGCCCCGACCTGCTTGGGCACACCGGCGGTCAGCACCCGGGGTCCCTGTTCGGTCACCAGCACATCGTCCTCAATGCGGATGCCGATGCCGCGCCAGCGTGGCGCCACGGTGTCGTCATCGGCCGCCACATACAGGCCGGGTTCCACCGTCACCACCATGCCAGCCTGCAGGGGCCGCCACTGGCCATCGACCTTATAGGCCCCGGCATCATGCACATCCATGCCCAGCCAGTGCCCGGTGCCATGCATGTAAAAACGCCGGTAGGCCCCCGACTCGATCAGCGCACTGACCTCGCCCGACAGCAGCCCCAGCCGCACCAGTCCAGCGGTCAGCACCTCGACGGCTTTTTCATGGTAAACCTTGCAGTGCTGGCCCACCTGCACCCAGCGGATGGCCTCCAGCTGCGCGTCCAGCACCAGCTCATACAGGGCTTTTTGTTCTGCTGAAAACCGCCCCGACACCGGAAAGGTGCGGGTGATGTCAGCGGCGTAGTGGCCCAGTTCGGCCCCGGCATCGATCAGCACCAGATCACCGGCCCGCAGCGGCTGGTCATTGTCGATGTAGTGCAGGATGCAGGCATTGGCCCCACCGCCGACGATGCTGCCATAGGCGGGCACTCCCCCCCCCTGTGCAAACACATACTCCAGCTCGGCCTGCAGGGCATACTCCATCTGCCCCGGTCGAACCCGCTGCATCGCCCGCACATGGGCGGCCGCACTCAGGTCAGCGGCCTGCTGCATCAGGGCGATTTCATGCGCATCCTTGATCAGACGCATCTCTTCGATCAGTGGCTCCAGCTGCACCAGCGCCACCGGCGCACTCACGCCCTGCCGCTGCCGGGCATTGAGCTGGCCCAGCCAGCGGCTGACCCGTGCATCCCAGTCAGGGTCCTGCCCCAGCCGGGTGTACAGGTGTTTTTTACCGGCCAACAGTGTCAGTACCTGCTCGTCCAGCGTGTCCACCGGCCAGGCCTGATCGGCCTGATAGCGGGCCAGCGCGCCTTCCACGCCGGCGCGGCGGCCATCCCAGATTTCCCGCTCCGGATCGCGTGGCCGGCAAAACAGGCCAAACGGCTGCGCCGTCCCCGGTTGCAGCACCAGCACCACGTCCGGCTCGGCAAAGCCGGTCAGGTACACCACACTGCTGTCGGCGCGATAGCGGTGGTGGGTGTCACGGCTGCGCACCTGTTCCGGCAGGGTGGGCAGCAGCGCCACACTGTCCGGGGCCAGCTGCGCCAGCAGCCGCTGGCGACGCCCGGCATACACGCCTTTTTGCAGCCAGTCATGGACCAGCCCCTGCGGCAAAAACGGTGGCCACCGATCCACAGCCGTGTCATTCCCCGCATTCAGGGCGGTCTGCTGCCCCCCCTCCAAAACATGCCCCACGCGGACTCTCCTTGATCACTGGTGTTGAAACAATCGCCCTCAGCTGGGCTTGGCCGCGCTGGCATCCACCGTCAGCGGCAGCGCTTTACGGGTTCTGGCCGTGGCCTTGCCCGGTCCAGGCAACTGCCCGGCCTTGGTGCGGCCCATGGACAGGCTCACCGGCACCAGCCGCACAAACTCCAGCAGGTCGGCATAGTCATTTTCACTGGCCTCATCGCTGTCCTGCACCTCCCAGTCCAGCGCACTGAGTTCCTGCAGGTCGGCGATCAGCTCCTGCTCATCGCTGCGCACCTGCCCCCCAGCCAGGGCAAAGCCCAGCAGCAGCCCCGAGCACCACGCCGCCAGCGCCTGCACCCGCTCGGGCAGCGGCTGCTCATCGTCTGGCAGCAGCGGCTCAAAGTCCAGATTGTCTTCATCCAGCGCCTCAGCCAGATCCTGCCCTTCATCGACCAGCAACCGCCAGGTTGGATCGTCGCTGCCCTCGGCTGGCCCTGCCACATCCAGCCCGGCCAGCAGCGCCTGCCAGCCGTCCTGACCGGGCGGCTGCAACACGCACACCACCCCGGTCACCAGCCCGTGCAGCTCGGCCGGATGGCTGAATTCCACCCAGCCTGCAAAAGTCTGCTGCCACTCCTGCCAGTACGTGGATTGATCGTGCATTGCGTTGACCCCGCTTGGTTGATTTCCCTATAGTAACTGGCGACACCCCCACAATGCGACTCTTGACCATGCTGGCTGACCTGCAGCAGCTGCAAACGCTGCTGAACCAACTGATGAAACAGGCCCCTGCAGCCGCCCAGTCGCGGCAGCAGGCCCGCGAGGACTACGCCGCCCTGATCGAACGTACCGACCAGCTCGAAGCCGAAAACGACACCCTGCGCCAGCAGCTGGACAGCCTGCGCAAACAGCAGCAGGAACAGGGACCGGCCCAGGCCAACATGCGCCAGGAAGTCGAGCGGCTCGGCCATCAACTGGCCCAATTGGCCCTGCAGAACCGCAGCCTGATCGAGGAGCGTGACACCCTGCTGCGCAAGAACGAGGATGCCCGCCACAAGGTCGAGGAAATCATCGCCCGCCTGTCGGCCCTGCCCTCTGCCCATCAGGCACCCGCTGCCACCCCGGAAGCTGCCCCGGCCCAGCCTGCCCCCTCCGCCCCTGACACCCCGGAAAGCGCATCATGATCAGCCCTGTGCAGGACACCCAGATCGAACTGTCCATTCTGGACCGCACCTACAAGCTGGCCTGCCCGCCTGCCGAGGTGGATGCCCTGCGCGCTGCAGGCCGCCATCTGGACCAGAAAATGCGCGACGCCCGCAAGCTGATGCCGCGCGTTGAAGCCGAGCGCATCGCCGTGATGGTGGCGCTGGAGCTGTGCCAGGAGCTGATGCAGGCCAACCGTGCCATGCAATCACAGGCCGCCTGCCAGCGACTGGTGCAGGACATGATCGCCGAGGTCAAACAGGCCGTCGCCCAGAATCAGGGCTGAATGGCCGCTGCCGTCCGCCCCGCTTCACGGCCGGGTCACGGCGCTGGACTTGTAATTGCAGCATTTCGTTTTATACTGGATGAACCTCTGGGGTGTGCGCCAGCGTGTCTTTATCCCCTGAGCCGATATGCGTAAAGCAGGTTACGTTCTGCAGGCTTTTTGAGCATGTCCACCCTGGTCCCGTCCGTCGGGCCCCTGAAGTGGAACGCCTGTAGGCCAGCGGCGTGACCACCTTGAACTTCAGGGTTCAAGGGTTCCGACCCGCAGCGGCATTCCGGAGGCTCTTTTTTTTCTGTTCACCGCGGGCCTGTTCCGGCCCTGGAATCCATCTGCACCCCGATGCCTGCCGCCTGCCCACCCCCGGTGGATCTGCCCCGGTTGCGCCGTCACCTGCGCCAGCAGCGCCGGGCCCTGTCCGTGCCGCAGCAGCGTCAGGCCGCCCGTGCCGTGGCCAGACGGTTGGTCCGTCACCCCCTCTGGCAGGGCTGCCAACACATTGGCCTGTACCTGTCCGCCTTTGGCGAAGTGTCGCTGCTGCCGCTGGCCCGGCAGCTACAGCGCCGTGGCAAGCGCCTGTACCTGCCGGTGGTGCGGCGCTGGGACCAGCGCCTGCGCTTTGTCCGCACTTCAGCCCGCCAGCTCGGCACCCGCCAGCGCCTGCGCCGGCATCCCCTCGGCATGCAGCAGCCTGCCCTGCACGGCAGCCGCAGCGTGCACCAGCTCGATGTGCTGGTGATGCCGCTGCTGGGCTTTGATGCCCATGGACACCGGCTGGGCATGGGCGGCGGCTATTATGACCGTACCCTGGGCCAGCCTGGTCGCGGCCAGTGTGTGCGCCCGCTGCGGCTGGGGGTGGCGCATGGCTTCCAGCAGGTGGCGGCCCTGCCGGTCCAGCCGTGGGATCAGCCGCTGCACCAGTTGGTCAGCCCGCAGCGGCACTGGTTTTTTCACCCCCTGCGCGGCCTGCCCCTTGTAATCAGCGCAACGCCCACCAAATAACCCCAGTATGACAAAATGGTTTGTCACTCACAGGAGTGTCTCATGACCCAGAACAGCCCCCTTGCCGCACAGGCTGCACAAGACCTGCCCCTGCTGGCGCTGCGGGATGTCGTGGTGTATCCACAGATGCAAATCGCCCTGTTTGTCGGGCGCCCCAAATCGATCCGCGCGGTGGAAGAAGCCCGCCAGGCCGATGACCTGGTGTTTGTGGTCGCCCAGAAAGACTCACTGGCCGAAGGCATCGACAACAGCAACCTGTATGAATACGGCACCGTCTGCCGCATCGTACAGGTGGTCAACCATGAAAACGACGACAACTGCATCAAGGTGCTGATCGAAGGCCTGCACCGCGCCCACCTCGACCAGATCCACGACCTGGACGACTACATGCGCGCCACCGTGCACGCCGAACCGGTGCAGCTGTCACTGAGCGACGCCGAACAGGCCGAGCAGCGCCAGGCCCTGCAGGTGCTGTTTGCCCAGTACGCCGAAGCCAAGCTGCGCAACAGCCGCGAGCTGATCCATGCCGCCGAAAAACTCGAAGACCTGCTGGAGCTGGTCTATTTCGTGGCCACGCGCGTGCAGCTGCCGATTGACACCAAGCAAAAATTCCTCGAACACGCCGACATGGACGCGCACCTGCACGAGCTGACCGACTACCTGATGCGTCAGGGCGAGGAACAAAAAATCGAGCAGAGCCTGCACGAATCGGTCAAACGGCAGATGGAAAAAAACCAGCGCGAATACTTTCTCAATGAAAAAATGAAAGTCATCCAGCGCGAACTGTCCGACATGAACGGCGGCGACGACGACATGGGCGAGCTGGAAAAGAAACTCGCCGACGCCGACCTGCCCGCCGAAGTGCGCAAAAAAGCCGATGCCGAATTCCGCAAGCTCAAGGCCATGCCCGCCGCCTCCTCGGAAGCGGCCGTGGTGCGCAACTACCTGGACTGGATCCTCAACACCCCCTGGAAAAAAGCCAGCAAGGTGTCGATCAAACTGGACAAGGCCCAGCAGATCCTCGACGCCGACCACTATGGTCTGGAAGAGGTCAAAGACCGCATCCTGGAGTTTCTGGCCGTGCAATCGCGGGTCAAACAGCTCAAGGGCCCGGTGCTGTGTCTGGTGGGCCCGCCGGGTGTGGGCAAAACCTCGCTGGGCGAATCCATCGCCAAGGCCACGGGCCGCGAGTTCGTGCGCATGGCGCTGGGCGGCGTGCGTGACGAAGCCGAAATCCGTGGCCACCGCCGCACCTACATCGGCGCCATGCCCGGCAAGATCGTCCAGCACCTGGCCAAGGTGGGGGTGAAAAATCCGCTGTTCCTGCTCGACGAAATCGACAAGATGGCCCAGGACTATCGCGGCGACCCGGCCTCGGCCCTGCTGGAAGTGCTCGACCCGTCGCAGAACCACAAGTTCAATGACCACTATCTGGACATGGACCTGGACCTGTCGGAAGTCATGTTCATCTGCACCGCCAACAGCATGAACATCCCCGGCCCGCTGCTGGACCGGATGGAAGTCATCCGCCTGCCCGGCTACACCGAGGAAGAAAAAGTCAACATTGCCGAGCGCTATCTGGTGCCCAAGGCGGTCAAGGCCAATGGCCTCAAGCCCAGGGAAATCCAGATCGGTGAAGACGCCGTACGTGAGCTGATCCGCCGCTACACCCGCGAGGCTGGCGTGCGCAACCTGGAGCGGGAAATCTCCAAGATCTGCCGCAAGGTGGTGCGCGAAGCGGTCAGCCACAAGCACAGCGGCCCGGTGCAGGTCACCGAAGCCAATCTGGCGGACTACTCGGGCGTGTACAAATTTGACTTTGGCCGTGCCGAAGACGAAGCACAGATTGGCCGGGTGACTGGTCTGGCCTGGACCCAGGTCGGCGGTGAACTGCTCACCATCGAAGCCGCTGCGGTCAAGGGCAAGGGCAACTACATCGCCACCGGTTCGCTCGGCGATGTGATGCAGGAATCGATCAAGGCGGCCATGACTGTGGTGCGCACCCGTGGCGACGCGCTGGGCATTGCCCACACCCGCTTCGGGGAAACCGACATCCATGTGCACATGCCTGAAGGCGCCACCCCCAAAGACGGCCCGTCCGCCGGGATTGCCCTGACCACGGCGCTGGTGTCGGCCCTGACCGGCATCCCGGTGCGTGCTGATGTGGCCATGACCGGCGAAGTCACCCTGCGTGGCCGGGTGCTGCAGATCGGTGGTCTGAAGGAAAAGCTGCTGGCCGCCCACCGTGGCGGGGTCAAGCTGGTGCTGATCCCGCAGGACAACGTGCGCGACCTGAAGGAGATCCCTGACAACGTCAAGGCCGGTCTGGAAATCCGTCCGGTCAGCAGCATTGATGAAGTGCTGGAGGCGGCACTGGTGCGCAAGCCCGAGCCGCTGCCGCCTGAGCCTGCGCCGGTGGTGAACAAGGTCGACCTCGCCGCGGACGCTCGCCACTGAGCCAGCCCGCTGAACAGGCTCCCTTTTGGGGGCCTTTTTTTTATTACAATGGCGCACAGCCGATGTGCCGCACCCTATAGGGTGCAAGCGCCCCTTTTCGCCCACCCCCAGCCAATCCAGTGCCGAGCGAACGCCCGCCAGGGCGTGATGTGCCCTGCGGGTTGTTGGCGGTGCAAGGGTCGGCCCGATGTTTTGCCCGCTGTGTCGGGTGTGTCGGGCAAGTTCACAGTTTTCAGCCCCCCATCCCACCAACAGGCCTGGGTTTTGCTATCATCGGCGGCGGCAACTTTGTGCAAAACCTGTGCAGATGAATTTACGGATGCAGTTTTTATGAAAGAAATGTTCATGGCAGCGCTGGTGCTGCTCATGGGGCTATGGCTGAGTGTGGTGTCACTGGGCACCAACCGCGACCAGTCCAGGCTGGCCAAATACGGCGTTGAAGTCCAGAGCGCACCGCTGGAGGGCTACACCGAGCGCAAAAAAGGCGGCGTGACGGTCGATTACCGCATCAAGGCCGCCTTCACCGCCAAAAACGGCGGCCATGGCAACTGCTGGGGCAGTGTGGACAAAGCCATGATCGACCGCCTCAAGGAAAATCCGGTGGTCACAGTGCGCTACCTGCCCACGGACCCCAACCTTGAGGTGTGTCAGGTGATGGGCGCCACCTCCGAATCCGGCACCTCGTGGTTCCTGATCCTGCTGGGTCTGGTGCTGACGCTGGGCAGTGCAGCCTTCATGTACAACCGCTGGAGCGTGCAGCGCCACTGACCGGCCTGCCCGACTCGTATGCAGGCTCAGGCGTGCACGTGGTTGAGCAGGGCCATGAAGCTGTACACATTGGGAATCTCGGACACCGGCACATTCAGCACGGCCGTCTGCCACAGGCGGCCATCCGCCATCAGCATGAACTGGCCGTTTTTGAGCTCCATGCCGTTGATCTTGTCAAAAAAATACGCCTTGCCGCGATGCTCAAGGCCGGTGCGGGTGACCAGCCACTGGTGGTCCAGCTGCAAGCGCCCCTGCCGCGCAAACTGATCCAGCCAGCCAGGCGTGACGTAGCGGCGCTCCAGCTGTGCCACGGCGTCAAACAATTGATCGGCGTCGTTGACGTTGGCATTGATTTTCAGGGTTTCATGGGGGTTGACCACAGTGATGCGGTAGTCATAGTGGCGGATGATCAGGTTGAAACTTTGCAGGTTGCGGCGGGTGTAAATGCGCGACTCGGGCAAAATATCAATGGATTTTTCCGCAAACAGGTTTTTTTCGGTCAGGCGTCGCCCCTGCACCACCACCTTGAGGCTCATGGCCCGCAGCGCCACGAACAGCAGTCCCAGCCAGCACACAAAAAAACTGGCCTTGCTCCAGAAATCGTCCGGCATGCTCACCGCAAACAACCCAAGGATCAGCAGCAAGATCCAGTAGATTTTGGTCAGGTGATTGTGGGTAAATTCCACCACAGGCTCCGGCAAAAAGCGCAATCTAGTGATTAATTTATGAAAAAACAATGAAAAACTGGACAGACCGCAGCAATCAGCCCACCAGCACAGGCCAGGCACCACTGAGCAACACCACCACCCCGCCGATTTCACCGGCCACCAGCGCCAGCATGAAGCCATGCACCAGCACCCCGGCCAGCGGCCACTGGCCCAGCCGGTAGGGCGGGCGCAGCTGGTTGGTGGTGTCCTGTAGCGCCCCATGCAGCACATAGCTGCCAATCGCCCCGACAAAAAACAGTAGGTTGCTGGCCACGGCCAGCTGATTCACCCAGTCTGGCCACACCGACAGGGCGGCCAGCGCCGCCAGCACCAGTGCCGCAAAGCTGTACATCAGGCTGGCCCGGTGGGCAATGTCCACATAGCGGTGGGCACGCCGGGCCGGACTGCGCATCAGGCTGGCGTATTTCCACACGCCGGTCAGCATGCCCACCAGCAGCAGACCGCCTGCGCCGAGGACTGCCCACTGAACCGAGGCTGGCAGGGCGGCGGCATTCAACAGGGCCATGAACGTTCCTCAGGAGGTGGGGGCGCCACTGCGCGCCTGTACCGGCTGCAGCTGTTGCAGGTCCAGCAGCACATTGGCTGCTTCCTGGATGAAGGCTTCATCCTCGGGCAGTGGCGGACGCTGGTCGCGCTTCATGCGGCCACGGATCTCCCCCTGGGCATCCAGGGCGGCCTGATAGACTTCCCACGAGGCGTAGGGCTTCTGGCCGGTGGCAATGCGGCGCTGGTTTTCGGCTTCGAGGGTCTTGCGCTCGGTGTCGAGCACCTGCTGCTGGCGCTGGCCCAGGTTCAGCGACACCACCTTGCGGGCGCTGTTTTCATCGGCAATCCGGCGCAGTTCGTTGATGTAGATGAACTGGGGATCACGGGCCTGCCGCTGCACCGACTGCCGGGCCAGCTGTGGCATGACCACACTGTAGTTGTTGACGCGGACAAAGGGCGCGGTGGCAATGGTGTCCCATTTCAGGGCGTTTTTGGCTTTGCGCTCGCCGTATTCATCGTCTTCGTAGATGCTGACCAGATTGATGTCGGGAATCACCCCCTTGTTCTGGGTGCTGCCGCCGGTGATCCGGTAAAACTTGCGCTGGGTCAGGGTGGCCTGCCCGTAGGCCAGGTCATCCATCTGCACCTGTGCGGTGCCCTTGCCGGTGGTGGTGCTGCCCAGCACCAGCCCACGGCCATAGTCCTGGATCGCCGCCGCAAAAATCTCACTGGCCGAGGCCGAGGCCAGATTCACCAGCACCACCATCGGGCCGGTGTATTCCTGCGCGCCGCCATCCTGGTCCTGATAGACGTTGATGCTGCCATTGCCATCGCGGATCTGCACCAGCGGCCCCTGCGGGATGAACATCGCCAGCATGCGCGACACTTCTTCCAGCGAACCGCCGGGGTTGTTGCGCAGGTCCACCACCAGCCCGTCAATCCCCTGGGCCTTCAGGGCACGCAGGGCCTGCTGGGTGTCTTCACTGACGCTGCGGTAGCTGTTGCCCTGACGGCGGGCCTTGTAGTTGAAATAAAACGACGGAATGTCCAGCACACCGATGCGGTAGGGTTTGCCACCGCGCTGCTGCTCCAGCACCCGGGTCTGCACCCCGGCGTCCTTTTCCTCGATCACATCGCGGACCAGCGTCACCAGCCGGCTTTGTGCATTGGGCTGCTGCACGCGCAGGGTCACCCGGCTGCCCTGGGTGCCGCGGATCAGGCCGACGATTTCGTTGCTGGGCCAGCCGACCACGTCCACCATGGGCTTGCCATCCTGGGCAATCCCGGTGATGCGGTCGCCGACCTTGATCTGGCCGGATTTGTTGGCCGGGCCGCCCTCGACGATGCTCTCGATGCGGGTGTAATCCTCATTGCCGCGCTCGGGCCGGATCGACACGCCGATGCCGATCAGCTGCAGGGTGGTCTGCCGGTTCATTTCCATGGCTTCGACCGGGGCAAAGTAGTTGCTGTGCGGGTCGTAGGTGGCCAGGGCGGCATTCAGGACCATTTCCACCGCCCGGTCACTTTTGAGGCGGCTGATCTGCTCGCCCTGCCGGGTGTAGCGGCGCTTCAGGGTGTCCACCGGGCTCAGGTTGCTGCTGCGCAGGTCCTGCCCCTGTGCCAGCGACGGATCGGCCTGCAGGGCTTTTTGTTTGGCCTGGTCTTCCTGATAGGAAATGGTCATGCTGATCAACTGCGACACCAGCTGCTGGCGCCAGAATTCGCGCTGCTCGGCCGGGGTGGCAAAAAACGCGGCCTTTTCGCGGTCGGTGTTCAGGCTGCCCTGCCCCTGCAGGTCGATGGGCTGGCTGAGCTGCGTCAGCATGAACTGGTTAAAGGCCAGCAGGCGCTGCCGGTACAGGTTGTAGATGTCAAACGCGGCGTCCAGATTGCCCGCTTTCAGGTCCTGCCCCAGGGTGTCGCCATAGCGCTGGCGAAAGTCGTCCACTTCGGACTGCAAAAACAGGCTGTGTTCGGCATCGAGCAAATCCAGGTACATGTCGAGGATACGCCGCGACACCGCCTCGGTGATCGGCTGGTTCAGGTAGTGCTGGCGGTCCAGCCGCATCGACAGCTGCCGCGCCACCAGCGCCTGATCGCGGCTGGGCTGCAACTGCTGCAGCGCAATGGCGGCATCGGCATAAACATAAGAAAGGCCAAAGCCTCCGCCCAGCAACAAAACCAGGGCAGCCAGTGTATTGGGTTTCATGGTCGGCAACATCCTGTCCACAGCGGCAACGCAAATCTGATGGCCTGACTGTAGCAGAAGCCATGCCATTTCCGGTATCGTGTTTGCTGAATTGCGCGTGTCCGTGACCAATTCCCCGCAGGTTTTGCATACTGCGCAGGGGGAACGGGCGGGACGCGGTCCCTGGGTTTTTGTTGAGGAGCTGCCATGCTGGGCGCGTTGATGCTGGATGTACAGGGCACGCAGTTGACGCCGGACGACCAGCAGGTGTTACAGCACCCCCAGGTGGGTGGGGTGATCCTGTTTGGCCGCAACGTGGTGGATGCCGAACAGGTACAGGCGCTGACCGCCGCCATCCGCGCGGTGCGCCCGGAGCTGCTGATCGGAGTCGATCAGGAGGGCGGCCGGGTGCAGCGCCTGAAGGCTGGATTTACCCGCCTGCCACCGATGCGGGCGCTGGGCCGGGTGCACGATCAGGACCCCGGGGCCGCGCTGGCACTGGCGCAGACCTGTGGCTGGCTGATGGCCAGTGAGGTGCTTTCGGTGGGGATCGACCTGAGCTTTGCGCCGGTGCTGGACCTTGATGGGGTGAGCACGGTGATTGGCGACCGCAGTTTTCATGCTGATCCGGCGGTGATCGTGGCGCTGGCCGGGGCCTTTCTGCGTGGCATGCATGAGGCGGGCATGGCCACCACCGGCAAGCATTTTCCGGGGCATGGGTCGGTGCTGGCCGATTCACACATTGCCGCCCCCGTGGATGACCGCAGTCTGGACGCGCTGCGCGCTACTGACCTGCAGGCGTTTTTGCCACTGTTGCCCGAGCTGGATGCGCTGATGCCGGCCCATGTGATTTATCCACAGGTTTGTCCACAGCCTGCCGGGTTTTCGGCGTTCTGGCTGCAGACCTTCCTGCGCGGTGAGCTGGGCTACGACGGGGTGCTGTTTTCCGATGACCTGAGCATGGAGGCTGCCTGTGTGGCCGGGGATGCCGGGGACCGGCTGCGTGCGGCACTGAACGCCGGTTGCGACATGGGGCTGGTGTGCAACAACCGCAGCGCTGCCCTGACCGCCCTGCAGGCGATTGCCGATGCGCCGCTGCCCCATCAGGCCCGGCTGGCACGCATGCGCGGACAGCGGGTGGACCGCGCCGCCCTGCTGGCGTCACCGCGCTGGCAGGCTGCCGTGGCGGCGGTGACGCCGCTGTGTACACCGCTGCCCACCCAGCTCGACCCAGTGGCCAACCGCTGATGTTTTTTGTACGCCAGGGATGACCATGACCGAACACGCCCCCCAGCGCCCTGCGCCGTCCGAGCGCTCTCCCCACCGGCACATTTCCTTCACCGCCCACTACACCGGCTACGTCTGGCATCAGCTGGGCTGGTCGCACCCGGCCCTGCTGACCGCCAAGGGTGCCCGACTGGGCCGCTGGCTGGGTCCTGTGGAGCGCTGGATGGTGCGCCGGACCGGCCACAGCATCACCACCACCCTGCGCGCCCGCCACACCCTGATCGACCGGGAAATCGAACGGCTGATTGCCGCCCACCCGGACCTGCAGGTGCTGGAACTGGCGGCAGGCCTGTCACCACGGGGCTGGCGCTTCAAGCAGCGCCATCCGCAGCTGGTGTATGTGGAGGCTGATCTGCCGCAGATGGCCCAGACCAAGCAGCAGGCGCTGGCGCAGATCAGCGATCCGGTGCCGGAGGTGGTGCCGCTGGATGTGTTCACGGCGCAGTTCGAGCAGGTGCTGGGCCACTTTGACCCGCAGCGTCCGCTGCTGATCGTGTCGGAAGGTCTGGTGAATTATTTTGACCTGACCCTGCTGGCACAGCTGTGGCAACGGCTGGCCACTGGCCTGCAGGGCTTCGCGCAGGGGTTCTACATCACCGACCTGTACGCACGTCCAGTGACCCACCCGCGCGCCCGGCTGATCCTGTCCACGGCCCGACTGCTGAAATACGTGTCGCGCAGTGCGTTTGCTTATCACTACGAAAGCCCCGCCGAGGTGGAAGCCGCCCTGCAACAGGCTGGATTCCAGCGGGTGCAGGTGTTCCAGCCCAGCGATGCCGACCATCCAGAACAGCGGACCCACCAGGGCGATCTGGTCTGGGTGATCCGTGCGGAACGGCAGGCCACAGGGTCCAGCGGCTGATGGTGGCACTGGCTTTTCTGGGACTGGTGAGTACCCTGCTGCTCACCCCCGGCCCCTCCAACACCCTGCTGGCCACGGCCGGGGCGCAACAGGGGCTGCGGCGGTCCTGGCCGTTGATTCCCGCCGAGGCGCTGGGCTATGTGCTGGCCATCTCGGTCTGGGGCTGGCTGCTCAGCCACCTGCTGGATCAGCTGCCGTGGGCGGTGCGGGTGCTGCGGCTGCTGTGCGCCCTGTACCTGATCCGGGTGGCGCTGCGGTTATGGCGCAGTCCGGCGCTGCAGTCTGCCGACCGGCTGTCACCGGCGGTGCTGCTGCTGACCACGCTGTTCAATCCCAAGGCATTTTTGTTTGCCTCACTGATTTTTCCGGCGGCCTGCTGGCAGGATACCGGGGTATACCTGGCGCATCTGGGGGCGTTTCTGGGCCTGCTGGGGCCGATCGCCCTGCTGTGGATCAGTGTGGGGACGCTGCTGGAACGGCTGTCCGGACGGCATCTGGGTCCCAGCGTCATCCCCCGCACCGCCTCGGTGGTGCTGGTGGGCTTTGCCGGCTGGATGCTGCTGGCGGTGTGGCGGGGGTGAGGTTTTCTGCAGGTTCAGGGCAGGAAGGTTGCGTTGGGGGAAAGTGGGGCTGTGGGGGCTTTTTCAACCCCTGCGTCAGGGAGGTGAATACATCAGGCAAAAACACTGAAAAAAAGGACAGTAAAAGAATCACACACACCATCGGCAGACCCACCAGTGCAAACTCGACGCGATGCGAAGCGGTTAAAGGTCGAACCAATTGCCTGATGTGATCCGGGCCGAACGTTAGGCTGCGGGGTCATCCAGTTAATAGCGGGCAGGCTGCCTCTTACTTCCGGCCCCTTCAATACCCTGCTGGCGATGGCCGGAAAACAAGCACTTCTCTTTCAGATGGGAGACAGCTTGCTCCACCTCCTCTACCTGAGTAACACCCTGAAAAAGATATATCAATCTATGAACAATTCCGTATACCGCGTAATTTGAAGGATTTT
>JBPOIS010000006.1:0-3142 GCA_052034295.1 Pseudomonadota bacterium
CAGCGCCAGCGCATCATTGAAGAAAAGGTCAGTGGTTCGGTGCCCGCGCAGGAGCGCAAGGGCTTCATGCGCCTCTTGGACCGGCTGGAGGCCACCGATGTGCTGATCGTGACCAAGCTGGATCGGCTGGGCCGCAATGCCATGGATGTGCGGGCGACGGTGGAGCAGTTGGCGGGCCTGGGGGTGAGGGTGCATTGTCTGGCGCTGGGCGGGGTGGACCTGACCAGCCCGGCGGGCAAGATGACCATGCAGGTGATTGCGGCGGTGGCGGAGTTTGAGCGGGATTTATTGATCGAGCGGACCCAATCGGGATTGCAGCGGGCACGGGCCGCAGGCAAGCGGCTGGGGCGAAGGCCGGTGCTCGATGAGGCGCAGCGTGAGGCGATTCAGCACAGGCTGGCGACAGGGGAAAGCGTGTCGGCGCTGGCCAGGGAGTTCAAGACCAGTCGGCAGACGGTGATGCGGGTGAGGGATAGCGGGAGATGATCCAATCTACGCCTGAGCTGTACCCAGAGGAGGGAGCAACGGTGCGGAACGGTCTAGGGCCTGTCATCAATTGAGCCAAATGACGCTGGCGGCCAGGTGCGCCCATGGTCTGGCCCTCGACGGGCTCCGGATCGAACACTACGAAGTACACGGGATGGCCTTCGAGCAGTGCCATGCCAACTTCAGAATCGCGTTTGAAGCCGCCAATGCCAGGGCCGTGGCCGGCGCGTGGATCGACCACCAGCACCGGCGCGGCGCCTTTGCGCACATGCTTCTCCAAGGCGTCGGTGCCACAGCGAGTGACACGCAGGAGCCGGTAGTTGCTCGCCGGTTGCAAGTCGTGGCCGTCAGCCACCTGCTCTGACTCGAAGTGGAGCAGCGGCGGCATACCCGCCGCTTCGTGTTCGGTCATGTTGTTGGCGCGCTGTCTCAGCGCTTCGCCGGACGCGACGGTCCGCCACAGCATGTCGCCCCAGTAGGCAGCAAAGAGTCCAAGCGGTGCGGCGGCGATACCCTGGGAGTTCGTGCGTGCGTCCATGGCGTCGATCAGCGGCAGCAGCAGCCGCCATGCCCCTTTGAACGGGCAGCGGCCGGCGCATGGGAGGCACCGGCACCCGCCGCAATGCCCGGCGAGGAATCAGCGGATGCCTCGTAGCCCGCGGCAGCTAAGGCCGCGATCAGCTCAGGCGTCTTCTGGGCCGTCTGGTCGCCGGTGACACTCGCTGCGCCGCGAGCGAGATCGACATGCACGTCTTGCACACCAGCTACGCGCTTGAGCGCCTTGCTGACCGAGTTCGCGCAGGAGGCGCAGGTCATGCCGGCAACCTTGAGTTCGATGGTTTCCATGATGATGCTCCGGTGGTTTCAGTGGTGGTGCCCGGACTGGTCGACGGATTTCGGGCGGCTCCGGTCGTCTGATTGGCGCGCAGGCGAACCCCCTTCATCGCCCCGAGGCGGCTGATCTTGATGGTCATGACCGCCATGTGCGCCGTGACTGCCATGGCCGAAGATGTGCATCAACGGACAGGCGAGGATGAAGAGGAAGGGAAGCAGTTGCAGAAGATGGGCGTTGTGGCGGTAGAACATCTAGGCAACGGCGGCGGCGAGGCCGAGCCACAGCAGCCACTGGTTGATGCGAGACCAGTTCGGGCCGTTTCCTGTGCTCTTACTTCGATCGGGCGGAATATTCATGGCGATGCTCCTTCGTGAAGTTGACCCTTGTCGATTGGCGAGATTCCCGCATTCGAGTGCCGTGCAGGGCGCTGATCAGGCCCATCCATAAAACAGGTATGCCAGAAGAATGGGGCTGAACACCGGAGATTTCCATGGCCCCGCTAAAAAGTCCTCGATAGTTTCTGAGCATGATCGACCCGTGCCAAATGTGGCTTGTTAAGCTCAGCATAGAGCTGAGGTGAAGGCAGTACCTTGATCTTGATCAAAAAGACTCTCTGTACCCAGCTACGGGGTACATACCCCGCGCAGCGAACCAGCAGACCAGCTCACCTCAGGGGCTCAGCGCACACCGGCAAGTGAGCGCGCGACAGATGTGCCGAGCAGGCAGACGTTCGGCACCGATCGGAGGCTATCTACGAACGGTGTCCGGAACTGTGACCGGATCGCGGCCGAGCAAAGGCCCTCGCGTGCGGTGTGGACGTAGCGATGGGATACACAAGCGCATGATGTCGGCGCCTGCCGCTAGGACTGGGCACGTGGCAGTCACGGAGAAAAAATGTCCCGCTCGCGTAGCAACGTGGCCGGCCGGGTAGATCCCAGAATCAGGCAAAGAGATACGCCAGTTGGCTGGACGGACCGCAGCGCCCTCGGACTACTGCCGCAGATGGGGCAATACCAAGTCAAACCTGGTGACAAGCTCACTGGAGGTCACGGCAACGGAGCCACCATGTGCCTCCGCAATCGATTTCACGATGGCAAGGCCAAGACCGGCGCCCGCCGTATTTCGTTGCCGTGCCGGATCAACTCGGTAGAAGCGGTTGAAGAGCTTTGGTAGATCGCGCTCAGGAATTCTCTCACCGGGATTGACCACACTGATCGTTATCCACTGCTCATCCTGCGAAAGCAAGACCGTGATGCTCTTGCCGCGAGGCGTGTGTCGAATTGCATTCGAGAGAAGATTGTTCAGCGCCCGGGTGAGCATTTCCCGATCCGCCGCTATGCTGCCGATCGCCCCTTTAACACCAAGCGTAATGCCGCTATCTTCTGCCAGCGCCTCGAAATAGTCGAACAGACTCCGCACCAATTCGGACAGATCAATGGTAGACAGACGCAAGTTGCGGGGATCATTTTCCGTTTGGGCAAGAAACAGCATGTCACCAATCATGCGTCCCATCCGATCAAACTCTTCCAAATTTGAATAGAGGATTTCTCTGTATTCCTCGTTGCTGCGCGGCTGGCCAAGCGCCACGTGAGTCTGCGTGACCAGGTTGGTGACGGGCGTGCGCAACTCGTGCGCGATGTCTGCGGAAAAGTGTGATAGCCGGGTGAAGCCTTCCTCGATTCTCGCCAACATATCGTTGAAGGCGAATACCAGTTCCGCCAGTTCGATCGGCACATCCCGAGGATCCAGCCTCACATCCAGCTTTGAAGAGCGAATCGCCCGAATCTCTTCATTGACCTTGCGAATCGGCAGGTGGCCCCA
>JBPOIS010000129.1:0-3000 GCA_052034295.1 Pseudomonadota bacterium
GGCCATCCGGCAGCCGACGCAGCCAGCCTGCCGCCGCCAGTGCCTCAAAGTGTGCCGAAAGCCAGCTGACCTCAGCCGCCTGTTCAGGGTGCGGCGGCCACACCAGCGGCACATTCCAGCCCAGCACAGCCCGGGGGGTGGCCTGCTGGCCTGTACCGGGACGGTCCAGCACCCGCTGGTGGGTCAGTGGGGTGACGGTGATGAACTGGTAGGCCTGTTGCTGCAACTGCTGCGCCAGTGCCACCAGCACGGCATCCGGGTCCGGGATCTGGGCCATGGGACGTCCTGTGTACAGTCTGCATGCCCCCAGTGTAAAAGCATTCCGGTGCGGCTCACGCAAAGCGCACAGATGGGCACAATTTTCAACAGCAGCGCGCGGGCAGGCGCCTTAAATAGAGCCTGAAGATTTTTTTGGGTACTGTGCCATGACTGCTTTGGCGATTCAGACCTCCCCGGCCCGCCCTCACCTGCGACCGGTCACGCTCACCGATGCCGACCGGCAGCGTTATGTGCAGTTGCAGTCCGGTTTCGGGGCCGCCGGGGCCACGGCAGCCGCTGACCTGTCCCGGCCGCTGGTCGGCACTGCCCTGCAGCGGGTACAGCCAGACCAGTCTGAGCTGCCACCGCAGCCCGCGGATTTGCTGCGCTGGAGCCTGCAGCAGCATGAGCAGGTTCACCGGCAGTTCTCTGCCTACCGGGAAGCCCGCCAGCGCGGCGGCGCGCGGCAGTATTTTCCCACCCGGGCCCATGCCCTGCTGTTCCTGCAACGGGTGGCCCCCACCAAACTGGTGGACGGTGCCTGGCTGCAGGGCCTGACCCCACTCTGGCGCGACAGCCGCCTCCACACCCTGCTGCAGACCTATCTGGATGAGCTCGGGCGTGGACAGCCAACCCAGAACCATGTGGTGCTGTACCGACACCTGATGCAGCGCCATGAAATAGACCTGCCGGAGTACCTGCCGGACGCGCTGTTTACCCAGGGACTGGTACAGCTGGCCCTGGGCCACCATGGCCCCGCCTGTCTGCCGGAGCTGGTCGGCTTCAATCTGGGCTATGAACAGTTGCCGCTGCACCTGTTGATCACGGCCCACGAGCTCAATGAGCTGGGCATTGACCCGTATTATTTCACCCTGCATGTGACCGTGGACAATGCCGCCACCGGGCACGCCCGGCAAGCCCTTGACAGCATTGCCGCGCTCTGGCCGGACTGGCAGCAGGATCCGCTGCTGTGGCAGCGCATCCGCCATGGCCATGCGCTGAACCAGTTCGGTCTGGGCAGCACTGCGGTGGCCCGGGGGCTGGACCTGCAGGCGGCGGTGCTGGAGGTGTTGCAGGAAAAAGCCGTGTATGGCCGACTCAGCCATTCAGACCGCTGCCGCATCCAGGGCAAAACCCTCAATGACTGGCTGCACAGCGCCGACAGTACCGCCGAACTGGTGGCGCTGATGCAGCACACCGGCTGGATCCGCCGTCACAGTGACCCTCAACACAGCCGGTTCTGGCGGCTACTGTCCGGCACTCAGCCGCTGATGCAGGGGGTGTTTAGCCAGTTCGAGCTGCAACTGATCCATGACTGGATTGCCGGGGATTGGCTGCACAGCCCTGAGGCCCCCCGGCCGGTGCCGTTTCACCGCCAGTCGGCGGCCGAACCGAGCACGACTGTCCCGGCCCCCTTGCCGGAAGATGCAGAACTGGCGCAGCTGCTGGACGGCCTGAAGGCCCAGCGCGATCCTGCGGCGCAACTGGACTGGCTGGCCCCCTGGCTATCTAGCCCTGTCCATGCCCGGCCCGCCGGACTGGAAGCCACCCGTCGCTTTCAGCAACTGTGGCTGCAGCAGCCCTGCTAATGGGTGGGCGCGGGGCTGGTCACGGCAGGCGACAGCCCAGCCAGCCAGTCGAGGATGCGGGTCCGGGTGTCGCCCACCACAGAAGCCACAGGCGACAAGGTGGCCACCAGACCGGCATGATTGGCGCGCGGCATGTTGATCACGGTGACGGGAATCTGCTGCGATTCCAGCGCAGCCACCATACGGGTCAGGTTGCCGGGAGCCACCCGCGTGTCCCGCCCGCCGGTCATCAGCAGATGCGGTGGGGCATCAGCACGGAGGTGCCGGTCGGCCATCACCTGCTCCGGGGTGGAATCCGTGGGAAAAGCCACCCGGCTCGGGTCGGTGCGATGGTCGTAACTGTAGGGCCCAGCCAGTCCGATCACGGCGCGCACCTGTCCGGCCTGCAGTCCGGTACGCGCCCAGTGGCGCGGATCATCCACGGCCGCCACCGCATTGAAGGCCCCGGCCGAATGCCCCATCACCACCAGCTGCTGGGCATCGCCCTGATAATCCCCGGCGTGGCGACCCACCCAGCCAATCGCATCGGCAGTGTCCTCGACGAAGGCCGGGTACACGTGCTGGGGGGCCAGCCGATAGCTGATGATGGCGGTCAAAAATCCAGCCTGTGCAAAACTCTTGCCCACAAAGCCATAATCCGCCCGCTCACCGAATTCCCACGCCCCGCCATGCACGAACACCAGCACCGGCAGTGGTCCACGCCGGCCCAGCGGCTGGTACAGGTCGAGCTGCTGGCGCGGGTCCTGGCCATAGGCCAGTCCGGTGTGGATCTGCACGGCCGTGGCGGGGGTCAGGGCCGTCAACAGCTGTGCCCCTGAGCAGCCACCCAGCAGCCAGGCCCCACAGGCCACCAGCGCCGTGGACCAGAATTGCCGCCGGGATGCAGGCTGGACCACACGATTGCGGCTCATGGGCTGGAGGCCGCAACACCGCTGGGCTCCACCGCCACCGGGGTGTCCACCACGGGGGCGGTCAGTGGTGTGGCGGTGGCCACAGGCTCCACCGGTGCCGGGGCGCTGGTTTCCCCGATCAGGTCCACCAGTGAAATGATCTTGCGCACATTCTTGCTCTGTTGGATCAGCAGATTGACCTGCTGCAGCTCCGCGGCACTGAGACGGCCCATCACATACACCACACCATCTTCGGTGCTGAT
>JBPOIS010000179.1:0-4238 GCA_052034295.1 Pseudomonadota bacterium
TCCCAGCCACAGCAGCAGGGTACTTCCACGGTGCACCGGAAAAAAACGCATGACCAACCGCCTGTCCTGAAAAAAACGATGGCCCTGATTGTGCGAGAGCTGCAGGGTGAAATCCAGCCTGTACTGTGCATTCGGCAGGAGGTTTTTACAGGTGGCTGGTCGGTGCTGTGGCCAAATTAAGCAATCTTCACGGGGAAACCGTTACAGCGTGTCATCCGTGCTACATTTCTGTACAGGGGGCCCTTACACTGCCCCAACGGGTTGAATGGCTCTGGAAGGAAGAAAACCGCAGCATGGCGTCACGACTGTCGATTTTGTTGTCCAATGATGATGGGGTCATGGCCCCCGGCCTGCAGGCCCTGTATGACGCCCTGAGCCACATCGCCACGGTGACGGTGGTGGCCCCTGAGGCAGAACGCAGTGGGGCCTCGAGCGGGATTACCATCACCCGCCCGCTGCGGGCCGTCCAGTTGCCCAATGGTTTCTGGTCCGTGGATGGCACCCCGGCCGATTGTGTGTATCTGGCGTTGAATGGCCTGTTGCCGCAAAAATTTGACCTGCTGGTCAGTGGCATCAACAGCGGTGCCAATCTGGGGGATGATGTGCTGTACAGCGGGACGGTCGGTGCCGCCCGCGAGGGGCGGCTGATGAGTCTGCCCGCGATTGCCGTGTCGCTGGTGGGTGGGGAAGTGCGCAATTACACCCATGCCGGGGAGTTCCGGGTGGCCGCCGAGTGGGTGCAGCAGTTTGTGGCCGCCGGTGTGCCCAGCCTGCCCCCGCGCCATGTGCTGAACATCAACATTCCCGATGTGCCGGTGCTGTCTGGCTGGTGTGTGACCCGCATGGGGCACCGTCAGGCGGCCCACCCGATCCAGCCGGCGACTGACCCCCGGGGACGTCAGGTGTACTGGATCGGCCTGTCGGGTGACCGGGTGCGGGATCAGGGTCAGCGCCAGACGCTGGTGGGCACGGATTTTGAAGCCATCGAAGCCGGGCAGGTCAGCATCACCCCGATTCAGATGGATGCCACGGCGCATGCCCAGCTGCATGACCTGCAGGTGGTCCTGCAGCAAAAAAACCTGCGCTGAGCCTGCGGGCTGGCTGTTCGAGGAGAAACCCTGTCGATGAAACTGTCGTTGCCTGTGTGGACATCCCACCCGCCGCTCACGGTGCTGGGTGTCTGTGTGCTGTCCCTGTCCATGGTGCTGGGGGGTTGTGCATCGCGGCCGGGCACCAGCGCAGCAGTCCGTCCGGTGGTGTACCCACCGGCACCGGAGTTTTACACCGTGCGCCCCGGTGACACCGTCAGCAAGATTGCTGCGCGCTACGGGCTGGATTACCGTCAGGTGGCCGCGCTGAATGGCCTCAATGAACAGTATGTGATCTATGTCAACCAGCAGCTGCGCCTGCGGGGCCGACCCTCGGGACGCCCGGTGGCCACGGCCCCGGTGGTGGTGCGCAGCCAGCCGCCCCGGATCGAGCCCTTGCCCGCTGCAGTGGCCCCGGCCAGCGTGGTCCCCGCGCGTCCGGCCGCGACGCCGGTGACCGAGCCGCTGCCCACCGCCAGCGTCCTGCAATGGCAATGGCCGGTCAGCCTGACCGTGAGTGAGCGGTTTGACCTGACCCGCAAGGTCCGTGGCCTGCGTTTTCTGGGGACGGCTGGAACCCCGGTGCGTGCGGCAGCCAGTGGCGAAGTGGTGTATGCCAGCAATGGCCTGCCCGAATACGGCAACCTGCTGCTGATCCGCCACACGGACGGCTACATCAGCGCCTATGCGCACTTGCAGCAGATGCTGGTGTCGCAGGGCAGCCGGGTGGAGGCGGGGCAGCAGATTGCCCTGCTGGGCAGCAGTGGCACCACCCAGGCCATGCTGGAGTTCCAGATCCGCAAAAACGGCAAACCGCTGGACCCATTATTATTGCTACCAAAATCTTAAAAGTTTATTTAAAATAACTGTCTAGTCCATGCCTGCACAGGGCCACATCATGCTGGAAAATCTCAGGGCCATGGCGGTGTTTGCCGCCGTGGTGCAGCGCGGGTCGTTCAGTGCGGCGGCCCGCCAGCTCAACATCACCACCAGCGCAGTCAGCCAGCAGATCCGCACGCTGGAGCAGGATCTGGGCGTGGTGGTGCTGCACCGCTCCACCCGCAAGCTGTCGCTGACCGAGGCTGGCACGGTGCTGTACCAGAACTGTCTGGAAATGGTCCAGGCCGCCGAGCGTGGCCGGATGCGCATCAATGAGCTGCGCAATGACATTGCCGGCGACCTGCGCATCGCCACCACACCCGAACTGGGGGCCAACCACATCATTCCTGCGCTGAGCAACTGGATGATGGCCCACCCGCAGCTCAACATGTCGTTTGAGGCTGATAACCGCTACATTGACCTAATCGATGAGAGGATCGACATTGCCCTGCGCATGAGTGCGGGGCTGCAGGACTCCAGCGTGATTGCCCGGCCCCTGACCCGGGTGGATCAGGTGATCTGTGCCACGCCCCAGTATGTGCGCCAGCATGGTGCGCCCCAGCATCCCGAAGAGCTGCTGCGCATGGAACTGGTGGCCATCAACCTGATCCGCGATGTCGACACGCCGGAGTTCCGCCACAGCAAGACCCGGCAGGCAGCGTCGGTGCGCGTGCCCGTGCGGGTCAGCACCAACAATGTCTTTTTGGCCAAGACCCTGTGCCTGCAGAGTCTGGGGGCGCTGCGGGTGCTGTATCTGGACGTGCAGAAAGAACTGGCCAGCGGCGAGCTGGTGGAGCTGCTGCCGCAGTGGCGGCTGCCGGACTACACCTTGTATGCGGTGACCCTGCGCCGCGAACAGCAACCGCTGAAGATCCAGCGCTGTCTGGACACCCTGGCGCAGTATTTCAGCCAGTTGCCCGGCGGGCGATCGGTGTAATCTGCCAAAAAAAAGAGCCCACAGGCTCTTTTTTCCGGTGCAGTGGCTTATTCCACCGGGGTGCTGGCCTGCTTCTGGTCCACGGCCGGGGCAGCATGCACCGGCTGGGCCATAAAGTCGCGGATCAGCGGCACCAGCCGGTTCACCAGCGTCTGCGCTTCGGTCTGGCTCAGGTTCAGTGGCGGCAGCAGACGCACCACCCGGTCGGCGGTCACATTGATGATCAGCTGCTGCTCATCGCGGGCCCGGCTGACCAGCTCGGCACAGGGGCGCGGCAGTTCGATGCCCAGCATCATGCCAAAGCCCCGGGCGGTGATGCCCAGATCGCCGAGCTGGCGGTTGAATTCATCGCGCAGCCAGCCACCGACCCGTGCGGCATTGTCCATGGCGCCTTCCTTGTACAGGCACTCCACCACCGTGTAGACGGTCCGGCAGGCCAGCGGCGTACCGCCATAGGTGGAGCCGTGGTTGCCCGGGCCAAACAGCCCCACAGCCTTCCCGGCCACCAGACACGCCCCAACCGGGAAGCCGTTGCCCAGTCCCTTGGCGGTGGTGACCACATCCGGCTGGATCGCGGTGTGCTGGTAGGCAAAATATTTGCCGGTGCGGCCGTTGCCGGTCTGTACTTCGTCGAGCATCAGCAGCCAGTCGCGCTGGTCGCACAGGGCGCGCAGCTGTTCCAGATAGGCAAAACCCTGCGGTGCGGTGTTCACGCCGCCTTCGCCCTGAATCGGCTCCACCAGCACGGCGGTGATGTCCGGATGCTGCACGGCCAGCGCCTCCAGTGCGGCCATGTCACCAAACGGCGCCCGCACAAAACTGTCGTGAAGCGGAAAAAACCCCTGTTGGGCCTTTTCGTTGCCGGTGGCCGACACGGTGGCCAGGGTGCGGCCATGGAACGATTTGGTCATCACCACCACTTTGGCCTGTTGCTGGCCCTTTTTGAAGCCATACATGCGCGCCAGTTTGATGGCAGCTTCGTTGGCTTCCGCGCCACTGTTGGAAAAAAAGCACTGCTGCATGCCGCCCGCCTGACACAGCACCCGGCCTGCGGCTTCCTGCCAGGGGATTTCAAACAGGTTGCTGGTGTGCATCAGGATGCCGGCCTGTGCCGCAATCGCCGAGGCGACCACCGGATGGCTGTGGCCCAGCCCACACACGGCGATGCCCGACAGGGCATCCAGATAGGCGGTGCCATCGGCGGTGTACAGCCAGGCCCCCTGTCCGCGGCTGAAGGCGATCGGCTGGCGCGCGTAGGTGGGCATCAGCGCACTGGGCTGGCCCAGCTCAAACGCGTGGGCAAAATCGGGCAGGGTCTGCGACATGACAACCTC
>JBPOIS010000007.1:0-12379 GCA_052034295.1 Pseudomonadota bacterium
GTGGTGCTGCAGCCTGACAAAAAAAGCCCTGCTGGACAAGCCATCCAGCAGGGTTGAGCAAAGCCTTCCCAGGCGCAGGACCCACCGGGCGTCAATTGATCCTTGAAATTGTGGTGGTGCAGTCTCAAACGGACTGTGAAACCAGCATGGCGGCACAGCCCGACAGGTGATGTCGTATGTTGGCATTTTTGCGGCGCCCAGACTCGACTGGACATTTTTTAAACAAAAACCCCGCCGGGGCGGGGTTCTGGAAGCCTGAACGACTCAGGGCTGCTGGAAGGGGTTGGGACCACCCGCATCCGGATCCAGCGGATCGGCCTCGGTGCAGTCCAGCGGAACCGGTGGGTTGGTGACCGGCTGCTTCCAGGTGCCATAGGGACTCAGCACGTTGGGGCGGCGGGCACTGGCCGGGCTGGCATCCACATCGTCCGCCAGCACCGGGGGCACCAGGCTGGTCTTGTAGAAATACTCGGTACCCGACACCAGGGTCGACACGCGCATGTCAAAGCGCAGCCACTGGGCAAAGTTCTTGCCGTAATCCACCCGGAAGCCAAACTTGCCTTCGGCATCGGTGCGGAAGCTGACCGTACCATCGGCATTCACGGTGCCGCCAATCACCTGCAGCGGGTTGCGCGGGTCCAGTTTCCAGTTCTGGTTCAGGTCCTCACCGGCATCGAGGATGCCGTTGCGGTTGGTGTCTTCGGAGCGGCAGCCGGGATCCGGGGTGGCATAGCGTACCCACGAGCCCACAATCTGGTTGGCCAGAATGATCGTTTCCAGACGATAGCCGCCACGATAGTAGTGGGTGGGCACCAGACTCAGCGACACGGTCTGGTTGGAAACCGGCCGGCCTGCACCATCCACCACCGTGGCCGAGAAGGGCCACTGGTAATAGATGTCGCGGCTGTCACGGCCCAGCTTGTCTGAGTAGCTCAGGGTGATGAAGGCCGCCGGCTTGGCCACGGTCAGCTTCAGCAGGTTGTAGTTCACCGTCAGGGGGACCGGTTTTTCCAGGGTGGCCAGGATCTGCACCCCATCCACCGGGGTCGGGGCACTGCCGGCGGTGTAGTTGACCACTGCGGTACCGCTGGCATCGGTCACCGCTTCAGGGCTGGACAGCGAGCCTGCCGAAGCATCCTGCTGCCGGCTGAACAGCACCCGTACACCTTCCACCGGTGCATCGTTGGCATCCTTGACGATGGCGACAATCCGGGTGGTGGCCTTGGGTGCCAGGGTGGTTTCCTCGGCCTGCAGCACCAGCTTGTCAGCAACCTGCGACACCACATTCACCTGTCCTGTGATGCGGCTGGTGCCCAGATAGGCCGACAGGTTGGCCAGTCCCGGACTGGTGGAGGTCAGGTTGAAGGTCACGGTGCCGATGTACAGGCCGTTGACCAGGGTGGCCGAGGCGATGGTTTTGGAGCTGGCATCCAGGGCACCCTGGGTGGTCAGCAGACGCACGGTCTTGCCCACCACTTCAGCCTGGGTCTTGCCCTTGACCTGCAGGACAATCTTGGCCGGGGTGTTGACCAGCACATCACTGTCAATGGAGGCGAAGCTGAAATCCTGGCTGCTGGAGGCCAGCTGGATCGGCGCTGTAGCGTTCTGGTACACATCCGGCGTGCTGCCATACAGGCGCCCGGTCAGCACGATGTTGCTCTGGGCGTTCGGGGTCAGGCTGCTGGCCGGAATGGTGATGCTGACCTTGCCATCGACATTGGTCTTGGCCCGGGCCACTTCGGTGCCGCTCTCCGACAGGATCGCCACATCGGCCCCGGCAATGCTGACGCCCTTGCCATCACGGGCATAGCCCGTAACCACCAGGTCTTCACCGGCATTGACCACAGTCTTGTTGGCTTCGAGGTTCAGGGTGGTGCCTGTCGCCTGAATGGTGACCACCTGGGAGGCCACCACGTTTTTGCCACTGGCGTCGCGGACAGCAGCCGTGAGCTGGATCTCGTGGTTGATGCGGTGGTTCAGGCTTTCTGCACCCAACCGGATGCTGGTCTTGGCCACCCCCGAGGCGTCGGTGGTCACCACAGATGGGGTCCCCAGTGAAGCACCGACTTTCTGCGGGTTGAGGATGCTCAGGTTCACCGGCACATTGGGCATCACGCCACCGTTGAGGTCGGTGACCCGGAAGGTAATCTCCGTGTCACCGCCGCCGGTGGGCAGGGATGAGGTCGATTGATAGGCCGCAATGCTGACGTCGGTGGTGGTCTCGGTCACCACCGGCAGGGTCATGACCACTGAGGTGCTGGCCTTCGGTGAAGTGGCCGACAGGGTGATGCCCTTGTTGAGCAGATCCGCCTGCACTGCTGCACTCGGTGGGGCATAGCTCAGGTTGAACACGGCTTCACCGGTTTCACTGGTGGTCGCGGTCGAGGATCCCTGGATGGACAGGCCGTTTTTCAGGGCATCCAGCACGCCAAGGCTGACGCTCTCGCCGCTGATGCCGCCACCATTGCTGTCACGCAGGGCCACGGTGACGGCGAAGGTGCCGCCCGTCACCTTGAGCTGGGGCTTGTCGGTGTTGATGGTCAGGGCGTAGTTGCTGCTGACTTCACCCGAGGAGCTGACGTCTAGGTTCAGCGACAGCGGGGTGGACTGTGCACCGGTGGAATCGGTCAGTACGGCGGCGACCATGATGCCATTGTCGAGCAGGTCCTGCTGGTTGACATTCGCCCCCGGCACCAGCACGACGGTGAAGGTCACATAGCCATTGGCGTCACTGCTCTGGACATTGCCGCCCTCAATGGACACGCCGGTCTTGAAGGCGTCCTGGACGGCCAGGGTGATGTCCTGGCCACTGACCCCGCCCCCGAGGGCGTTCACGGCCTGCAGGGTGATCTGCATCTTGTCGCCGGTGACCTTCAGCGAGGTCTTGTCCTTGGCGATCAGTTTGACTGAAAGCGCGCTTTTGGGGGTGTTGGTGCCCCCGGTGTTGTTGCCCACGCTTTTGGCAATGCTATCGGATGCCCCGCCCCCGCAACCGGCCAACGCCAGCGCTGTTGCCAATACGGTGGCCTTGAACAGCACTCCCTGCTGACGTCCCAGTCCGATCCGATTTTCCATCATGAATCTGCCTCTACTATATGTACTGGTATTCCCGCGGCCTGCCTGCTGGACAGGCCCACCCTCGTCTGTGCCCACTGTACTGGAGCCCCGGGGCTTTATCAATCGCTTTGCACCGCTGAGAGTGCCCACTGCTGCTCAGGAAAGTTCTTTTCCAGCATGGCATACACGCTGCGCCCCTGTGCCGTGAGGTAGGGACCTTCCAGAAAGGCCAGCTGCTGCAGTGCCTGATTGATGAACTCCTGATTCAGCGGTTCATCGCGGCGCAGCTGACCGGAAATGTACAGGTAGCTGGTCCAGTTCGACAGCAGAATCCACACGTTGACAATCAGGCATTCAATCTCATGCGCGGTCATGCGCATCAGCCCGGCCCCGACAAACTGGGTGTAGATCCGCCGCCCCTGCTGCATGACCTGAGAGGCAAAATCGGGATAGCGCTCACGGATCTGTTCATCCAGATCCATCAGGTGGTGGATGTCGCGGTGAATGAAACGGAAGTCCCACAGCTGGCCGGACAGGGCCCGGAAATACTCCAGTTTGTCCAGTGCGGTCAGGGGCCGGTCCTCAGGCACGTTCAGCACGCTGAGCATCCGTGCCTGATAGCGCGACAACAGCTCCAGGATAATCTCGGTCTTGTTGCGGAAATGGTAATACAGGTTACCCGGACTGATGCCCAGCGCCGCCGCAATGTGGTTGGTGGTGACGGTGCGCTCACCGCGCTCATTGAACAGCTGCAGGCTGGCCTGCAGGATGCGCTCCCGGGTCTTGGGCCGGGCATAGCGGCCGGTCTCGATGGCGTCGGAGCCCTGCAGGTCCATTTGCGCTTCATCCATGGTGGTGGTGTTCCTCTGTCCAGCAATCGCCCATGACGATCATTGTGCATTCATGATCGCATGAACCCGGGTCACAGCAAAAGCAATTGACAATTTAGAGTATCTACTCTAAAAAGCAAAGTGATTCTTTTTTGGACAAAAGGCCCGCTCATGAACAGCCTCGCAACCTCCCCGGCCGGTGCCGCGGCTTATGCAGACCCTGCCCAAGCGCTGGCAGACCTGCTTGACCACCAGAAACAGGCCTTCCTGAAGCGGCCCATGCCCAGCGCCGCCGAGCGGATTGAGCGGCTGAAAAAACTGCAGGCCATGCTGCTGGCCCAGAAAGATGCCATTGCTGCCGCAATCAACCAGGACTATGGCAACCGCTCCGTGCATGAAACCCTGATCGGCGAGCTGATGACCTGCGTCGACCAGATCAAATACAGCATCAAGAATCTGCCGAAATGGATGCAGCCCTCACGCCGCCACATCAACCCGATGCACCAGCCGGCCAAGGGCTGGGTGCGCTACCAGCCGATGGGCGTGGTCGGCATCATGACCCCATGGAACTACCCGCTGCTGCTGTCGATGGGTCCGCTGATCTGCGCCCTGTCGGCCGGCAACCACGCCATGATCAAGATGTCCAGCGCCTCACCGGCGCTCGGTGCCCTGCTGGAAAAAGAGCTGGCCGAGATCTTTCCGTCCAGTCTGGTGGCGGTGGTGAATGGCGGTGGTGCGGTGTCGGATGCCTTCTGCCGGCTGCCGTTTGACCAGCTGACCTTCACCGGCTCCACCAGTGTGGGCAAGACCGTCATGGCCGCAGCCGCCGAAAACCTCACCCCGGTGCTGCTGGAGCTGGGCGGCAAGTCCCCGGCGGTGATCCACCCGAGCATGCCGATGCTGGATGCGGCCGAGCGGCTGACCTTTGGCAAATTCTGGAATGCCGGCCAGACCTGCGTGGCCCCGGACTATGCGTTTGTGCCGCGCGGCAAGTCGCAGGAATTCATCGAGGCCATGCGGCAGATGTGCAGCAAGGGCTACCCGACCCTGCGCGACAACCCGGATTACACCTCGATCATCAATGACAAGCAATACCGCCGCCTGCGCGGCTATCTGGACGATGCCCGCGAAAAGGGCGCCGTGCTGCATGAGTTCAACCCGGCCAATGAGTCCCTGGACGGCACCCGCAAGCTGGCGCCGGTGATGATCACCAACACCACGCCTGACATGCTGGTCTGTCAGGACGAGCTGTTTGGTCCGCTGCTGGTGGTGCACGAATATGACCACATCGACCAGGTGGTGGACTACATCACCCGCCGCCCGCGCCCGCTGGCCATGTACTACTTTGACTATGACGAGGCCCGCGGGCTGGCCCTGTCCGAGCGGGTGCACTCGGGGCACTTTGGCATCAATCAGGTGATCACCCATGTGGCCCAGGACGACCTGCCCTTTGGGGGCATCGGCGCTTCGGGGATGGGCAAATACCACGGTCATGAAGGCTTTTTGACCATGAGCCATGCCCGCTCGGTGATGGTCCGTCCAAAAATGTACGTGATGCGCGCCATTCTGCCGCCGTTTGGGCTGGTGCAAAACCTGCTGATCAAGGCCGCATTGCGCTGAGCATTGTGCCGCAGCAGCAAAACTTGTGATGGGGGCGTTTTTCTGGTATAAAACGCCCCTTGATTTATTCAACCTGTTTTTTTGTGTGCCTGTCGGGACGCTGTGAAGTCCACGGACAGGTCAAGTGGAGTCTGTCATGTCCAAGGTTTGCCAGGTTACCGGCAAGCGTCCAGTCGTTGGCAACAACGTCTCGCACGCCAACAACAAAACCAAGCGCCGGTTCGAGCCGAACCTGCACTACCACCGTTTCTGGATGGAAAGCGAAAAGCGTTTCGTCCGTCTGCGTCTGACCACCAAGGGCATGCGCATCGTCGACAAGCTGGGTATCGACAAGGTCGTTGCTGACCTGCGCGCCCAGGGTCAAAAGATCTAAGGAGCCGAAGTCATGCGTGACAAGATTCGTCTGGTGTCCAGCGCTGGAACTGGTTATTTCTACACCACCACCAAGAACAAGCGCACCATGCCCGAAAAAATGGAGATCAAAAAATTTGATCCCGTGATTCGCCAGCATGTGATTTTCAAGGAAGCCAAAATCAAGTAATTGCTGTGCAATTGCGGATTCTGGCCACAGCCCGTCACTGACGGGCTGTTTTTTTTGGGGTACAGTCAGGCCGGAGTTTTTCTTCATTTTTTCTTCAGCGGGGGTTCCATGCACCACTTGCACCTGATTGAACTCATGGCAATCGGGCTGGGACTGGCCATGGTGTTTGGCCTGCTGGCACAGCGCCTGCGCATGCCACCGCTGGTGGGTTATCTGCTGGCCGGAGTGGTGATTGGACCGGCCACGCCGGGCTTTGATGGCGATCTGGAACTGGCCCACCAGTTGTCCGAAATCGGTGTGATGCTGCTGATGTTCGGGGTGGGACTGCATTTTTCGCTGGAGGACCTGCTGCGGGTGCGGCGGATTGCGGTGCCGGGGGCGCTGGTGCAGATTGCTGCGGCAACCGGCATGGGCATGGTCCCGGCGCTGCTGTGGGGCTGGCCGTGGGGACAGGCGCTGGTGTTCGGGCTGTGCCTGTCGGTGGCCAGTACGGTGGTGCTGCTCAAGGCGCTGGAAAGCCGCCACTGGCTGGGCACTTCACAGGGTAACATTGCCGTGGGCTGGCTGGTGGTCGAGGACCTGGTCATGGTGCTGGTGCTGGTGTTGCTGCCGCCGCTGGCGGCAGTGCTGGGGGGCGCAGCGCCGGCACCGGGTGCCACGGCCCTGCCCTTGTGGCAGACCGTGCTGCTGACCCTGTTCAAGGTGAGTGCCTTCATTGCGCTGATGCTGGGGGCGGGCCGCAGGCTGTTGCCCTGGCTGCTGATGTGGGTGGCGCGTACCGGTTCGCGCGAGCTGTTCATCCTGACCACGGTCGTGCTGGCCATCAGTGTGGCCTATCTGGCGGGTCAGGTGTTTGGGGTGTCGTTTGCGCTGGGGGCATTTTTTGCCGGGATGGTGCTGCGCGAGTCGGAATTCAGCCATCAGGCCGCCGAGGAAACCCTGCCGCTGCGCGATGCCTTTGCGGTGCTGTTCTTTGTGGCGGTGGGGATGCTGTTTGACCCGGCCATCCTGCTGAAGGCGCCGGATCAGGTGCTGCTGGTGGTGGCGGTGATCATGCTGGGCAAAACCCTGGCCGCAGCGGCGCTGGTGCTGCTGATGCGCTACCCGCTGCGCACGGCGCTGGTGGTGTCGGTGTCGCTGGCACAGATTGGCGAATTTTCGTTCATTCTGGCTGGGCTGGCGATGAACCTCAAGCTGCTCACCCCGGCGGGCCAGAACCTGATCCTGGCCGGGGCGCTGGTGTCGATCGCGCTGAACAGTGTGCTGTTTGCGCTGGTGGAGCCCCTGCAGCAGCAGCTGACCCGGCGCTTTCACTGGGCGCAGCGGCTGGAGCAGCGTCCTGATCCCCTGGCGGCCCTGCCCGATTCGGTGGCGCAGGAATACCTGACCGATGTGGTGATTGTGGCCGGTTATGGCCGGGTGGGACAGCTGCTGGTGCCTGAGCTGCTGGCGCAGCAGGTGCATGTGGTGGTGATCGACCACAACCGTGAACAGGTCAATGCACTGCGCGAGTCCGGGGTGGCCACGGTGTGGGGGGAAATCAACGAGGCCCGCGCCCTGATCCAGGCGCATGTGCAGCGGGCACGGGCGCTGGTGGTGACCTTTGACGATCCGGTGCGGGTCAGCCGCATGCTGGACCTGACCGCACAGCTCAACCCGGATCTGGCCATCGTGCTGCAGGGTCAGGCCGCCGATGCCGAAAGGCTGTGGGCGGACCCGCGCGTGCAGGTGTGGACAGCGGAGCAGGCCTTGGCCCAGTCCTTGCAGCACAGTGTCGGCCAGCTGCTGGCGGCACCTGTCACCGCCCGTCATGAGGGAGTGGGGCACGCGCTGCACTGACGTGGCGCCCCCTGAAACATGACCGGATTCTGAAATTTGCCCAGCCGGGTGGGTGGGCCGGGGTGGTTGATTTTTTTTGGGGGACAGCGGTCACAATGCACGGGGATTTTGGTCTGATCAGTCTGATGGCCGTGGGGCTGGGGCTGGCACTGTTGATGGGGTTTCTGGTCACCAAGCTGCGTCTGCCGCCTCTGGTGGGTTATGTGCTGGCCGGGGTGCTGATTGGCCCACACACGCCCGGCATCACCGCCAATGTGGGCATTGCCCAGCAGCTGTCCGAGCTGGGGGTGATGCTGCTGATGTTCGGGGTCGGATTGCATTTTTCCCTGAAAGACCTGCTGGCGGTGCGCCGCATTGTGCTGCCCGGTGCCGTGGCCCAGATCACGCTGACTTCGCTGTGCGGTTTTTTGCTCAGCCGCTGGTGGGGATGGCCGGTGGGCCAGGCGGTGGTGTTTGGGCTGGCGCTGTCGGTGGCCAGTACCGTGGTGGTGCTGCGTGCCCTGGAGGCGCGTGACCAGCTGGACAGTGTCAATGGCCGCATCGTCATCGGCTGGCTGGTGGTCGAAGATCTGGTCATGGTGCTGGTGCTGGTGCTGCTCCCCCCACTGGCGGGCCTGCTGGGCGGCAAGCCGCTGGGCCCGGCCACGGACCAGTCGGTGGGGGTGCTGGTGCTGCAGACCCTGGGCAAAGTGGCGCTGTTCATGGCCCTGACCATGGTGCTGGGCCGGCGCATCCTGCCGCGCCTGCTGCTGTGGGTGGCGCGCACCGGCTCGCGCGAGCTGTTTACCCTGTCGGTGATTGTGGCGGCGATTACCTTTGCCTATGCCTCGTCGCACCTGTTCGGGGTGTCGTATGCCCTGGGGGCATTTTTTGCCGGGGTGGTGCTCAGTGAGTCCGAGTTCAGCCAGCGGGCCGCCGAGGAATCGCTGCCGCTGCGCGATGCCTTTGCGGTGCTTTTTTTTGTGGCGGTGGGCATGCTGTTTGACCCGCACATCCTGCTGGACCATCCACTGCAGGTGCTGGCGGTACTGGCCGTGATCGTGCTGGGCAAGGCGCTGTGGTCGTTTGTGCTGGTGCTGCTGCTGCGCTACCCGCTCAGCACGGCGCTGACCGTGGGTGCCAGTCTGGCACAGATTGGCGAGTTTTCCTTCATCCTGATGGCGCTGGGCAAGTCGCTGAAACTGCTGCACACCGATGCGCAGGATCTGGTGCTGGCCGGGTCGATTCTGGCGATTGCGCTCAATTCCCTGATGTTTGGCCTGATGGAGCCGCTGCAGCGCTGGCTGGTGGCGCGGTCCACCGTGGCGCGGCTATTTGCCCAGCGCAGTGACCCGCTGGCGCAGCTGCCCATGTCGGTGGATGAGCATTTTCTGAAGGATCAGGTGGTGCTGGTCGGCTATGGCGGGCTGGGCCAGTATGTGGCCGAACAGCTGCGGCTCCAAGGCATCCGCTACGTGGTGGTGGACGGCCAGCGTGAGATCGTGGAAAAACTGCGCCAGCAGGAGGTGGCCGCCGTGCTGGGCGAGGCCACCGATGCGGGCACGCTGATCCAGGCGCACATCCACAAGGCCAGCGCGCTGATTGTGGCGGTGCCGGACACCTTTGATGTGGTAAAAATGACCGAAATTGCCCAGACCCTGAATCCAGGCATCCAGGTGGTGATCTACAGCAATTCGGTGGATGAAGCCGAGCTGTTCCGCGATGACCCGAACATTGAGGTGCTGCTGGGTAAACGCTCGCTGGCGCTGCAGATGGCACAGACCGTGATTGACCGTCAGGCCGCACAGCGTGCAGCCCTCAGCAAGGACCCAGCCGCCGTCTGATTGCGGATCGGCCCTGCCGCCTAGCTGTAGTGGCCTGGTTCTTCATCGAGGACCTGGGCATGCCATCGTGCGGCCTGCTGCTCCATCAGCTGCATCAGGGCCGCATGGATCATGCCCTGTGACAGGCTGTACAGCTGGTCACCCAGTGCGGCCTGCACCTGCGGGGAAAAACGGATGCTGACCAGCGGCTCTTCCTCGCTGTTGGCGCGGCGCAGCAGGACTTCACCGGCCTCGCCCGGCACCAGCTCCAGCATGGCCTCCACCGGCTGGTCGGTGTTGCGGTTTTTTTGCATGTTGCCCATGACTTGACCCTCCTGCGGGTTCACACCGGAGGGTGTAAACGTGACTGGACTTGCGTTTTAACATGGGGAACGCCGCGCGTTTTTTCAATGGTCAGACCTGCACGCGCCCAGGCGGATGGCGCTGCCGGGTCAAAACTCCACCATGCCTTCACGGCCCTGCTCGATCAGCTGCTGCAGGTGCTGGCGCCATTCGCGCAGCAGGGTCACTTCCGGCAGCCAGGCCAGCGGGCTCTGGGTGACCTTGAGGATCAGCTGGCTGGAGCTTTCTTCTTCAGGCGACGGGGCGGCTGGTTCCGGGGCATACTGACAGGCCTGCCAGGCCTGCTCCAGCCCACTGAGCACACCGCCCTGGGCCAGCGCCTGCTGCAGCAGCACCAGTTCCGGGGATTTCTGTCCGCGCTGCGCCAGTGCGGCCTCCAGCGTGATAGGCAGCGGACGCATCAGGTCATTGAGCCGGTAATAGCGGCCCAGCTCCTGCAGATAGGCCTGCACCACGCCATACAGGTGAAACACGGCGGCCTCGCGTGCGCCCTGTGCCGCCTGGACATTGGTTTCACCTTCGGCCTGCTGGCAGGCCAGCCGGGCAAAGTACAGCTTTTGGTTGGTACGGTCAGCGTGAAATCGGGCCACCCGGGACATAAGCCAGCTCCTGTTGCAGAGGGGCCATGATAGCGGGATGCAACCGGCTCGTGTACAGTTTGGCCCTGAATCTGCTGTCGCAAAGGCTTTTCCATGCGTACCCGTCTGACTGAACTGCTGGGCATCGACTGTCCGCTGATCCTGCCCGGCATGAGCTGGATTGCCACGCCGGAACTGGTGGCGGCCGTCAGCAATGCCGGCGGGCTGGGCATTCTGGCTCTGGGTCCGCTGTCTGCCGAGCAAACCCGTGCCAGCATCCAGCGGGTGCGCGAGCTGACCGACCGTCCTTTTGGGGTGAATTGTGCGCTGCTGATGCCCGGTGCCGCCGAAAATGCCAGAGTGGCGCTGGCGCTGCAGGTGCCGGTGATCAATTTTTCACTGGGCAAGGGCGACTGGCTGGTGCGCGACGCCCACGCCTATGGCGGCAAGGTGATCGCCACAGTGACCACCCTGGACCATGCCCGGGCCGCCGTGGCACAGGGGGTGGATGCGCTGATGGCCACGGGGCACGAGGCGGCTGCACATGGCGGGGCCGCCACGTCACTGACGCTGATTCCGGCCCTGCGCGATGCAGTGGACCTGCCGCTGATCGGTGCCGGAGGCTTCGCCGATGGCCGGGGCCTGATGGCCGCGCTGGCCCTGGGGGCCGATGGGGTGGCGATGGGGTCCCGCTTTGCCACCTGTGCCGAAAGTCCGCTGCATGCCCAGACCAAACAGGCGGTGGTGGACCGGACTGTCCATGACACGGTGTATTCGCCGCATTTTGATGGCCTGCCGGCCCGCTACATGCTGACGCCGACCGCCACCCGGCTGACCCAGAAGCCGATGTCACTGCCGGTGGCCGGTTTTCAGGCCACCCGGGCGGCCATCCAGCTGGGCATTCCGCTGTGGCAGGTGGCAGCCGGGCTGGTGGTCAGACCGCGTGACATCCGTTTGCTGGCCTGCTTCGGTGCCGCCACACCCCGGCTGAAAGCCGCCACTGAACAGGGCGATCTGCAGTATGGCATGCAGTTCATTGGTCAGTCACAGGGGCTGATCCACGACGTGCCCCGCGTGGCCGAGCTGGTGCAGCGTGTTCTGGCCGAAGCCCGACACATCCAGCAACAGTGGTCGGCTCCCCTGCCCTGAGGGCGTTTCAACCGCCAGCGGTGGCCACGGCTGGCGCAGCTGCTGGCGCCGTGCCGGCCAGTCCGGCATCACCCGGTCCATCCACGCATAAAAACGCGGCCCGTGATTGGCCTCCCGCAAATGCACCAGTTCGTGCACCAGCACATACTCCAGCAGCGCCACCGGCCTGCGCGCCAGTGCGCTGTTCAGGCAGATCCGCCCGGTGGCCGGGATGCAGCTGCCCCAGCGGCTGCGCATGGCCCGCACACTGAGCGTGCCGGGCTGCACCTGCAGACGCGCGGCCCAGGGCGGCAGCAGGGGTTCGGCCACCGCCCGCACCTGTGCAGCAGACCAGCGGTCCAGCCAGGGCTGGCGTTTGCGGGGATCAAGCCAATCGGCTGCAGGGGCGCGGACCCGCAACACCCCCTGCACCAGCTGCAGGCGTGGTCCCGCCTGCGGATGCAGCAGCACCGGACAAGCCTGCCCCCACAGCCAGACCTGCTGATGCTCCGCCTGTTGCTGCTGCCGGACTGCGGCCTGACGCTGCCGAATCCAGTCCGCCTGTTGCTCCAGAAACTGCAACAGGCGGTCGCGGCTGGCGCGGTGCGGCGCAGACAGCCG
>JBPOIS010000180.1:0-29398 GCA_052034295.1 Pseudomonadota bacterium
CAAAAGCAGTTTTCTGCTGGCTGAGCGGTGTCGAAGCCGGTTGTGCGCAGGATGCTTTGCTGGGCCTTCGGCGACCGACTTTTGTTTCGGCAAAAGTCGGCAAAACCATCCGTCCCCGCAAAACTCGTGGGCAGTCGGGCTCTCTTCGGCTTTCGGTTTGGCGCGGCGGCTGTGCTTTTTGCGGAAGTCGAGCTGGCTCGGACACTTGCGGGGACCTTTACGGTACGCAATAGGGTTCAGGGGCGAAGGTTGTCAGAAGCAAAAGTAGCTTTGTGCAGGCTGAGCGTAGTCGAAGCCGGTTGTGCGCAGGATGCTTTGCTGGGCCGTCGGCGACCGACTTTTGTTATGGCAAAAGTCGGCAAAACCATCTGTCCCCGCAAAACTCGCGGGCAGCCGGGCTCTCTTCGGCTTTCGTGTTGGCGCGGCGGCTGGGCTTTTTGTGGAAGTCGAGCTGGCTCGGACAATTGCGGGGACCTTTACGGTACCCAATAGGGTTAAGGGGCGAAGGTTGTCAGAAGCAAAAGCCGTTTTCTGCTGGCTGAGCGGTGTCGAAGCCGGTTGTGCTCAGAATGCTTTGCTGGGCCTTCGGCGACCGACTTTTGTTTCGGCAAAAGTCGGCAAAACCATCCTTCCCCGCAAAACTCGCGGGCGGTCGGGTTTTCTTCGGCTTTCGGGTTGGCGCGGCGGCTGGGCTTTTTGCGGAAGTCGAGCTGGCTCGGACAGTTGCGGGGCTTCACGCATTGCGTGAAGAATAGCCAAGGCCGTAACCGCAAAAGCCGTTTTCTGCTGGCTGAGCGCAGTCGAAGCCAGCCCTTCGACTGCGCTCAGGGCAAGGGTTCTGCTTTATTCTACCTTTGGCAGTTCGGCCAGGGCCTGCTCCATGGCCGCACGGTCGTATGGCTCATCCTTGAGCTGGCCGGCAAAAAACGCCTCATACGCGGCCATGTCAAAATGGCCATGGCCACTCAGACAAAACAGGATGGTTTCGGCCTTGCCGTCGCGCTTGCAGCGCAGGGCTTCTTCAATCGCGGCCTTGATGGCGTGGGTGGATTCCGGCGCCGGAACGATGCCCTCACTGCGGGCAAACAGCACCCCGGCCTCAAAGCATTCCACCTGACCGTAGGCCACCGCTTCAATCAGGCCCAGCTCTTTCACATGCGACACCAGCGACGACATGCCATGGTAGCGCAGGCCCCCGGCATGAAAACCCGGCGGGGTGAATGACGAGCCCAGCGTGTGCATTTTGGTCAGCGGGGTCAGGTGCGCGGTGTCGCCAAAATCATAGGCATATTTGCCCTGGGTCAGGCTGGGGCAGGAAGCGGGCTCGGAGGCGACAATGCGCACTTTTTTGCCGCCGCGCAGCTGCTCGCCCAAAAACGGAAAGGCAATCCCGCCAAAATTCGACCCGCCGCCGGTGCAGCTGATCACCACATCCGGCCAGGTGTCAGCCATTTCCATTTGCTGCATCGATTCCAGGCCGATCACGGTCTGGTGCAGTAACACGTGGTTGAGCACCGAGCCCAAGGCATAGTTGGTGTCAGGATTTTTGGCGGCGATTTCCACCGCCTCGGAAATGGCAATGCCCAGACTGCCGGTGTGGTGCGGGTTGGCCGCCAGCACCTGACGGCCATACTCGGTTTCACTCGATGGCGAAGCCACGCAGCGCGCCCCATAGGTCTGCATCACCGCACGCCGGTAGGGCTTCTGGTCATAGGACACCCGCACCTGAAACACCGTCACATCCAGATCAAACAGCGACCCGGCAAACGACAGCGAGGTGCCCCACTGCCCGGCCCCGGTCTCGGTGGTCAGACGCTTGATGCCGGCTTCGCGGTTGTAAAACGCCTGCGGAATCGCCGAGTTGGGCTTGTGGCTGCCGGCCGGGCTGACGCCTTCGTATTTGTAAAAAATCTTCGCGCAGGTGCCCAGTGCCTTTTCCAGGCCATGGGCGCGGTACAGCGGGGCGGGCCGCCACAGCTTGAGCACCTCACGCACTGGCTCGGGAATCTCGACCTCGCGCTCGGTGGTGACCTCCTGCTCAATCAGGCTCATGGGGAACAGCGGCGCCAGATCATCCGGGCCGACCGGCTGCAGGGTGCCGGGGTGCAGCACGGCTGGGGCAGGCACCGGCAGGTCAGCCTGAATGTTGTACCAGTGACGCGGCAACTGGCTTTCATCGAGCAGGTATTTGGTGGTCAAAAGCTTTCTCCATCCGCATGACGCGCCTGCACCGGCAGGCCGATATCCTGACGTTTCATCAGGGATTGCTCCCCGGTTTTAACGCATTCTGGCGCAGAATCAAAGTCAAAAGCGTGTTTTTCAGCGACCGGATGGCCGCAGCAGACCTGAATCGATGGGGATACACGAGGGGATACACGGTGGCCAGTGCTGTACGGGTGCATAAGTGGCCATGTACAGGCATAAAAAAAGGCTCAAACCCTGATGGTTCAAGCCTTTTGGTCCGATATGCGGCCATGTGGCGGCATAGGCTGGAATGTGAATGGTGGAGATGGAGAGACTTGAACTCTCGACCTCACGATTATGAGTCGTGCGCTCTAACCAGCTGAGCTACATCTCCAAACACAGGCGCGCATCATAGCCACGCTGGTCCCCGGCGTCAAGGCAGCAAGCCCATGAATCGCACAAAAAAAAGGCAAAGCAGGCCTGTAAGCCGGGTTCTGTCGAGGACGGTCATTCCTCTAGGCGTGCCATCACTGACACGCTCCAGCAACCTACCCGCATCCAGCGCGGGCCGCGCCATCGGATGCCTATTTGGTCTTGCTTCGGGTGGGGTTTACCGTGCCGGTCTGTTGCCAGACTCGCGGTGCGCTCTTACCGCACCGTTTCACCCTTGCCACGCGGACTTGCGTCCCGTTCGGCGGTCTGCTCTCTGTTGCACTTTCCGTCGGCTCACGCCGCCCAGCCATTAACTGGCACCCTGCCCTGTGAAGCCCGGACTTTCCTCCCCTGCTTCAGTCACGAAGACCTCCGCAGCAGCGACCGTCCAGCCTGCTTTGCGGCGCACAGGGTAACAGGTTTTTGGCAAAAAAGCGCCGTCTATCGTCCGGCATTCAACCGGGCCAGCTTGGCCAGCAGTGCGTCATGGCTTTCCACATGGTCCGGGTCATGGGGGATACAGTCCACCGGACAGAACAACTGGCACTGCGGTTCATCAAAATGCCCCACACACTCGGTGCAGCGCTCCGGCCAGATGTGGTAGTAATCCACGCCCATGTAAATGGCCTGATTCGGACACACCGGCTCGCAGACATCGCAGTTGATGCAGTCGCTGGTGATTTTCAGGGCCATGACCGGGACCCAGCGCCGTTCAGGCCCAGCCTGCAGCCTGCTTCTGGGCAAAGGCCGCCACCACCCCTTCGGGCACGAATTTGGCCACATCACCGCGCAGCTTGGCAATTTCGCGCACCAGCGTGGAAGAAATGAACGAGTATTTTTCCGACGGGGTCAAAAACACCGTTTCAAACTCGGCATCCAGCTGACGGTTCATGTTGGCCAGCTGGAATTCATATTCAAAATCCGACACCGCGCGCAGCCCACGCAGCACCGCCGTGGCCCGCTGCTCCTTGAACAGGTTGACCAGCAGGCCGCTGAAGCCAATCACTTCCACATTCGGCAGGTGTGCCGTGGCCTGCAGTGCCAGCGTCACCCGCTCCTCCAGACTGAACACCGGGTTCTTGTGGTGTCCCAGGGCAATCGCCACCACCACCTGATCAAACATGCGCGAAGCACGGGCAATCAGATCCACATGGCCGTTGGTCATCGGGTCAAATGTACCGGGGTACAGCACACGGGTCATGGCGTTTTCTCAGGCAGGGAATGCTGACGCATCTTAGCAAAACTTTCGCAAAAAAATACCGATTGCAGCGCCCCAGGCACCAAAGCCCCCTACCCAGCCGCGCACTTTTGCCAGACAATACCGGACAGACCGCTGGAGACACCATGAGCAAAGCCAAAAAAGCCAACAGTGGCGGCAGCATCGCCCAGAACCGGCGCGCCCGCCATGATTATTTCATTGAGGAAAAATTCGAGGCCGGCCTGGTGCTGCAGGGCTGGGAAGTCAAGGCCATCCGGGCGGGCCGCATGACCCTGTCCGAGAGTTATGTGATTTTCAAAAACGGCGAAGCCTTTCTGTTTGGCAGCCAGATCACTCCACTGCTGTCGGCCTCCACCCATGTCGTCGCCGAAGCCACGCGCAGCCGCAAGCTGCTCTTGTCCAAGCGCCAGATTGAGCGGCTGATGGGCGCGGTGAACCAGAAGGGCTACACCTGTGTGCCCCTGTCCACCTACTGGAAAGGCCCGTATGTGAAGTGTGAAATTGCCCTGGCCAAGGGCAAGCAGCTGCACGACAAGCGCGCCACTGAAAAAGACCGCGACTGGGCGCGCGAAAAGCAGCGCGTGTTCCGAAAAAGCTAAGCCGCCATCAACCCCAAAAAAAAGCCCGCGATTGCGGGCTTTTTTTGATGGGGAAGGCTCAGCAAAACTTCAGGGTGCCATAGCAGTTGTCCACCGGCACCTGCTGGATGTCCAGGTTATCGTTCAGGTTGGCCCTGTCTGGACTGATCAAAGCATCCAGACCACTGGCGTTCTGGGTCGGCGTGGTAAAGTTATTGATGAGAATCTCAGGCAAGTGCAGCGCCCAGCCACGCATCATCGGGGTCCAGCTGCCACTGGCACTGCGCCAGTTCAGCCAGCTGCCGACCGCGTTGGGGTTGGGGCTGTTCACCACGTTCGCATAATCCGCCATGCGCTGTGCATCGGTGGTGGACTCGACGCGCTCTGGGCTATGGTCCCAGCCGAGCGTGGCCCAGACATCGTTGTTGCCGAGTGTGGAAAAAGAGAAATAAAAGTCATTGGCATAGCTGGTCGCGGTCCCCACCTGCATGTTGTGCAGAAAGCGCGAATCGGACTTCATGTCTGCCAGGGCTTCCTTGCCATCCGCCAGGAAATTGGACGACGAAATCTCAATGTTCAAGGGCGCCAGCCGCATGGTTGAGGCGCGCGCAAAATAGACCTTTTCAAACACGTTGGAGGTGCTGTTCTGGATCAGGTTGCCACTGGCATCCAGACGCTGGCCCAGCATATAGGGTTTACAGACCGAGGGATTGTTGTTACACGGCCCCCCTTCCATGATTTTCCCGGTGGCATCCACTTTGATGCCCAGGATGTCCACCTTGATGGGTACCGTACCATTGGTGACGACCAGCCGGTCAATCACCGCCGAGAGCTGATTCACCCCCGTGTGCTCATTCGGGTCATACAATTCATTGGTCACCGTACCCAACCCGCTGTCATAGGTCACTGGCGTGCGGTTGATCGAGGTCGGGTTGTTACTGGCGTCCACCGGTCTGGTCCCGTTGGAGAGGATGCCCCGGGCCTGCTCAGCCCCAAAGCGCATCCCGACGATTTTGCGTCCGGTGGGACTGTCTGGGTTGGCAATGGCCATCTCAAAGAATGGGTTGATTTGCTCAAAATCCGTGGACGGACCCTTGTCGTTGATGGGGCGACCTGTGGCATCAACCGCTCCCAGACCGACAAAACGCAGGTAGTTGATGTCGATGTCGCAACCATCGGCACCATTGACCCCGCCACAGCCCAGCTGGACCCGCCGCGCATTGGCGTTCATTTCCATCTTGGCATTCAGGGTCATCTTGTAAAACCCGATATTGCCATTGGGGTTGCCAGCCTCGCCGGGATCAATCACGTTCATCGTAAGCAGGGAATCCTGTCCCGTGGTATTGGAAAGCTCCTGATCCGCCATCGGGGTCATCGCCGCAGTGGCCGCCATCCCGGTGGTCATCAACAGGGTCAGTCCGACTGAGGGCAAGCCACGCAGTGTGGGTGATGTTTTTCGTTTCATTGACCCGGCTCCTTCAATCCACTGGGGTCAGCTTCATGCTGCTGGTGATCGTACCACCCGTCAGCACCATTTCACCCAGCCGGTTCGGTGTGGACAGGTTAGAGGGATAAAAGTTGAAGTTTCTCACCCGCAGAACGTCAGCACTGGACTGGGCAGGATTGATGACGGTGGTCGAGCGAAACTCCACGGCATCCTGCATCACATCAATGCTTCCATCCTTGATCTGGATCCTGCCGGTCAGGCCATCCAGCCCAATGGCCGAGTTGGTGGTGGCATCCACAATGTGAATAAAGGAATTGCCGTTGCTGTTGAAGGTCACATCAGCAGCATAGCCCAGCGCCGCTGTACTGGAGATCGGCATCAGATCGACATCCAGTTTGGGCGCATCCAGTTTCATGCGCAGCTTGAACAGACAGTCGTTACAGTTGGCAAATCCGCTGGGGCTGGACAGCGACGGCATGGCACCCGTAGCCAGCTCTGCGTTGAGCGACAGTAAAAAATCCTTCAGGTTCATGTGGATTGCAGAGGAATCCAGCGTCAGCAACCCATAGCCCTTGGTGTACAGATCGATATTGCGCAAGCCCAGATAGGTGTTGGGATTGCTGCCAGTGTCGGTGTTGATCAGCAAAAGACTGGTGGTCTTGCTGCCAGACGCATTGCGCCCAATGGTCGAGGCCTGGAAGGCAATCCCCAGCCGCTGATCAAAGCCTGTGAGCAGCTGTCCAGTCTGCGCCGAACGCGCCTGGCCCGCTGGCAACACGCTGGCATCATTGGCGGCATCCCACACTTTCAGGTTCATGTTGCCGCCATACACCAGCGGCGCCAGGGACCATTTGGTCGCTGTGGGCGTCAGGGTGGTTCCGTTGTTGGCGACAAACACGGTGTTGGTGGCCACCCCCTGCAGCTCCAGCCCGCGCACCATGACGGACATTCCATCCTGGGCAGGCAGGCTGCTTTGGGTAAAATCAGCCAGCGCAGCCGTGGGCCGGGACACATTCGCGGCACTGGTCATGGCCGTGTTTTCGGGCAGGGCCTGAGCGGTCTCTGCGTTCAGGTTGATGAACAAATTGCCCAGATCAAAGTTGGCAGCTGTTTTGGTGGGATCAAAGGGTTTTAGATTCTTGAACCGCAGGCCATAGCCGTTGCTGCCCGCCTCACCCAAATCAAAGGACATGACGCTGGCGTCATCGGGATTGGCGTTGGTGTGAAAATCGCCCTTGATGTTGATGGCAATGCCACTGTTGCCCATCAGGCCGGAGGTCAGCGTCGCATCAGAACCGGCAGCCGCGGAAGCGTTGACCCCGCGCACGGCCACGTTGACGTTGTCCAGCTGGCCAGACGCCCCAAAACGGATCAGCCCGCCTGCCGTGCCGGCATTATAGTCTCCCGCCGTCACATTGCCCTTGTGCATCAGGGAAAACTGCAAACCCGCCCGTGAAATATTGCTGGCATCGGGGGTCATTTTGACCGTACCCGCAAACCGCAGGCCCTCGGCCGCATCTGCCCAGATCTTGCCTGTGGCCCGGATGTCGGCGCGCAAATCCCCAATGATCATCTGGTTGCGGGTGGCCCCGGCATTCAGGGTGTGCGTCAGGAACAGATTGGCCCGATCCAGCTTGATGCTCAGGTCCGCATCACCGGCAGAATTCAGAAAACCCTTGGTGGTGTTGATGCCCAGCACGGATTCAGTGTCCGTCCTCAGCGCCAGGGCCCCCAGGCTGGAGGTCACCGGGGCGGCACTGTTGTTCTGGATGACCAGCCGATCGGCCACGGCCAGGATTTTGCCCAGCTTCAAATTGATGGACATCCCGGCTGTGCCCGCGCTGCTGCCTGTCTGGACCTCGACGGTTGAGCGGACCAGATTGCTGCCGCCATCCGGATTGGTGATCCGCAGCGCATTGAGCTGCAGCTGACGCGCGGCGTCGTCTTCCCAATACATGCGGTCAATGTCCACCTGACTGGCGGTACTGACAAAGCTGATGCCATCTGCCCCCGAGACTGCAGACAGGGTTTGGTCATTCAGGGCTTCGAGTGCCAGAGCGGGCTGCATGGCCATGCCGACCATCAGGCTCAGCAAAGTACGTTGTGCGTTCATCCATGAGCCCTCTGTTAGCACCGTGTTCCCGAGCCTGTACAGGACAGGGCATAAATCGTCATGCTGCCGGTCACGGACAGATTGCCATGGATGTCCATGCCCAAAAAGCCGGTTTCGCGGCCACGATCGTATACCGACGGATCGGTCATGCTGTACGTGCTGTACTTCAGATAGCCGGGATCACCTGTGGGGTTGGCAGGCTCATCCCAGCGGCCGTTGACCGTACTGCTGAGGGTGGACGCAAAATCATCATATTCCATCGACAGGGCATTGAAGCCGACATGGCGCAACTGGATGGGGTCCGTCGCCGTAAAGGTCAGCTTCAGGCCACTCTGGGTGCCGTTGATGCCGCTGACCCCATCAATCCGCAGGTTCTGCAGGTTGATGGCCTCGGCATGCAGCCCCTTGAACACCAGCCAGCTCTTGTGGTTGGTGCTGTCCACCCGGTTGTTGAGTGACACGCCCAGCCGACAGAATTTATCCTTGTCGGCGGCACTGCCTGCGCAGGTGTATTGGCCCGCCACGGTATCCCAGTTGATGCGCATATTCAGGTCCAGCCGGGCACCGCTTTGCCCATCCACTGCAGACAGGGCCTCAGTGCTCAGCGGCTGCAGCTGTGCACAGGCCACCGAGGTGCACAACACCAGGCCGAGACCCATCACTGGCTTGAACATGCTGCTGACTCCTTGTGTCCGAACGCTCGCGCCTGAGCCTTTGCTGTCCATGTCGGTCCTCACAGTCCTGTGGTGGTCAGCTTGAGGTGCTGAATCATCAGGCCATCGATCACGGCCGAACCAAAGTTACCGGCCACACTGCCCCGGCCAATCGGTGCCGAGGGGGTGCTGATGGTGTTGAATTTGGCATCCGCATTGGTCACGTTGTACCACATGGTATTCCCCTTGCTTTCGTAATAGGGAATCACCACATTCCATTTGGGGTTGTCCGTATTGCTTCCACTGGTACAGGAGGCCTTACAGCCATAGGCCCCATCCACACTGTAGTCTGGGTCCGTTGGCGTGGAGCTGCCCGTACCGGTGAAATATCGCCAGTAGTTATACAACAGGTATCGTTCCCGGTGGTTCTGCTGGATCGCCGAGACATAATCCCTGGTGACCGAGCCAGTGCCCGATGTCGGCAGCACACCCAGGCTGACCCCCACCGCCTCTACCCCTTTGTAGGCCGTGAGATAGCGGTTGGTGGCATCCCACTCGGTGGTGCCGATGCTGATGGAACTGTGGGTGGCATTGGTGCCTTGATAGGTGCTGTTGCCGTTGTTGCCGCAATAATGCACGCTACAGGTGGAACCATAATAGGTGTTGGTGGTGTCTCCCGAGCCGGCCGAACCCAGTCCGGTGTAGGTGGAATTGTCAACCGCCAGGGTGCCCGTGTTGGTGTACTTTTGATAAACCTGTTGATAAATGGCCGGCACGTTCGGGATGCGGGCGATTTCCATGACCAGGTTATTGCCGGAGGAACTCAGCGTCAGCGGCTGGTAGAGCGTGCCCAGCACCAGGTTGATGTTGGGGCTGTACAGGAATATGCCTTCCGACGCGGGGTCAAACTGGGGTGCTGCGCCGCCATTGAGGGCCGGCGTGGCCAGCAGATCGGAGGCATTGGGTGAGGTGGATTTTTCACGGGTGCCCAGATACAGGACAGACCCCAGCGTTGAGGGTGCCGCCCAGGTGTTGCTGCTGGTGTAAGGGGTGGTCTTGATTCGTTCACGGTATTGACACTGGACATTTGACCAGTCGGTACAGGCCTCGCCCCCACCTTCCATCGGTTTGGACCAGGTGGCCAACTGGGTACCGGCCACGGGCGTGCCTGCTGCTCCCACCGTAGCCTTCAGCCCCGTACTGACCCCGCTGTTGAGGCGCACCAGGCCACTGATGCCCAGGGTAAAATTGTAGTCTGTGGACATGCCCCCGGTGTTGGTGGCACCGCCCAGGGTCTGGAAGACATTGAGCTCAGAGCCGTTGATGCTAAAGCCATCCCAGACGGCAGCCAGACGCAGTCGGTTGTAATTGGCGGGCCCCACCGTACCAAACTGCGCAGCGTTGCCTTCAGGCACGGTCTGCTCACGCGCAAACAGATCGAACCACATGCCCATCTTGAGGTTGTAGGCCGATCGATCCGCCTGTGTCGTACCGATGGTGGTTTCGGTTTCGTAGCGGGGGGCCTGCATGCTCAGCAGTGGCAAGTCCTTCAGTGCCCCGGAAAAATCAGGGACGTTGGATTCTGTCCGGGTCAGCAGCAGCCAGGGGTTGGCCTGAGAGCCCCAGCGGTCAATGGCCCGGCCATAGCCGACCTCCAGATCTGCCGCCGTGCGGATACTGTTGTAACCCTGGTTACTCTGTGACAGTGACAGGCCATACAGGTATAGATCGCCCTTGCGCGTCCCCGCCGCCGTGCCTGCACTGGAAATGGGACCCACCGGAATAAAATGAATATAACCTGTGTCGTAGGTGCCACGGCCGCCATTCGCCGTGTCGGCACCATTGAAACGCATGCCAAAGTTTTCAGGCAACAGGGCCAGCCCCTCACCGGTGGCTTCGGCGAGATCGTGGTCCTGCAGGGCTTCCAGCGCATGAACCGGCTGGGCCAGCATGATGGTACACACGGCCAGCGCCAGCTGACTGCGTACGAACCCTTGATGAACGCTTTTCACACTCGTGTCTCCATCCTGTCCAGCGAAGCACTCACTCCGCGGCTGCCCTGGCAAAGCATAATTGTTAAAATCACCAGTGCGCCCTGCAAAGACCCTTGCAGATTCCCTATCCCATTATGGCGACAATCCGCCAAAAAGCAAAAGCCCTGCGAAAGACTTCCTTAATTTTACGATAAGCGGCAGGACCAGCGCCGACCGGTCCAGCCCAGCCCGCCCTCAGGCCCTGGGCAGGGTGACGCCGCGCTGTCCCTGATACTTGCCGCCCCGGTCTTTATAGCTGGTTTCGCAGGCTTCGTCACTCTGAAAAAACAGCATCTGTGCCACACCCTCACCGGCATAGATGCGTGCTGGCAGGTTGGTGGTGTTGGAAAACTCCAGGGTGACATGCCCTTCCCATTCCGGCTCCAGCGGGGTGACATTGACGATGATGCCGCAATTGTGCACAAACACCCCACTGGCCAGCGCAAAGTTACCCGCCTCCGGCACAGTCAGACAGTACACATCATGGGTCCCTGCGACGTCGCGGATGGCGGTGACTTTATGGTTATGCGGCGCGGCATGGCCCCGGAATGCAGCCAGCACATGGGGAAAACGCCGGAACACCGACCGGTCACAATCCAGCAACCGGGCTGCACCACGGATCGAGCCGGTATGATCCAGCGCTCGGCGCACTGCCTCTGCGGTGATGTCATCGCGCCGGTTGAGCTGGCTGGCCTGCTGGGCCTGGCGCTGCCGACGCTCTGCGTTGGCCTGTTGCCACACCTGCTGCATGCGTTGTCCCTGCTTGAGGCGCTCCGCAACATCCAGATAACGTGCGTTCATGTGGTCCTGATGCTTGAGCCGGGTACCGGCACTGATGTGCTGGCGTTGCGCGATCAACGCAGCGCGTTGCGGCGCATGGTCCGGATGATGCCAAAAATTCTGGGCCCTGTCGCGCTGGCGCTGGCGATAGGCGGCCTGCCACACCGGATCCTGCTGACAGCGATGCAGGGCCTCACGAATGGCGGCACTGTGCTCATCAGGATCAAAATCCGCGCCGTAGGTGTGCGCATTGTGGTGGCGGATATGTTCGCTGGCCGCCATGCGCTGCAGATTCCATGGGTTGTTGTTCAGGCGGTCATGGTCGATGTGGTGCCGGTGGGTGCCCGGCTGGTCTGCATAGATCCCATGCCGTAGATTCCATTCATCCGCCAGGCGATGCGAGGGGTACAGGTGGCCGGTCATGGGCTGATAGACCATGTCATAGCCCCGGTACAGATCACGATACAGCGGCATCAGTGACGCCCCTGCACGCAGTTCACCGGCTGCACACCACTGGCCATCGCGCAGCATGAACAAATGATCTGGCGTGGCAAACACCGACTCGCCATGATCCAGCTGGATTTCGACCAAACTGTCACGTCCCACATGGCGGGGGGCATCCAGCAGGCTGATGATCACCCGGCCATTGGCACCCACGCTATAGCCCCAGAACAACTCACCCTGCTGATGGCGTGTGGCCATTTCCTCCAGGGTGGGGGTACTGCCATCCGCCAGTGCCACCCGCGTGTCGCCGCGGAAGCAGCGCGCATAGGTCGACTTGCCCAGACAGATGGTCAGCACATCGCGCGGGATGCGGAAATACTCCATGGTGCGGGCCAGCGCAAAGCTGTTCGGCGGGATGATGCACACGTCCGACTCAATGTCGATGAAGCTTTTTTCATCAAAATGCTTCGGGTCCACAATCGCCGAATGCACGTTGGTGAACACCTTGAATTCCCGCGCACAGCGCACGTCATAGCCATAGCTGGAGGTGCCATAGCTGATCAGTTTTTCACCCGACGGACCCACGCGCACCTGTCCCGGCTCAAAAGGCTCGATCATGCCGTGCTGTTCACTCATGTGGCGGATCCAGCGGTCTGACTTGATGGACATGCTTTGTTACCTTTTGAAAACACCGCGCGTGCAGGGCGCGTATTTGAGCATTTTTTCAGACGCCCTGCATCAAAAAATCCGTCGGGCATCGCGCTCACGCTGCGGCAACGCCGCCACGCGCTGGATCACCTGCAGGCCCAGTTGCTGGTACAGCGGCGCGGCCGCATCCCCGGCCACCACACTGGGCCGGCCACTGTCGGCATGCTGGCGGATGGCCGCATCCAGCGGCAGCCGGGCCAGCAGCGGCACCTGATAGCGGGCTTCCAGTTCGGCCCCGCCCCCGGCACCGAAGATTTCGTCCACATGGCCACACTGGCTGCACACATGCAGGGCCATGTTTTCCACCACCCCCAGAATCGGGATATTCACCTTGCAGAACATTTCGATGCCTTTCTGGGCGTCCAGCAGGGCGATGTGCTGCGGGGTGGTGACGATCACTGCCCCCGACACCGGGATGCGCTGCGCCAGGGTGAGCTGGATGTCCCCGGTGCCCGGCGGCATGTCAATCACCAGATAGTCCAGCATCGGCCAGGCGGTCTGGTTGTAGAGCTGCAGCAGTGCGCCGGTGGCCTTGGGGCCGCGCCAGACCACCGGGGTCTGGTCGTCGCCGGTCAGGCAGCCAATCGACATCAGCGCCAGCCCATGCGCTTCCAGCGGCACGAACTGTTCGTTTTCGATCAGTGGGGCCTGCCCGGCCACCCCCAGCATGGTGGGGATGCTGGGGCCATAGATGTCGGCATCCAGAATGCCCACCCGTGCCCCGGCCTGCTGCAGGGCCAGCGCCAGATTCACGGCGGTGGTGGATTTGCCCACCCCACCCTTGCCGGAGGCCACCACAATGATGTGCTGAATGCGCGGATGCGGCGGCAGGTCGCGCTGCTGCGGTGCAGCCCTGGCGGGTGCAGCGGCGTCACTGGCCTGCGCACTGGGCAGCCGGCTGGCTTCGGCGCGCGGGTCATGGCGGCTGGCATCCTGAACCGGCGGCAATGCCGCCTGTGGCTGGCTTTGCGACTGGTGCTGCGACTGGCCCTGTGAGGGGACAGCCCCGGCGGCCTTGCTGGCGATGACGTGCAGGTTCAGCTCGCGCACCCCGTGCGGCTCCAGCTGGTCGGCCAGCTGGTCATGCAGCGCCTGCAGGTCGCCGTGCTCACCGGGCACATACCCGGCCGGCAGTTTCAGGGTCAGGGTCAACACTGCGTTCTGGCGCTGGCTCTGGCTGATCAGGCTGGACAGGGTCTGGGTACTGCCCGGCAGCCGCGTGCTGTCGAGGATTTTTTGCACCGAATCATCGGCAAACAGGGATTTGAAGGGCTTAAAGGGAGGAAACATCACAGCACCCGTGCAGTTGGATCGGCCAGTGCGTAGTGTAGCCTGACTGGGCCACGGTCGAGGGCGAAAAAACAGCCCCCCTACACCAGCCTGAGTTCAATCGGTCCGACCCGGTCACCGAGGGCCTGTTGCAGGCTGTGCAGCAGTTCGGCAGGGTCACCGCCGGGCACATGGGCACTGATCGACAGGCGCTCGCCATTTTGCTGGCGCTGGGTGATGACGTCAGACCACTGGCTTGGGCTGTGGGGGACCGGCGTGCGGGCCAGCACGTCACCGACCGGGTCATCAAAGTGCATCGGTTCCATGGGCGTCATGGGTTTGGGGGGTTCCATGGGGTTTTTCTCCAAACCGGGGAAGCGGCGACAGGGGCCACTGATCGGGCGCACACGGGGCCTGAGGGTTTTGTTATGATGGCGGGCCTCAGACCCTGTTGTGTTGTGGAAGTCGTCAACGTGCGTAAAATTCTGGTTACCAGCGCCCTGCCCTATGCCAACGGCCCCATCCACCTGGGCCACATGGTCGAATACATCCAGACCGACATCTGGGTTCGGGCGATGCGCGCCCAGGGCCATCAGGTGACCTACGTGTGTGCCGACGATGCGCACGGCACCGCCATCATGCTGCGTGCCGAGGCCAACGGCATCAGCCCCGAGCAGCAGATCGCCCAGGTGCAGCGCGAACACGAGCGCGACTTTGCCGGGTTTGCGGTGGGTTTTGACCAGTATTACAGTACCCACAGCCCGGAAAACCGCGCCTTTGCCGAAGAGATCTATGTGAAAAACCGGGACCGCGGCCATGTGGCGGTGCGTCCGGTGCGGCAGTTGTTTGACCCGGAAAAGGGCCTGTTTCTGGCCGACCGCTTCATCAAGGGCGAGTGTCCGAAATGTGGGGCCGCCGACCAGTACGGCGATTCCTGTGAAAAATGCGGCAGCACCTACAGCGCCACCGAGCTGAACCATCCCTATTCGACCCTGTCCGGTGCCACCCCGGTCGAGAAGGAATCCGAGCATTATTTTTTCAGGCTGCCGGACTTTGAAGCCTTTCTGAAAGACTGGACCGCCACGCCGGGCCGCCTGCAGGACAGCATTGCCAACAAGCTGTCCGAATGGTTCGACTCGGGCCTGAACGACTGGGACATTTCACGCGACGCGCCGTATTTTGGCTTTGAAATCCCCGGTGCCCCGAACAAATATTTTTATGTCTGGGTGGATGCCCCGATCGGCTACATGGCCAGCTTCAAAAAGCTGTGCGAATCCCGGCCTGACCTGGATTTTGACGCGTACTGGCGACCGGACAGCAGCACCGAGCTGTATCACTTCATCGGCAAGGACATCGTGTATTTCCATGCGCTGTTCTGGCCCGCGATGCTGCATGGCGCGGATTACCGCACCCCGACCGGCGTGTTTGCCCATGGGTTTTTGACCGTGAATGGCGAAAAAATGTCCAAGTCGCGCGGCACGTTCATCAAGGCCGAAACCTACCTGCAGCACCTGAATCCGGAATACCTGCGCTATTATTTTGCCAGCAAGCTGTCGGAAAGCGTCGAGGACCTGGACCTGAATCTGGACGACTTTGCCCAGAAGGCCAACAGCGATCTGGTCGGCAAATACGTCAACATCGCCAGCCGCTGCGCCAAGTTCATCAACAGTTCATTTGACCACCGCCTGTCGGCCACCTGCGCTGAACCAGACCTGGTGCAGGCTTTTGTGGAGGCCGGGGACCGCATTGGTGCGGCCTATGAGGCCCGCGAGTACAGCCGGGCCATCCGTGACATCATGGCACTGGCCGACCGCGCCAATGAATACATTGCCGAAAAAGCCCCGTGGTCACTGGCCAAGGCCAACCCCACCGACCCTGCTGTGCAGGCCGTCTGCTCGGTGGGCCTGAACCTGTTCCGCCTGCTGACCGTGTACCTGGCGCCGGTGTTGCCGCAGCTCACCGAACAGGCGCGGCAGTTTTTGCAGGTTGAAACACTGGACTGGGCCGCGCGCACGCAGACCCTGCTGGACCATGCGGTGGCACCCTTTAGCCCGCTGCTGGGCCGGGTCGATCCCAAGGCGATCGCCGCGATGGTTGAGGCCTCGCGCGAGTCCCTGCAACCTGCGGCCACGCCCGCCCCGGCCCCGGTGGTGAAAAAAACCGCCAGCGCGCCCGCAGCCAGTCAGCCAGCCCCCACCACGGACCGCCCGGCACCGATCGGCATTGAGGACTTTGCCAAAATCGAACTGCGGGTGGCCCGCATCATGACTGCCGCCCCAGTGGAGGGCTCCGACAAGCTGTTGCAACTGACCCTTGACGTGGGACCGCTGGGCCAGCGCAATGTGTTCAGCGGCATCCGCAGCAGCTATTCAGCCGAAGCCCTGCGGGACCGGCTGGTGATCGTGGTGTGCAATCTGGCCCCGCGCAAGATGCGCTTTGGCGTGTCCGAAGGGATGGTGATTGCCGCCGGCAATGATCACGGCATCATGCTGCTGTCGCCGGACCATGGTGCCCAGCCGGGCGACCGGGTCAGCTAAACGCAGGCCCCAGCCGAGACCCGTGCCTGCGCCGGGGCAGCACAGACGCGGTTGCGGCCGCTGCGCTTGGCCTGATACAGGGCCTGATCGGCCAGCTGTAACAACTGGTCGCGGTCGTACTGGGGGTGGACCGAGCCACTGGATACCCCGATGCTGACACTGAAGGCCAACAGCTCGCCTTCATGGGGCAGGCGGATCTGGTCAACGGCCTGACGGCAGCGCTCCGCCACCTCCACCGCCCGCTCCAGTGGGGTGTGCGGCAGCACCACCATGAACTCCTCCCCGCCATAGCGGCCCAGATGGTCATCATGGCGCAGGGTGGCCTGCAGGGTCTGCACCGCCACCTGCAGCACCTGATCACCGACCCCATGGCCATAGCGGTCGTTGACGTTCTTGAAGTGGTCCAGATCCAGCATCAGCACCGACACCGGTGCGGACAGGCTGTCTTCAAGCACCTGATCCAGCCGCTCAAAAATCGCCTTGCGGTTGTAGGCCCCGGTCAGGCCATCAATCCTGGACTGCACCCGGATGTCGTGCTCACGCCATTTCCAGCGCTGCATGACGATGCTGGCGATCACCATGAAGGCCACAAAGTGCGGCAGGGCAAAATACAGCTGGGTGAAAAAATGAAAGCCCAGGTGTGCGCCATCCTGACTGTCAAAATGGATCAGCGGACCATAGGGCAACTGTCCCCCGATGGTCAGCCCCCCGACCACCACGAACAGCAGCAGCGCCGAACCCAGCGCCCAGAGCACATAGCGGCGGTCAAACAGGATGAACCCCAGCATGGGCGACCCGGCCAGCAGAATCCCGGTGGTGAGGCTCAGCTGCCCCAGCACATACCCCACCGGCAGCAGGGTGGCACTGTACAGCTGGGCCATCACGATCGGCAGCCACTGATTGGTGGATGGTCGGTCCAGCAGCCAGCGCCCCACGCCATACAGCGCCCAAAGCAGCGCGATGGCCAGCACCATGACCAGGGTCATGATGTGCAGCACGTCCACGTTGACCAGCGGATGGGGAAAAAACGAAAAATACAGCAGCCAGATCAGGTACTGCAAAAACCTGACGTTCATGCTGGCGAGCATGAACAGGGCCCGTTCGGCCGGGCTTTTTTCCAGCAGATGGGCCACCCCTTCAGCAATGCGGTGAGGCACGTTCAGGGGTCCTGGTACAGCGGATGGGGGCGGGTCATGTTCACTCCATGCGAGGCGGTACAGCTATTTGAAATGTCACGGTCATGCTTTGATCATAAACAGACTGGCCGCTGCTGGCGGAAACGATCAGACCAGCGGTGGGTCCCGGCAGTTTACTGGATCAGGGGCCGGTGGCGGTCTGACCGGGCCGATACACCTGCACCCGGTTGCGCCCGGCGGATTTGGCCTGATACATGGCCAGGTCGGCGGCATGCAGCAGGGCATCCGCCTCCCGCAGCACCTGCTCGGTCGAACAGACGCCATAGCTGGCGCTCAGGGGCAGCGGGGCGCCTGCCACCTCAAGGCACAGGCCAGCCACCGCCTGACAATGCCGCTGGGCCACAGCTTCGGCCTCCTGCACTGACAGCCCCGGCAGCACCCAGAGGAACTCCTCGCCCCCATAGCGACCCATCCAATCCTGTGTCCGGGCATTGCGCTGCATGGCCTGAGCAATCTCGCGCAGCACCGCATCACCGGCCAGATGGCCATGCTGGTCATTGATGCGCTTGAAGTGGTCCACATCCAGCAGCACCACGCTGATGGTCTGTGCAGGCTCCTGCCCCAGCAGCGCCTGCAGCTGGGCCAGCACATGGCGGCGGTTGTACAGGCCCGTCAGCGCATCGGTGATGCTCAGCCGGTGGATTTCCTGTTCGCGGCGCTGGCGCATGCGCAGGGTCAGGTCATACAGCCCCATCAGGGTCAGGATGTGCGGCAGGGCAAAATAGGCCATAGAGCCAAACAGCAGTGGACGGGCCGCCGGGTCGGTCCAGAAGCCCGGCAAAAACAGCGGCGCATTGGCCAGCCGGCCTGTGGCCACCAGCACGCACACCGCCACCAGCAGACTGACTGCTGCTGCAGTGGCGGCATACACCACCCGGAACGGCAGGAAAGTAAAGGTGAACATCGGCCCTGCCGCCAGCACCACCCCAACTGGCAAAGTAAACAAGCCCACCTGATAGGCCTGAAAAATCAGCGAACCGCTGTAAAACATCATCGCCAGATACGCCAGGGCCATCTGGGCACGCGCCAAATGGCGCAGCTGGTAGGTCAGCCGCCACAGCACCAGGGTGATGGACATCAGCATCAGCTGTTCCAGCACCATGATCCCGGAACAGGCCGGGTCCACAAAGGGCGAATGCAGGCCAATCAGCCACTGGTGATACACGGCATACAGCACTGAATAAATCAGCAGCGCCATGTAGATCAGGCAGGTTTTCTGGTTCAGGCTCCACGCATTCAGCTGGCCCAGGGGCAGCGTCCACAGGGAACACCGCCGCGACCCTGCGGGCGCAGGGGCAGAACCGGCTGGTGTCTCGGACGGGGATGGGGCCGACATGTTGGGTGAATGCTCCGGCAGACTGACCTGGACCAGTCTAGTCCCCCTCAAGCCGCAGGGGCGGCCCGCAATGGCGCACCCGTTCGCAAATGCCTGGTTTGATTAGCTGGTTCTGATAAAGTACTCCCGATAGTAGCGCAATTCACGGATCGAATCGCGAATGTCATCCAGCGCCAGATGAGTGGCGTCCTTTTTCAGGCCCGGCAGCAGCTCAGGGCGCCAGCGCCGCACCAGCTCCTTGATGGAGGACACGTCCAGATTGCGGTAATGAAAGTATTTTTCCAGTGCGGGCATCTCGCGGGCCAGGAAACGCCGGTCCTGACAGATCGAATTGCCGCACATCGGCGACTTGCCCGGCTCGATCCATTTCTGCAAAAACGCCAGCGTCTGCTGCTCCACCTCGGCGGCACCCAGCGCACTGCGGCGCACCCGCTCGGTCAGCCCGCTCTGGCCATGCTGGCGGGTGTTCCACTCGTCCATGGCGTTGAGCACGCGATCCGACTGGTGCACGGCCAGCACCGGTCCTTCGGCCAGGATGTTCAGTTGCTCGTCGGTGATGATGGTGGCGATTTCGATGATGTGGTCGTTCTGGGTGTCGAGACCGGTCATCTCCAGATCAATCCAGATCAGGCGCAGGTCGGGGTTGGCAGTCATGGTCACACCATCAGCAGGCAGCAAAAATGCCGCTATACTAGCAAGTCCCCGCTGATTTTGCCCTGAGAGATTTTGCCATGCCTGTAGTGGTCGTCCTGCTGTCCCGGTCGGTGTCGGCCTGAGCCATGGCCCTGATCCGCAAGCGCCGCCTCACCGACCAGCAGACCCGGCGCATCGAGCGCCAACAGCAGTCACGCCAGACCGCGCTCCCCGAGGATGGACCGCTGGAGGGCATCGTGGTGGCCCACCATGGCCGCCAGCTGGAGGTGCAGGTGCTGAGCCTGCCGGAACAGCCGGGCACGCCGCCGGTCGTGGCCGAGGGCGAGCCAGAACCCTTCTGGCGGCCCGTGCAGCTGGGCGACGGCTGGCGCTGTCATGCCCGCACCAACCTGCCGGTGCTGGTCACCGGTGACCGGGTGCGCTGGCAGGCCGATTCCAACACCGGACAGGGCATCATCACGGCACTGCACCCGCGCCAGAGCCTGCTGACCCGTCCCGACCGCTACCACAAGGTCAAACCCGTGGCCGCCAATGTGTCACGGATTGTGGTGGTGTTTGCGCCATTGCCGGTGCCCTCGCTGCAGCTGATCGACCGCTATCTGGTCGCCTGCACCGTGGCGGACATTCCGCCGCTGCTGGTGCTGAACAAGTCTGACCTGCTGCAGCCTGGCGACCCCCTGCTGCAGGTGCTGGCGGAGTATGCGTCGCTGGGCTATGCCACCCTGCAGGTGCAGGCCCAAGGCGACCTGTCGGGCCTGCGCCGGGCGATTGCCGGGGAAATCGTGGTGTTCGTCGGCCAGTCCGGGGTGGGCAAGAGCTCGCTGATCAATGCCCTGCTGCCCTCGGCGCTGCAGCGGGTGAATGTGATTTCGGAAAACTCCGCGCTCGGCCAGCACACCACCACCACCAGCCGGCTGTTGCCCTTTGACCCGCTGGACCTCAGCCGGGGGGCGCTGATTGACTCCCCGGGCATCCGCGAGTTTGGGCTGTGGCACCTGGAACCTGACGACATCCGCGAGGGGTTCCAGGAGTTTGCGCCGTACTATGGCCTGTGCCGGTTCCGCAACTGCACCCACCAGCACGAGCCGCACTGTGCGCTGCGCCAGGCCGCTGCCGAAGGCCAGCTGCTGGGCCGCCGCATCGACAGCCTGAACCGCCTGCAGCAGGAGTGCCGCGAGAAAGACAGTTATTGACGCTGTGCCCGGCCATTTGTGGCTATACTGCGCGCTGTTTTTTTGATTGATGTCGTACAAGGGAGCACCCTGTGGAACGCTGGCTCGAATTCATGCAAAACCACCCGTTTCTGTTTGGCACCCTGGGGGTGTTGCTGGTGGTGTTTTTTGCCCTTGAAAACCGCCGCAGTGGCCGCAAGATAAGCCCACAGTCGCTGGGCACGCTGGTCAATACGCATCAGGCCGTGGTCATCGACCTGCGTGACAGCAAGGATTTCCGCGCGGGCCACATCAGTGGCAGCCGCAACATCCCTTACAGTCAGCTGGACCGTCATCTGGAGGAGCTGCGTGCCCTGACCACCCCGGTGGTGCTGGTGTGCAATCTGGGTCAGGTGGCCGGTGCAGCCGCGCAAAAAATCGGCACCGCCCAGGTGTGCCGGCTGGATGGCGGCATCACCAACTGGCGGGCCAGTGGACTGCCGCTGGTGAAGGCATCGGCCTGATCCTGCCCCCTGCTTGACCTGACCGGAGACTGGCCATGGCCGCTGAAATCAAAATTTACACCACGCCGATTTGTCCGTATTGTGTACGGGCCAAACAGCTGCTCAGCCAGAAAGGCGCCACCTATCAGGAAATTGACCTGTCGCGGGAATCCCCCGAGGTGCGTCAGCAGCTGATGGCGCAGACCCGTCACCGCACCGTGCCGCAGATTTTCATCGGCGGGCAGTTCATTGGCGGCTTTGATGACCTGTACGCGCTGGAGCGTCAGGGCAAACTGGATGCCCTGCTGGCGGGCTGAGTGCTGCGCTGGCTTTTTTTCTGCTTTTTTTTAAACAACGAGAGCCCATCATGGCGGATGACATTCAACAGGAAGCCCAACCCCAACTCGCGCTGGAACGCATTTACGTCAAGGACCTGTCCTTTGAAGTGCCTTCGGCCAAGACCTTCACCCAGGAATGGCAGCCGGAGCTGGACATCAACCTGTCCTCCAGCGCCGAACAGCTGGACCCGACCCACTTTCAGGTGGTGCTGAGCGTCACCGTCAATGCCAAAAACCAGGGCAGCGTGGCGTTCATCGCCGAAGTGCACCAGGCCGGGATTTTCCTGATCCAGGGCGTGCCGCAGGAGCAACTGCCGCACATTCTCGGGGCCTACTGCCCGAACATCCTGTTCCCGTTTGCCCGCGAAGCCATCAGTGACATCGTCACCAAGGGCAGCTTCCCGCAGCTGCTGCTGGCACCGATCAACTTTGATGCGGCCTTCGAAGAAAACCTGCAGCGTCTGGCCAGCGAACAGGCCCAGGGCAACGCCTGACCGCGCGTCTGTGGCTGTAAAAAAACCGCCTTCGGGCGGTTTTTTTTCAGGCGCCGGTGTCCTGAGGCGTACCCCGTGCCGGGCAGCGCTGCAGGGCCTGCGCCAGTGACTGCACCAGCTGGGTGGCGATTACGGTCTTGCTGGCCTTGTCCAGATGGCGCGGCGGCAGCTGGCAGTGTTCAGCAAAAAACAGCACCATGGCGTTGTCATCGCTGCCAAAGCCAATGTCCTGCCGGGACACGTCGTTGCAGGCGATCATGTCGAGGTGCTTGTCACGCAGCTTGCCCTGTGCGTACTGCTCCACATCACGGGTCTCGGCGGCAAACCCGACCACAAACGGCTTGTCGGGCCGGGCGGCGATGCTGGCAACGATGTCCGGGTTGCGCACCATGTCGAAAGAAAAAGTTTCGCCGCTTTTCTTGATCTTGTGGTCTGCGGTCTGTGCCGAGCGGTAATCGGCCACGGCTGCCGTGGCCACGAACACATCACAGCCCAGATCCACCTGATGCTGGCTGGCCGCCAGCAGGTCCTCGGCCGATTCGATGTTGACGCGCTGTACCCCGACCGGGGTGGGCAGGTGGACCGGACCCGCCAGCAGGGTGACGTCGGCCCCGGCATCGCGGCAGGCTTCCGCCAGCGCAAAGCCCATCTTGCCGGAGCTGTGGTTGCTGACATAGCGCACCGGGTCCAGCGCCTCACGGGTCGGTCCTGCGGTGATGACCACCCGTTTGCCCGCCAGACGCTGCGGGGTGTGCCGCACGCGCAACTGCTGGCGCATCAGCCCAAACAGGTGGTCGGGTTCCGGCATCCGTCCCGGCCCCACATCGCCGCAGGCCTGCTCACCCACGGCCGGATCAATCAGGTGATAGCCCAGGGCCCGCAGCTGTTGCAGGTTGCGCTGTACGGCCGTGCTTTGCCACATCTGCTGGTTCATGGCCGGGGCCAGCCACACCGGGGCGCGGGTGGCCAGCACCACTGTGGCCAGCAGGTCATCGGCCAGTCCAGCGGCCAGTCGGCCCAGGGTGTTGGCACTGGCGGGGGCGATCAGCAGCAGGTCGGCCCAGCGCGCCAGCTCGATGTGGCCCATGCCGGCCTCGGCAGCCGGGTCCAGCAGGCTGGTGTGCACCGGGTGCCCGGACAGGGCCTGAAAGGTCAGCGGGGTGACAAAGGCCTGTGCCCCGCTGGTCATGATCACCCGCACCTCATAGCCCGCCTGACGGCACAGCCGCACCAATTGGGCGGTCTTGTAGGCGGCGATGCCGCCGGTCACGGCAATCAGCAGGTGGGGCACGTCGCGTTCGGCACTGTGGGCCGGAAACAATTCCGTCATGGTCTGTGCATCATTGGCATGAACGCGCCCACCTTAGCACAGATTGTGCAGGGCTGCTGGCGGCTGTTTTTTTCCCAAAAAATCCGGCACAATAAGCGGGCAATTGATGTCCAACCATCTATTTTTTTAGCATTTAGAGTCCATAAATGAGTATCCGCCTCTGGCCCGAACAGGAGCGCCCGCGTGAGCGCCTGCTGCACCACGGCCCTGCTGTCCTGTCTGACACCGAACTGCTGGCGATTTTTTTGCGCACCGGCACCGCGCAGGCGTCAGCCATCGACATGGCCCGCCAGCTGATCGACCAGTTTGGTTCCCTGCCGGAGCTGCTGTCGGCCCCGGCCGAACAGGTGCTGCGCCACCACGGCATGGGTCAGGCCAAATACGCCCACCTGATGGCGGCTGCCGAACTGGGCCGGCGCCAGCTGGAGTTCCAGCTGCGCCAGGGTCAGGCCCTGAATGATCCGGCGCTGGTCAAACAGTACCTGCTGCGCCAGCTCGGCCATGAAAAACGTGAGGTGTTTGCCGTGCTGTTTCTGGACAGTCAGTTGCGGCTACTGGCTTTTGAGCGGCTGTTTCTGGGCAGTGTCACCGCCTGCCGGGTCTACCTGCGCGAGATCCTGTCGCGGGCGCTGGCCCACCATGCGGTGCAGCTGATCATCAGCCACAACCACCCGGATGCGCCGCCGCGTCCCTCGGCGGCTGACCTGAGCCTGACCCGCCAGCTGCGTGAGGCCGCCCAGCTGCTGGACCTGCAGCTGGTGGACCATGTGATCGTCGGGGAAGGCCGGGCGCTGTCGCTGGCCGAGACCGGGCAGATGCCCTGAGGGGACGCCGCACGTGGAGGCCGGGCGGTGGACTGGCCAAAAGCCGCCAGACGGTCGCCCCCCAGCATGCTGCCGGTGCTTGCCTTGAACCGCCTGGAGGTGCTCAGCCCGCTCAAGGACCGGCGTCTGGCCTACGCGGTTTTTGCGGGCGCTAACGGGGGGGCAGCCAGTGCTGCAGGGCCTCCTGTTGCGCGGCATATTGTCCGGACAGGCAGGCCGCCAGCTGGGTCTGCGCCTCACAGCTGCGGTTGCGCTGCTGCAGCCACTGGCGCTGGAACTGCCGCAGGGCCTGCTGATCGCCCTCACGGGCCAGCGCGCGGCGGATCTCCTGGAATTGCTGGTCCAGCTGCCGATCCTGCGCCGACAAATCAGGGGCTCTACACACCGCCTGCTCCACCCGGCTGCGCGCCTGGGCACAGTCAAAGCTGGGCCCACCCGCCGGGCGTGGCACCACCGGCTCAGGCTGCAGAACAGCCACCCCGGCCAGGTCCTGAACCCGCCCCGACGCCGTCATCCAGCGCAGGGTGCGGGGCTGGATATCCTGATCACGCCACCATCCCTTCAGGGCCTGCACAGCGTCGCCCGGCAGGGCCTGCGGGGCCAGCGTGCGTGACGCCAGCGTCACCTCAAATCCCCCGCCACCGCCCTCCGCCAGTGCCGCCAGCGCCTGTCCGGTGCGGGTGTCATACCAGAACCATGCCTTGAACACACAGGCATGCGCCATACAGGCCGAGGCGGCCACCTGTCCCTGCGGACTGACCCGAACCGGGTCCGGGGGGCCGCCCAGCCCCGCATGGACATCGGCCACCATCGCGGCTGGTACTGCGGTCCGCAGCAGGGGCAACAGCCGCGCATCGTGCACCAGCTGATTGGTGGACTGGCCCCGATAGGCCAGCAGCCAGGGCTGCGCCGCCCACCCACTGCCCTGCAGGCCAATCAGGCCCGCCAGCAGCCAGCCCAGTGTTTTCCGGTGTGTCATCGCAGTGTCTCCATAGGGGGAATCGGGGGATGAAGTCCAGCGGAGGGCGGTCAGTGCCCCAGCAGTTGCAGCCCGGCCGGGAGCGGCGGCACCTGCCCCAGCCGGCGCCAGTGCAGGTGTGGCCCGTGAAAATCACTGCCCACCGAGGCCTGCAGCCCGTGCTGCACACACAGCCGTGCCACCATGTCCCGACTGGCCACAGGCACCTGCAGGTCTGGCAGCTCCAGCGCATCGCCGCCTGCCCCGGCAAAGGCGGCCACCAGCAGCCGGGTGTGCGTCGCCGACAGCCCATAGCGGGTCGGGTGCGCCAGCACCGCGCGCCCGCCTGCCTGCCGGATCGCCGCGATGCCCTCCGCCAGCGTGCACCAGTCCGGCTGTACATGGGCGGGCTTGCCGGTGCCCAGCCAGCGGTCAAACGCCTGCTGAACGCTGCGCACATGGCCCTGACGGTGCAGCCACTGGGCAATGTGGGTGCGGCTGACCGCTTCAGGCTGCTGCTGGGCCGCCGCCAGCACCTCGGGCCACGGGTCCGCCCCCAGCCGCTGCTGCAGGCGCGCACAGATCTGCTGCCCCCGCCGTCCCCGCGCCTGTTGCTGGCGGCACAGCAACGCTTCCAGCACCGGATGCGTCTGCACCTGCAGGCCGACCACATGAATCACCACCGCACGGCCACCGGGCGCTGCCGCCCCCGGACCGGCTGGACGCGGCCAGTGGACCGACAGCTCCACCCCCGGCCAGAAGCCCATCCCCAGCTCAGCGGCCCGCTGTGCGGCGGCGGCATTGCCGGCCACGCTGTCATGGTCAGTCAGGGCCAGCAGGGTCACGCCTGCGGCGTGGGCAGCTTCTACCAGCGCCTGTGGCGACAGGCTGCCGTCAGAACAGTGGCTGTGGGTGTGCAAATCAATCCGGTGCATCGTTTATACTGGGGGCTGTGCGGATGGGGCGCCATACCCTAGCATGTTTTGCGCCAGACCCGGCAGGGCATCCGCTGTCCCGCCCCGGTGCGGCACCGCCCCACCGCCCCACCGCCCCAATGACCGGGGTTCACCCCAAGGAAAACCGATGAACGCCCTGCTGGACTTTATCCCGCTGATCCTGTTCTTTTATTTTGCCAAAACCCAGAGCGTGTTTGTGGGCACCCAGGCGCTGCTGGTGTCGATGGTGGCGGTGTATGCCTTTCATTTTGTCCGTCAGAAATGGCGGCTGGAAAAATCCCAGTGGATTACCCTGCTGGCCACGGTGGCGTTTTGTGGGCTGACGCTGTTTTTGCACGATGATGTGTGGCTGCGCTGGAAGTCCACGGTGATCAACTGGATTTTTGCGGTGGTGATGGTGGCCGGCAATTATGTGGGCGAAAAACCCATCACCGAGCGGGTGCTGGGGCAGGTGTTTGCGCTGTCCCATGCCCAGTGGCGCACCCTGTCGCTGGTGTGGGCCCTGTATTTTGTGCTGTTTGGGCTGCTGCACCTGGCGTTTGCTTTCATCTGGCCGCAGCACTGGCTGGACTTCAAGGTGTGGGGCTCGATGGGCATCACGCTGGTGTTTATGGTACTGAATGTGCTCGCGCTCAAGCCCTATCTGCGTCAGGATCAGCCGCCGCGCTGAGTTTTTTTTGATCTGGAGTTTGCCATGCCCTGTTATGCCCTGATTGCCTACGACACCCCCGACAGCCTGCCGGCGCGTCTGGCGGCCCGTCCGGCGCACCTGGCCCGTCTGGAGGCCCTGCAGGCTGAAGGCCGTCTGGTGCTGGCCGGTCCCTGCCCGGTGGATGAGCACGACCCTGCACAGGGCATGGTCGGCAGTCTGGTGGTGGTGGATTTTCCGGATCGGGCCAGTCTGGAGGCCTGGCTGGCCGAGGAGCCGTATGTGCACGCGGGCGTGTACCAGCGGGTTGAAGTGCGCCTGTTCCGGCAGGTGTTTCCGGCGTGAGTCGTGCCGGTTTTGCGCTGGGCCTGCTGCTGGCCAGTGCCGGGGTCGGGGCTGCACCGACGGCGGCGCAACCCGTGGACGCTGCTGCCCCGGCACCTGTGGTCCGCACCGCCCCGGCAGCGCCGGCTTCGCCGCTGAAGCTGCTCGACAATGGCGTGGTGGTGGACACCCGTATTGATCCCGTCACCAACAAGCCCCGCGCGCTGTCCAGTCTGGACCAGCTGAATTTTTTGCGCCGGGAGTACCTGCGCCAGCAGCAGCGCCTGACCGAACTGGAACAGGCCAACCGGCGCGGCATGGCGCTGAACCAGACGCTGCAGCTCGACAACGACAACCTGTCGGTGCAGGTGAAGGTGCTGCAGGGCGACCGCAGCGCGCAGATGTTCATCTATGGGGCGATCACCATGCTGGTGGGCATGGTGGCGGGCTACCTGATCAGCGCCCGGCTGTGGTCGGCGCGGCGGCGCTGGTGAGTGGGGGCCGACCATGACCACAGCGCCCTACTGGCAGATTGAAGCGGCGACGCTCGACTGGCAGCCGCAGGCCGATGGCGGTGAACTGCCGGTGTCGCGGCGCTTTGGCGATGTGTATTTTTCCCGCGACAATGGCCTGGCCGAGACCCGCCATGTGTTCCTGCATGGTAATGACCTGCCGGCGCGGCTGGCGGCACTGCAACCGGGCCAGCGCTTCGTGGTCGGCGAAACCGGCTTTGGCACCGGGCTGAACCTGCTGGCGCTGTGGCAGCTGTGGCAGCAGGTGCGCCCGGACAACGGCAGCCAGCTGCACTTTGTCAGTGTGGAATGCTTTCCGCTGCAGCGCGCCGACCTGCAGCGGGCGCTGGCGCAGTGGCCGGAACTGGGCCCGCTGAGTGCGCAGCTGCTGGCGCAGTATCCGCCGCTGCTGGCGGGGGTGCACCGGCTGGTGTTTGTGCCGGAGCGCCTGACCGTGGACCTGTGCTGGGGCGAGGCCAGTCAGGTGCTGCCCGAGCTGGCCGCGCCGCGTCCATCCTCCAGCCCACCGGCACGGGTGGATGCGTGGTTTCTGGATGGCTTTGCCCCGGCGTGCAATCCAGCGCTGTGGCAGGATCGGGTGTTTGCGCCGATGCTGGCCCTGAGCGGGCCGGGCACCACCTTTGCGTCGTTCAGTGTGGCCGGGGTGGTCAAGCAGGGCCTGCGTGCCCACGGCATCACCGTCACGCGCCCGCCCGGCTTTGGCCGCAAACGGGAAATGCTGCGCGCCTGGTGGCCACTGCCGCCGCAGACATCCCCTGCGCCGACACGCCTGCCGCAGCGCATCGCTGTGGTGGGGGCCGGGATTGCCGGTCTCAGCGTGGTGGACAGCCTGCTACGCCGTGGCCATCGGGTCAGCCTGTTTGAAAAGACCCAGCCCCTGGCCGGTGCCTCGGGCAACCCGCGTGCCCTGCTGGTGCCCAAGCTCACCGTCCTGAGTCAGGTCAGCCACCATCTGGCCACGTCCGGCTGGCTGGCCACACTGCGCTGGTGGCAGGCCCGGGCACCAGACGTGGTGACCTGCCGGGGGGCACGGCTGCTGGACACCGTCCGTCAGCCGCTGGACCACGATCGCCTGTCCCAGTACCCCACGGAAGTGGTGCAGCCGCTGGCCCCTGAAGCCGGGGACCGGCCTGCGGCCTGGCTGCCGGATGGGGCGTTTTTGCACCCGGCACGGCTGGCCGCTGAGATCCTGCAACAACCTGGCCTGCAACAGGTCCAAGCCGAGGTGGTCAGCCTGAGCCACGGCGCAGGCGGCTGGACCCTGCAGGGTGCGCAGGGTCAGGGCTGGGACGGCTTCGATCAGGTGGTGGTGTGCACGGCCCTGCAGGCGGCAGTGCTGTGTCCGGGCCTGCCTGAACTGCGTCCGGTGCGCGGTCAGGTGTCCTGGGTCCCCTGTGCGGAGGGGCCACCGCATCTGCTCAGCTATGGCGGCTATGCCGGTCCGGTGGAAGATCAACTGCTGCTGGGGGCGTCGTTCGTGCGCGGCGATGCCGGTTCGGACCTGCGCGTACAGGACCACGCCCACAATCTGGCCCGGCTGCAGGAGGCGGCACCGGCGCTGGCTGCCCGGCTGCCCGGGCTGTCGCAGTGGCAGGGGCGGGCTTCGGTGCGCGCCCAGACCCGCAACTACCAGCCGGTTCTGGGGCCTGCGCCCGCCGGTACGCCCGGCCTGTGGGTGCTGACCGGGCTGGGGTCCAAAGGCTACAGCTACGCGCCACTGGGTGCCGAGGCGCTGTGTGCGCTGATGCTCGGTGA
>JBPOIS010000199.1:0-3096 GCA_052034295.1 Pseudomonadota bacterium
GTGCTGGGCTGGAATGTGCCGCTGGTGTGGCCGCCGCACCCTGAACAGGCGGCTGAGGTCAGCTGGCTTTCGGCACACTTTGAGGCACTGGCGGCGGCAGGCTGGCTGCGTCGGCTGCCGGATGGCCGCTGGCAAAGCAGCGTACGTCTGTCCAGCCTGACGGTGCAGGGCCGTGACCTGCTGCTGGTGCACAGTGCTTACCCAACCCAGACGGCAGAGGCAGTGTTTTTTGGGCCGGACACCTATCGCTTTGTGCGGGCCCTGCAAGGGGCACTGCCGCCACCGGGCCAGGTCCGGCGTGCCGTGGAGCTGTGCGCCGGGGCTGCCCCGGCGGCGCTGACCCTCAAACACCACCATCCGCAGGCCACCGTGTGGGCCACCGACATCAACCCCAAGGCCCTGCAACTGGCCCGGATCAACAGCCAGATCAATGGGCTGGACCTGCAGGTGCTGCACAGTGATCTCTATGCACAGCTGGAAGGCTGCTTTGACCTGATCGTGGCCAACCCGCCCTATCTGGTCGATGCCCACAGCCGCACCTACCGGCATGGTGGGGCCTTGCTGGGCGCAGAACTGGCGGTGCGCATCGTCGCGGAGGGATTGTCACGCCTGAATCCCGGCGGGCAGCTGCTGCTGTATACGGGGGTGGCCATCGTGGCGGGCGTGGATGGCTTCTGGCAGGCCCTGCAGCCGGTCTTGCAGCCCTGGCTGGCGCAGGGCGGGCAGGTGGACTACCAGATGCTGGACCCGGATGTGTTTGGTGAAGAGCTGGCGGAACCGGCCTATCAGCAGGTCGAGCGCATTGCGGCCGTGTGGCTGCAGGTGCGTGTACCAGCCGGTGCGGGGTGCGCCGAAACGCCCCGTACTGAAGGGGGATTTTTTTAGTTTTTTGGAGTCGGTCGTGGTTTTGAATCCGCAGGGCCGGGACTTTAAAAAAACTGCTTGCAAAAGGACCAGATTGGATTATGATGCGAAAATTCAGGTGAATGCCCCGGCATTCTGTCCTGAGACCGTTTAAATGGCCAGTCCCACGTGCTGGCCCGTACACCACCACCGCAGACGGCACAGGCCGTCCTGCCCCGGATCCAGCGAGGAGGTTCACCATGACATCGAGGAATTCTGCCCCCTGACCGCTGCTGCTGTAGGCATTCAGCGCAGGCCAGCAGGCATGGACGCTGAATGTGCAAGGACCCCAGTCCCCGCATTCAGGCGGGGATTTTTTTGCCCTGTCCCCTGACCTGATGGCTGCCCCTGTCCGAGGGCGCAGGCTGGTCCTGTTTTGCAAAAACCACCGTCCCTCCCGGGCTGTGGAGATTTGAATCTGGTTTTTGCCCCGGCAATCAAACCATAAGCTTGTGTTTGCCGGTCAAAAGCCCAATGGGGTTTTAAAATGGCCATTCAATTGGTTTTAAATGAGCAGGCGTCTGAATATCCAGGCCTCGGGGTGCCCGTGCAGGTGCACACCCGTGACATTGAGCCTGAGGCTGTGGCACAGCTGCAAAAACTGGCCCAGTTGCCGTTTATTCACCCGCATGTGGCGGTGATGCCGGATGTGCACGCGGGCATCGGCGCGACGGTGGGCAGTGTGATCCCGACCCGGGGTGCCATCATTCCGGCTGCGGTCGGCGTGGACATTGGCTGCGGCATGAATGCCCTGCGGCTGGGCCTGCGTGCGGATCAGTTGCCGGATGACCTGCGCAGGGTACGCGCGGCGATCGAGCGCAGTGTACCGGTGGGCTTTGCCCAGCACCGTCAGGTCAGGGCCAGGGCCTCCACGCTGGACCCGCTGGCCAAACGGCTGAAGGCCATCACCGACCAGCATCCGGCGCTGCTGCGCATGCTGCGGCAGTTTGAGCACACCTGGCGCCAGCAGCTGGGCACGCTGGGCGGCGGCAATCATTTCATCGAGCTGTGTGTCGATGAGGCCGGGCAGGTCTGGGTGATGCTGCACTCGGGCAGCCGTGGGCTGGGCAACTGCATTGGCACCTACTTCATTGAGCGGGCCAAAAAGGAAGCCCAGCGCCGTTTTGGCCACGTGCCGGATCAGGATCTGGCCTATTTTGCCGAAGGCTCGGCCAGCTTTGCGGACTATGTCGAGGCCGTGGGCTGGGCGCAGGACTATGCCCTGGAAAACCGCCGGTTGCTGATGCAGCTGGTGTTGCAGGCGCTGCGCACGCAGTTGCCGCCGTTTCAGCTCAGCAAGGAGGCGATCAACTGCCACCACAATTATGTGGCGCAGGAAACCCATGGCGGCGTGGACCTGTATGTGACCCGCAAGGGCGCCATCAGTGCCCAGGCCGGTGAGCTGGGCATCATCCCCGGCAGCATGGGTGCGCGCTCGTACATTGTGCGCGGCAAGGGCAATCCGGCGTCGTTCTGCTCGTGTTCGCACGGGGCCGGGCGGCGCATGAGCCGCAGCAAGGCCCGGCGGTTGTTTGATGCGGACGATCTGGCGCAGCAAACCGAGGGCATTGAGTGCCGCAAGGACGAGGGCGTGGTGGATGAAATCCCCGCCGCCTACAAGGACATTGACGAGGTCATGGCCCTGCAGGCGGATCTGGTCGAGGTGGTGCACACCCTGCGGCAGGTGCTGTGCATCAAGGGTTAGGCCAAAACAGGAGCAAACGAGATGAAACACCAAAAACCGAACCAGCTGCACCTGCAGCACCCGGACCGCAAGATCCTTGCCCTGCACCCGCTGTTGCAAAAAGGCGGTGTGCACGATGCCGAGGACATCGGGCAGGCCCGGCGTCGTGACCGCCGCCAGACCCGGCAGAGGTTGCGTCAGCAGGGCTGGCGTGGGGAGGAGTGATCAAGGCCGCCTTTCGACTGCGCTCAGGGCACGGTTTCTGCAAGCCTTCGGCGAACTGCTGTTGCTGGATTAAACATGGCCAGGTCGGCGGCTAAGCGGCGTGGAAGCCTTTGTGCTCAGGATGCCTTTCTTGGCCTTCGGCGACCGACTTTTGTTTCGGCAAAAGGGGGCAAAACCATCCGTCCCCGCAAAACTCGGCGGATGTTGCGTCGCGTTTGGGCGCTGAGCCTGCGCAAAGGTTGTGCACCTTTCAAACACCGGGCGGCCTCGGACAGTTGCGGGGA